>CAMNJY010000008.1 GCA_946541745.1 uncultured Prevotellaceae bacterium
CCCTTCGAGGTTGAGCCCGCTCCCGCCCCTGAGCCTGCCGAGGAGGCGGAGCCGGTCCGAGCATCCGTGTCCGAAGCACCGCAGAGTCCCACCACCCTCCTCGACAAGCTAAAAGTCTATCTCCTCAATCTGGTGAAAGACGATGACGACTTCTGAAACGACCAAATGGTAGCGTCGTTGTTATTTCACGGTCATTCTGCGTTAATCTTCGAAAATTGCTTCTTTGTTACAGTCTTTTTTCGTAACTTTGTGCGCAAAAACGAATATATATGAAAAACCTGCTTAACCGCCGCACCATCCGCCGCTACACGGACCAGCCCGTCAGCGACGAACTGCTGAACCGCCTCCTGACCGAGGCCGCCCGCACGCAGACCATGGGCAACCTGCAACTCTACTCCGTCGTCGTCACCCGCTCGGCCGACATGAAGGCCCGCCTCGCCCCCGCCCACTTCAACCAGCCCATGGTGACCGGGGCGCCGGTGGTGCTCACTGTCTGCGCCGACTTCAACCGCACCACCCGCTGGTGTCAGGAGCGGCAGGCCGCCCCGGGCTACGACAACCCGCTGTCGTTCATCAACGCCGCTACCGACGCCCTGCTCTACACGCAGACGCTCTGCAACCTCATGGACGAGGAGGGCCTGGGCTACTGCTACCTCGGCACCACCGTCTACCAGCCCCAGCTCATCATCGACACGCTGCAGCTGCCCCGCCTCACCTTCCCCGTGGCCACGCTCACCGTGGGATGGCCTGCCGAGCAGCCTCCGCTCTCTGACCGTCTGTCCGCCGAGAGCTTTGTCCATCAGGAGTCCTATCACGACTATACGCCGGAGGCTATCGACCACTACTACGCCGAGAAGGAACAACTGCCAGAAAACCGCCATTTCGTAGAAGAAAACGGCAAACAGACCCTGGCCCAGGTGTTCACCGACATACGCTACACCCGCCGCGACAACGAGGCCCTCTCCGCCACCCTCCTCCAGGCTATCGCCCGTCAGGGGTTCGCCAAGTAGCCACTTCCCTGTCTATCCATCAAAAAGGCCAAAACCCTGCTATACCGGCTATAGTTGGATGTAACCCTCTTGATGTCAGCAGATTACCCTATAGCATAGTTTCCGGAAACTATGCTACAACCATGCTATAAACTGTGCAATAGCCCCAGGGAGGTTTGGGGGTGGGGTTTCTATTTTGCGCTGGCCCGCAAGGCGTTTTGCGCCGGCCCGCAAAGTGTTTTGCGCCTACGCGCAAGGCTGCAACCATATAGCTTTTTCCCCTCAAACCAGCCTCGCTGTGCCGTCACACCACACCGTCTGCCACGCCAACCAACACCGTCTGGCCGACAACAGGCAAGCGGTGTCTCTGTCGGCGGCGGCTGCAAGCGATAAAACCAATGTACCTTTTCGAGGGCAATCATCCTACAAATCCCCGACTATAGCATAGTTCATAGCATGGTTATAGCATAGTTTCCGAAAACTATGCTATAAGCCAACCAGCTTATCAACAATCAATTATAGCCAACTATAGCACTCATAGCATAGTTTCCAGTTTTATTTGTTCGTATGGAAAATAATAATCCATAACAATAATTAAAATTGTGTTAATTTTACTCAATGTTATGTAAATAATTATATAAGATTGTACACATCTACAAAAAAATTATATATATTTGTATTTTCAATGGGTTAATAAATGTTTCGTGCTGATAAAATTTTACAACAGCGCAATACTCGTAAGAGGAACATAACAATCAACTATAATAACCAATTATGGATAAAAGGGGAATGTATGTAATGGCTGTAGGCGTAGCCGCGGTGATGCTGACATCGCGACTGCAGGCTACCGTCATACCCTCACCGGTATTCGTTCCCGACACCACCTTCTACCACCAGTACCCCTACATACGTTTTGTGGAAAAGGGCGACACCATCGCCATCAGCGATGAGGCTTTCTACGACCAGTCTGCCCGGCTGCCCTTCGCCGTCAACCAGTACCGGCCCAACATCAACGACCCGCTGTTGCGCGAACTGAACGACAGGGTGCTGCCGCGCATCAATGCCGACAGCCTCGAGCTGGCCTACATCATCATCAGGGGCGCGGCATCGCCCGAAGGGCACTACCTCAACAACAAGACGCTGGGATAGAAGCGCGCCCAGGCCCTTATCAGTTTCCTGCGCCAGCGCATGCTCTTCAACGCGGCCGAGCGCGACCTCAGCCTCGACACAGAGCCCGAGGACTACCGCACGCTGGCACTCATGATGCTGCGCAACGGCGACCACGACTACCCGCTGGTGCAGCAGCTCTGCGACCAACACCTGCCCACAGGCGACTACGCCAATCTCAAGCTGTCGCTGCAGTCGGCCGGCGGGGGGGCCCTCTGGCGCCGCCTGCTGCGCGACTATTTCCCCGCCCTGCGCACGGCCCGCATCATGCTCTTCTTCCGCCGCGCCACCCCACCCCGCCCCGAGACGGTCCCGATGACTCACCTCAGGCCCATCGCCCCCCTCCCCCGCGTTGCCCCTGCCGACACCGCCGCCGTAGGTTGGCTATGCAGCGGCGTCGCCATAGGTCCGCTATGCAGCGGCGTCGCCGCTGCCACTGCCTCCGTCGCTACTGCCGCTCCCCGCCGCGAGATGCTCTCCGTGAAGACCAACCTGCTGATGGACTTCGCCTACATGCCCGGCTACAACCGCTGGTGTCCCATGCCCAACATCGCCATAGAGTACTACCCCAAGCGGGGCCATATAACCTACGGCGCCTCCTTCGACATGCCGTGGTGGCAGGACTACGACGCCCACAAGTATTTCCAGGTGCGCAACTACCAGGTGGAGACCCGCTACTACCTGAGGGCCAACGGGTCCGGCCCCCCCTACAAGGCCCCCGCCTACGCCGGTTTCTACCTGCAGGCCTACGCCCACGGCGGCCTCTTCGGCATCTGCTTCGACGCCAACCGCGGATGGGTGGGCGAAGGCTTCGGTGCGGGCCTCGGCGCGGGCTATGCCGTGCCCCTGTCTAAGAACGGCCACTGGCGCATGGAGCTGGGCCTGCAGGCCGGCTTCTTCCACTGCAAGTACGACCCCTACCAGTACGAGAACCCTGTCAATCCCGCCTACCGCGACCACCTCTATTACTACAAGTGGACGCAGAAGCCCGCCCTCTTCAAGAAGCGGCAGTACCGCTGGAACTGGCTCGGCCCCACCCGCATCGGCATCACCCTGAGCTACGACCTGCTCTACCGCCGTCAGCAGAAGCGCGGCGCCAGTTTCATCGGCCATGAGCCTTATGAGCCCCAGGAAAGGAGGACCGCCCCATGACACGCCAAGCCCAATCCCCCCGCTTGTCGGCTGTGCTGCGGCGTTGCCGCAGCCTCCTCCTCGTCGCCACTCTCCCCCTGGCGCTCACCGCCTCCTGCAGCCCCGAGCCGCCGCTCCACCTCTACGACGCCCAGGAGGTGACGATGCACCTGCCCATCGTAGACCTCAGCCTCGACGTCTACTGGGACTATGACGACCCCTACGACTGGCACGACGAGTGGTACTACGGATGGGACGACGAGGACCGCCGCCTCTTCGGCGAGCAGGGCTACGTCATGCCCACCACCTTCTGCCTCAGGCGCTACTACACCGGCAGCGCGCCCCGCGCCCCCCACACCGGCGTCGTCAGCAACACCGTCAAGGGCAACTACTTCCAAGAGCGCTACGACTGGGGGTTCTGGGATCTCCTTGTGTGGAACGACATACAGACCCTCGACGGCGTGCAAAGCCTCGTCTTCAACGAGCAGGCGTCGCTCGACAGCGTCACCGCCTACACCAACCAGAGCATGCGGCCCGCACGCTACCATGCCCCGCGCTACACCCAGGCCTTCTACGAGCCGGAGCCCCTCTTCACGGCCTATGAGCAGGCCATAGAAATCAATGCCGACCTGCGGGGCTTCACCTACGACCCGCAGCGCCAGGCCTACGTCAGGACCCTCTACATGATGCTGCGCCCCGTCACCTACATCTACCTCACACAGGTCATCATCCACAACAACCGGGGCCGCGTGGCCGGCATCGACGGCGCCGCCGACCTCTCAGGGCTGGCGCGCACCACCAACCTCAACACCGGCCAGGCGGGCACCGACGCCATCACCGTCTACTACAACGCCCGGCTGAAGCCCAACTGCCGCATGAACGACGAGCGCGTCGACATCATCGGCGGACGGCTCATGACCTTCGGCATCTGCAACCACCGCGCCAACGACATCAGCCGGGCCAGCGAGGTGCGCGACGAATACCGGCACTACATGGATGTCAACATGCAGTTCAACAACGGCATGGACTCCACCTTCGTCTTCGACGTCACCGACCAGGTGCGCCGGCGATACAAGGGCGGCATCATCACCGTCGAGCTCAACATGGACACCATCCCCGTACCCCAGCGTTCCGGCGGCTCAGGCTTCGACGCCGTGGTCAAGGACTATGAGGACGGGGGCACCCACGAATTTGAAATGTAACATCAGAATACAGGAAACATTATTAACTCTCTAATTTTTTAAAGCATTATGAAAACGAAGCATTACATTTACGCAGCCTTGGCAATCACGGCATTGGCCAGCTGCTCCAGCGATGACTTCATCGCTGAGGCCCCGCCCGTTGAGACGACGGACACCATGGCCCCCATCATGTTCAGTTCGCTGAAGAACAACTTCACCCGCGCCGACCTCACGGGCAAGGAGGCTGCCGAGAAACTCGGCAACAAGTTCGTGGTCAGCGGTTACAAAGGCTCAAAAACTGCTTGGGAAGACGGCAAAAGTAGCCTCGTGTTCGACAACTACCTCGTAGAGTACGCCGAGAACACCGCCAACACCACCGAGTCGAACTCCGCTAACTGGGAGTACGTGGGCAAAGCACCTATCCAGCACGCCACTGACAACGGCATCGTCGCCCAGACCATCAAGTACTGGGACTACTCGCAGCCGCAGTATGACTTTATTGCATGGGCTATGGGTACCTACGATGACAACGGTACCAAAAAAACTGTTACGCCTATCTACTCAGGCACACCTGAGTCTGGCAAAGTGCTTGTTTCTGAAATTGACACAAAGAGCGCAACAGGAGCGTCTGGTGCAGCCTACACATTCCAAGGGTCAGCTATTGACTTAGCCAACTGCTACATCTCTGACCTTGTAACAGTGGCGAAAGATGACTACCAGAAACCCGTCACACTCAAATTCCGCCAGCTCGGCTCAAAGGTGCGTATGGGTATCTACGAGACGGTGCCCGGCTACTCCGTTAAGGATGTGCAATTCTATGCAGAGGCTGACAAGGCTCTTCCTACAGAATCGACAAAGCCTGTTCTTTTCACAACTACCGCCGGAGCGATTTACAATGAGGGTACATACACCATCTATTTCCCCACGGTTGACACTCCCGCCGATGCTGACAACAACCAGGCCCACATCAAGTTCGATGGTAAAATCGGAGGCGTAGATAAAGATCAGAAAACGACCGTTGATTTTGGAGGGCTTAACTACACCATCGCCGAGAAGGGTGAGAAGACCGAAGGCAACGTGTTCCTCGGACGCACCTCTAACACCGCCTCTATGGCAGGACAGGCCCAAGGCAACTACTACACCCAGTATCTGCCCAACGAGAGCGGTACCAACCTGAACCTCCGTGTGAACTACACGCTTGAGAGCATTGACGGCTCGGGCGAGACCATCACCGTCAAGGGAGCCACCGCCCAGGTGCCCAGCATCTACACGCAGTGGAAGGCCGGCTACGCCTACACCTACCTCTTCAAAATCAGCGACAAGACCAACGGCTACACCGGTGTCTACGACCCCACCAAGCCCGATGACACCAGTGTCAACAGCGACCCCGCAGGCCTCTATCCCATCACCTTCGACGCCGTAGTAGTGAACGACGAAGACAATGACAACACGCAGGAGACCATCACCCTTGTGTCAACACCCAGCATCACTACCTACCAGAAAGGCTCGAACGTGGTTAACAACAATGAGTATATTGCTTCTACTGGTGATATCTACGTAACTGTAAACGACGGTAACACCGGCAATACACCCGACCTTGCCAACGGCAAACTGGTGAAATTCCAACCATCAGGCAATGGAATGGTAGCACTCTATCAAGTGGCAGAAGGAACAACCGAAGCACTTGTAAACGATGCGCTCCAAATTCGCGATGACGACACGAAGAATGGCAATGTTGTTGGACGGAATGGATTGGAATTGGTGAAAACCGACAGTAAACCTGACAAGTTGACTTTAACAGACAAGGTTGAATACGGCGTTGACGGCAACGTTATCACCGTGGAAACAAATCAGGCTGCCAAGTTCACTCCACAGGCAGGTAAAACATACGCTTTTGTTTACTTCAAGACTATCAAGACAACCGCAAACGACAAAGACATCTATCAGGCTCTTGCCTTTAACGAGTTCGCCACTGGTCAGACCAAGTACCGCTACGACTACAAGACTCCCGCCGCCACCGATGCTCAGAAGGGCGTGAAGTATTTCGCTTTGAATGGAGGAGTCTACACCATGCAGACCCCGTTCATCGGCCAGGGTGTTGGCAACCTGTACCTTGACGAACACGGCACCACCATCGCCTCCGGCTATGCTAAAACGGGTACTACGTATTACTATACTACCGACAACGGTATGACCTACAAGGCTGCTAACAACATTGCCTACGCAGCCTTCGCTGATACCGAACTCTATACGTTCGACGGCACAAACTATACAGGCAAGACGGATACCACCCCTGTCAACGGCACCGCCTACTACCAGAAGACCACAGATGGTGAGGTTGAAGTCTACACCTACTGCGTCATCCTGCCCCAGCAGACCACCGACTGGTACGAGCTTGACACTACCAACTACGTCGAAGCCACCGAGACCGAAGCTGTGAATGGCCAGACCTACTTCGACAAATACACTAAGAACGACGGCGTGTACTACACCAAGATCATCAAGGTGCAGTAAGCCCGCTGACCACAAAAGCTCGCTGGGGTTCGACTCCCCGGCGGGCTACAAACCAAAATATAAAGGTACGCGCAAAGAGGCCGGGCCTCGCGTGCCGGAAAAGAAAAACAGAATGGACAATAAAGAGACCAAACGACAGCGCCCCACAGGAGGCGACAAGTGCTATGAGGCCAATAAGGGCAACAGACCCATGGGCCTCATTGCCCTTGCCGCCCTGTTCGCCCTCACGGCCTGCTCCGGCGAGCGCGCTGAGGAGGTGCCCCCTCAGCCGGTGCCCGCCGCGGTCCCCATCAGCTTCAGCAGCTCCTTGGCCGACGGCACCGAGGTGACCCGCAGCACGACACCGCTCGAGGCAACGGCCCAGACCTTCCACGTCTACGGCTACAAGAACATGAGCTACGGCGAAACGGCCGGCTACGGCGACCTGCAGCAGGTGTTCCCGGGCTACCGGGTGAACTGGGTGGCGAACTCGGCCAACAGTTCTGCCACCAACAGCGACGGCTGGGAATACCTGGGCCAGCAGCCCGCCGGCCAGCAGGAACAGACCATCAAATACTGGGACTGGAGCGCCAGGGCCTACCGGTTTCTGGCCTTTGCCGAAGTGTCGGCCACCGGCACGGTGACGGCCACCGCCGCGCCCACGGCCTGCAGGCTGACCTTCAGCGCCGACGCCACCACCCAAAGCGCCATCGACGACACCCCCTACTACAGCCGCCTGTGGTTCAGCACCGGCAATGCCGCCGACTATCCCGACCGGCCGTTCGGCAGGCCCGTGAAGCTCGTCTTCATGAAGCCCTACGCCAAGGTGCGCTACATGTTCACCTTTGCCGACCCCGCCGACGAAGCCATAGCGTCGCTCAGCCAGACAAGCTTCCGGCCCACTGACCTGGCCAGGACCATCAACCGCAAATCCACCGTCACCGTGGCCTACCCCCTCACGGGCACCGACACCCGCGAGCAATGGGCGCTGAGCGCCATCGACCAGGGAGCGGCCCTGACGGCGTTCACCGTCACCGGCGATTTCTACTATGTGCTGCCCGCCGCCGACCAGGGAACCTACACGGTGGCCGTCAGCGTCAACGGCACGGAGCAGACCGCCGTCGTGCCCGCCGAGTTCATGAACTGGGAGCCGGGCTATGAGTACACCTACATCTTCAAAATCCTCGACGTCAGCGGGGGAGGCATCGTACTCGAGTCCGTGCAGGCCAGTTTCACCCCGTGGCAGGTGGTCGGCAACATGGAGCACGAAGTGTATAACTGGTAAACACCATAACAAGACATGAAGACAACCCTTCACCATATAGCCCGCCTCGCAGTGACCATCGCCATGGCCACCCTGGGCAGCTGTGCTGACGACCAGCCCGAGAGGCAGTGGCAGACCGTGGAGCTGCGCGCCCTCAGCCCCTCGTTCCTGCTGGTGGAGCCGTTCACCCGCGCCGTGGCGTGGCCCACGGGCTACTACGACTACAGCGACGTGGAGGCCGGCGGCGACTACGCCCTGCAGGCACCAATGCTGAGCAAGACCATCGGCGCGTGCTTCACTCAGGGCACGACGGAGAGCTACAACCAGTTCGCCTACAACAGCACCGAGCACAGATGGCACACCACCGCAGACCTGACGGAGGGCACCTACCAGCTTTACGGGTTTATACCCGCCGGCGACGTGCTGACGCACACCATCAGCCCCGTGGACGGCGACTTCGCCAACGGGGCCACGCTGACGCTCACCGGGCTGAAGGCCGTCACCGCCTCTGACGTGTGCATCATCGTAGGGGCCAAGGAGGGCACGGGACCGGAGACCGTCGAGGGTCTCGCCACCGGGCGGTTCCAGACCGTCATCGGCGAGAGCGGCAAGAAGTACCTCTTCCTGCTCTTCGACCACCTCTACGCCGGCGTGCGCTTCAGCTTCAAGGTGGATGCCGGCTACGCCGCGCTGCGCACCGTCAAGCTGAAGAAGCTGGAGATGACCGCCACCGCCCCGCCACGGGTGAACGCCGTCGTCCGGATAGAGCAGACCAACGACGGCTCGACGCCTGTCAAGAGCGTCGCCTTCAGCGAGTATGAGGGCAGCACTCAGTTTACAGAGACCATCTATAGCGGCGGCGACATCACGCTCACCACCAGCCCCTCGCTCTTCAAGGCCTGCTTCGTGCCACAGACGGTGAGCAGCTTCAGGATACGCAGCACGTACGACGTCTACGACCGCCGCGGCAACCTCATACGCCAGAACTGCACGGCAGAGAACGCCGTCAGCCTGGGCGAATACATACACTTGGCGCGAGGCAGGATGTTCACCGTCAACATGACCGTGAACCCCACCTATTTATATATGCTCTCCGACCCGGACTTGGACAACCCGACGGTGAAGATTGAGAATTGAACATTGAGGATTGAAAATCGAAGATTGATGATGAAGATATATAGTTATAGTAAGAGCAGGAGTAAACGTAGAACGACCGTGCTGGCGCTGTTGCTGAACATCGCCACGCTGGGGGTCGTGTTGCCCACGGGCCAGCTACAGCGCTCCGTCTTCCATCTTCAGTCAGCCCAGGCCCAGATCCACATCGGCGGCAACGTCTACGGCGGTGGCAACGCCGGCGACCTGACAGGCAGCACCAGCGTCACCGTGCGCGCCGGCAACCTGGAGGGCAGTGTCTTTGGCGGTGCCCGTCAGGCCAACGTTGGCGGCAACACCTTCGTCCATGTCGACGGCGAGCATATCAGCGGCGACATCACCATCAACTACGTCTATGGCGGCAACGACATATCGGGCACCGTAGGCAACAACAGTGAAGCCACAAGAACCGTGCCGGCGGAACTGCAGAAAGCCACCGCCAACGGCATTGACGACAGCTATGACGCCTTTACCCTCGTCACGCCGGAGCGGACGGTGACGAGCACCACCGGCGAAGGCGGCCAGGCCGTCACCACCACGTCGCAGCCCTTCAGCATCTTCATAGGCCAGATGTTCGGCGGCGGCAACGGTGCCTACGACTACCGGGCAGGCACGGCCGAGACCAACCCTTACTTCGGCATGACGCTGCCCGAAGTGAACAAGACCTACCAGGAAATACGGGGCGGCACCTACGGCTACGTCTTCGCCGGCGGCAACAACGCCACGGTGAAGGGGGCGGCCGACATCTGCATCGACAACGCCGTGGAGCCGATGACCGCCAACGGGCACCTCACCCTGCCCGAGACCGTCAACCTAAGCAACCTGTCGGCAGAACTGGACAAGCCCTACAACCAGCGACTGATGGACATGGGGCTGAACATCACCACCTTCAAGCGCGGCTATAACTTCCAGCGCGTCTTCGGCGGCAACAACATGGCCGACATGCACATACAGCCCACATGGCACTTGGAGGACGGCAAGATAGGCAGCCTCTACAGCGGCGGCAACGAGGGCGACATGACCTCGCCCATAGGCCTGCTGCTGGAGATAGGCAAGAAAGACCCTGCCACGGGCCTTGTCAGACCCTCTGAGATTGAGGTGGTCAACGTCTTCGGCGGCTGCCGCAAGGCCAACGTGGAGCCGCTCGACGCCCCCCGCGAGGAGGGTGGAGAGGCTGTCACGGAAATCTTGTCGCCCGAGGGCTACAAGTTTCCCAACGACCTCGCCGCACGTGTGCTCGTGCGCAGCGGACACATCACCAACGTCTACGGCGGCAACGACATCACCGGCCACGTGCGCGGCGGCACCGCCATAGGTGTCTACACCACCATCGGCGGCAGCGTCTACGGCGGCGGCAACGGCTCCTATGCCTATACCGACAACGACAAGTTCAAGGGCGACGTGCTCTGGGGCGACTTCTACTACGACGTGAACAGCATCCTCGGCAACGCGGAGGGCACGGCGTTCACCGGCCTGCAGTCGGCCGAGGCCCTCAACCGTCACCGCCCCAACGCCGAGCAGGTGTCAATACGCATCTGGGGACCCGACGAAGCCACCCCCACCGTGGTCAAAGGCGCCGTCTATCTTGGCGGCAACAGCGCCTCGCTGGCCACGAGCAGCAAGGCGAAGCCCAAGGTGGAGCTGAAGATAGGCTCGCACGTCATTGCCGAGAGCGTCTTCCTCGGCAACAACGGCGAGAACATGGTGGATGCGCAGGAGGGCGGCGTGCTGTGGCAGTATGCCCAGAAGCAGCTTCACTATCAGACCGGCTCCACCGAGAGCGAGGAGGAGGTGGCCTTCAGCACGATGGACCTCACCGACAAGGAGGTGTTTGCCAAATACATGGAGGGTTGCGCCATGAAGCTCATACCCAGCGTGGTGTTCGACAACGAGGCCAACGGCGACCCCGACACCTATTTAGGCCACACGGCCTACATAGGCTCCTTTTTCTGTGGCGGCAACGTGGGCAGCATGATGATTGACGGCGTTGAGCAGATAAACTTCAACCACAAGGTGACCATCTACGACAAACTCGTGGGCGGCTGCAACAAGGCCAATGTCGAGGCCCACGACGGGATGAACGCCTTCTACGAGGGCGGACTGCTCGGCAGCAGGGATGCCGCCACGGGCAACAAGCTGGTGCTCGACCTGGAGGGTCTGCAGATAGAGCCCAAGCGGTGGGCCGACGACAGCAAGACAGCCCTGGTATGGAACGTGATTGACGGCGAAGGAGAGCCGACCACCGTGCCCACCGCACTGCCCGCAGGCGGCACCCCCACCGACGCCGACAAGGCACGCCGCCTGAAGAACGGCCACGTGTACGGAGGCTGCTATGAGAGCGGACACGTGGACGGCAACGTGGTCATCAACATCAACGAGACCCTCATGGACCGCAACAAACTCTTCGACAAGCTGGAATATGAGAGCGGCGAACCCAAGCTCTACGAGGGCGGCTACAAAATCACGCAGCGCAACACCGGCGTCATACTCAACGAGCAGGGCATGGACGTGCTCGGGTCGGCCCTCAACATCTTCGGCGGCGGCTACGGCCGCTACTCCGAAATCTGGGGATCTACCACCATCAACCTCAACAAGGGCTACGTCTTCCAGATATTCGGCGGCGGCGAGAAGGGAGCCGTTGGCAAGCGCAAAGAAACGGCGGCAGGTATGCCCGACAAGGATGACAACGGCGACTACAGCTACGACTACAACGCAGCCTACAGCACCACCATCAACCTCAAGGGCGACAGCCGATGGCCGGGCGTTGCCCGCTTTGCCGACGGCGACGACCCCGGCATGGCCGAGGCCGAGTTCATCTACGGCGGCGGCTTCGAGGGCATCATTGCCGGCGACACCCATGTCTACTTAGGCAACGGGCGCATCTTCAACAGCTTTGCCGGCTCATGCAACGCCGACATCCTGGGACACACAGAGACCTACGTGGGTCTCAACACCAGCAACGCCAACGACACCGGCTTCCCCTGGATTCGCGACCACATCTACGGCGGCAACGACCTGGGCGGCGAAATCAAGGGCAGCGCCAGCTTCGCCAGCCACGTCAGCACCGAGGCCGCCGGCATGGTGTACCACCCCGCTGGGGCGGGCGTGGCCGAGCCCACCACCGCCTCAGCCTACACCGAATACCTGCAAGGCCACGTGGGCAACATCTTCGGCGGCTGCTACGGCGACTATGACTACACGTCGGCACCCTATAAGGAGCACGTGAAAAAGAAGCCCGCACTGGACAACGCCTTTGTCAACATTCGCCCGATAACCAACGAAGGCAACGCCTTCACCCATGTCTTTGGTGCCGGCCAGGGCTACAGCGGCTACCGTGAGGGCGACAACTCGCAAAACCGCAGCTACGTCCTCATAGACATCAGGCAGAGCGTGGACAAATTCAAGACGGCCGAGGTGTTCGGGGCTGGAGCCTACGACGGCTTAGGCATGGATTTCAAGCCGGAAGACGTGACGACCGCCAATGCCGACAAGGCCACGGCTATCATCGACCTCGTCCACGGCGAACTGAGTGCCGCATACGGCGGCAGCTTCAACGAGGGCATCACCCGGCGCACCATGGTCAACGTGCCGGCCGGCGCCACCGTCAAGATAGGGAAAATATTCGGTGGGGCTTACGGCAACTCAACCGTCAGGCCCTGCGACGTCTATGAGTCGAATGTCAACTATGCGAGCCACGACGCTGAGACGTCGGCCATCTACGGCGGCAACAACAGTGAGCGCCGCACCGTCTACACCAAGGTCAACATCGGCTCGAAAGTGTATTCCAACAAGCAGCGGGGCTACACCGCCTCGGTCTATGGAGCAGGCTTCGGTCCCAACACCTGGGCCGAATACACGGAGGTGGCCCTCAACAGCGGTGCCGAAGTCTATGAGGTCTATGGCGGCGGCCAGAACGGAAAGGTGTTCAACGCCGAGAGCGTACAGGCTTACATGCAAGCCTATAAGACCACCCCGCCGGCCACCATCACGACCGACCAGTACTCCGGCGACTGGAAGACCGAAGCATGGCCTGAAGCCTGGACGTTTGGCAAGTACTACACCCCTGACGAGGGCTTCACCAACTACAACACCGACAGCAAGTTCAACCTCAGCAACGCATCGCTGGTGAGGACAGCCGAGATGGACGACCGCGACAGGAAAAGCTACCGCTACAACACCAACGTCATCATCAACGAGGGAGCCACCGTGGCGGGCTATGCCTATGGCGGCGGCCGAGGCGCCGGGGCCACCATTGCCGGCACCACCTACATAGCACTGCTGGGAGGCACGGTGGTCAAAGACCTCTATGCGGCCGGTACCAGCGGTGCCGTGATTGACATGATGGGGATAGGCCACTATGACCAGACAGCCAACCCCAACGGCTTCACCGCCAGCAGCAACGCCTACATCCTCGGCGGAACGGCACGCAACGTCTATGGCGGCGGATGGGAGGGCCATGTAGGCTACCATATCGGCAACGTGGAACAGTCTAACGACCATGACATCGACGGCGAGACCCACGTCGTCATCGGCCGCCCCGGCGGCACCAGCCTGACCGACGGACAGCCCGCCATTGCGCGCAACGTCTACGGTGGAGGCGAGGGCGGCTCCATCTACGGCAAGGCTCACGTCACCATGAACAACGGCTACATCGGCTACCGCTACACAGTGCCCGGCGGTTCCACCACCGGGACTTACGCAGAGGTGCTTGACGACGCCACCGAGGGCGACAACCTGCTCGACAAGGCCGGCAACATCTTCGGCGGCGGCTACGTGGCCAACAGCTTCACCGACGAGTCGGCCATCAAGATGTATGGCGGCACCGTGCGCGGCTCGCTCTACGGCGGCGGCGAGATAGGCCCCATAGGCCGCGGCACGGCATTGCCCGAGAAACAGGCCAGCAGGCCCGAGTGGGCCTTCGTCAACAATGAGGCCACCATCTACAAGGGCGGCAAGGCCAGCGTAGAGCTGTATGGCGGCCACGTCATGCGCAACGTCTTCGGAGGAGGGCGCGGCTTCGACAACTGGGGCGGCGACGGCACCAAATTCATGTCGGAGGAGGTGCTGGCCACGCTCGACAAAAGTGTGAAGGGCTTCGTCTTCGGCAGCACCGACGTGCATATCCGCGGCGGCGAGGTGGGTACGGTCTACAACGTCACTCACGGCGGTTACGGCAACGTCTTCGGCGGCGGCGACGTGGGCTACGTCTACAGTGCTACGGGCACGAAAAAAGGCGTGCGCAAGACCCAGGCCCTGAGCGAGATGACCAACGGGCTGCCCAACGACGGCGGCGGCTACTACTACAGCAAATGGGTAGAAGAAGACCGCATCCAGTGCGAGCTGAGCCTCGACTGCAACGTCGTGGTAGAGCCGTACTGCCAAGTGAAGCCTGGGCAGGAAATCACCATCAACAACACCTACACCGAGGGCCAGTACGTACCCACAGAGGAGCTGAACAGCCTTCTCAACAAGACGGCCGACAAAGCCCAGTGGGACAAAATCAACTACGAGAGCGGCGTCACCATCCACAACGCCGTCTTCGCCGGCGGCAATGTCACCATTGGTTCCGACCTGACCTACGTCAACACCGGCACCGTCTACGGCAACGTCTCCGCCGCCCTGCGCGATGTCTACAACCGCGACCTCATCACCATCGGCACCGAGCATACCGGCGGCCTCTACGGCGACGGCAACCTCACCATGGTCGACGGCTGGCGCGAACTGCACATCGACAATTTCGGCACCGACTACTACAGCCAGAACCAGGAGATAAGCAAGGAGGAGTACGACAACATGAGCGACAGGGAGCGTGCCTACTTCGTGCTCAACTACCGCTGCAAGAGTGAGGTCACCGACAATAACGGCACCGTCCACGGCAAGGGTTCCCGCATGACCAGCGACGAGTTTAAAGATGCCTTTGCCTATGAGGTATACCCCAACATCGAAGACAATCCCTCCTACCAAGCCGGCTTCATCCTCGCCGACGGCACCCCCAACCCCGAATACTTCGAGGAACTGGGCTTCTGCTCACTCTATGCCGGCCGACTGCTCAACACCATACAGCGCTGCGACATGGCCGCCATCTGGGGCAGCCGCATCGTGCTGCAGGGCGCCCGCGACCGCGTGCCAGAGAAAGCCGACTACGCACGCTACACGCTGAACCGCGTGGGCGAACTATCGCTCAACCAGCGGAAAGCCCAGAACACGTCGGAGCCGAAAGACAACAAGAAGCATGGCAACTACTTCGGCATCTACAGCATGGTGAACTACTTGGGCAACCTGACCAGCGACGTGTTCTTCATCACCAATGAGCAGGCCACGGCCGCCGGGGTGTCGAACGACGAATACTCCTACATACGCACCACCAACAGCAGCAGGGAGGAGAATGCCGCCAACGGCACCACCACCTACTATGAGTGGAAAAAGAGTCACGCGGGACAGCCCAACCGCAACAACGCCACCTGTCCCAACAAAGTCAGTCTGGCATCGGGCGTCTATCTGGAGCTTATCCGCGAGGAGAGCGAGAAAAAACCCGACAGCGAGAAGGAGTGGGGCCTTATCACGGGCGTGGTAGAGCTCGACCTCATCGACGTGAAGACCGGCCTCGGCGGCGGCTACGTCTACGCCCGCAACCAGCACGGCACAAAGACGTGGCACCCGGAATGGAGCAAGGTGAACCTGTCGCCCTACAATGCCACGGCACGCACCTACAAGCGCTTCGTCTACGACGAGACGGAGTCAAACCTGAAGGAGATTGAAACCTCAGGCAACTTTGTCCACAACACCAAGCAGATAGTAGACGACTGCTACCCCAACGCCAATGCCTACCACGGCGCCGACAAGTCGCCAGCCCACTACTGGTACATCAAGGGCAGCGTCTACGTCTACGACCAATACATATCGGCCTATACCGGTGCCGCCTCGGCCTACGCCCAGACGGTGAGCATACCGCTGACCATTTCGGCAGCCTCGCACGGCAAGCTGACACTGCGCGACGTGCAGCCCAACCTCTATGCCTACTATGGCGACGACTACGCTGACGGCCAGCGCCAGCCCCTCGGTACGGGCAGCGTCATCGTCAACGGCATCACCTATCACGCCGGCGACCCCATAGACTACTGGAGCTACCAGTCGCTGACCGCCGCCGACCAGCAGCACTTCGTACCCAAGGTTTACAACACCATCGCCGAGTGTGAGATAACTGTCAACGGCAAGACCACTACCTACCCCGAGGGTACCGTCCTGCTGCCCAACGACTACACGGCGCTGAAAAACCGTGTGCCTGCCATCGCCAACCCCGACAACGAGAACGACCCCGCAGGCCAATACATCTATGACAAGGAGCGCAAGGAGTGGGTCACCTTCGACCACGTCTTCCGCGAGGCCAACGTCATCGGCCACAACCAGGGCTTCATCCTCACCTACGACATGAACAACCCAGGCCTGTGGGATGACTACTATACGCTGAAGACTGACAAGAACGAAAAGATTTCTGCTGAGGCCTACAACGAGAAGGACAAAAGCGGCAGCTACAAAGTAGACCACTCGCTCTACTACGAGAGTCCCACCTACTCGCCAAAGGTGAGCGGAGTGTACGGGCAGAAGGTGTACAAGCCGGGCGACATCATACCCTCCAGCGTATATCACAACTACACGGCCAACGTGGCAAGCTACGTTGGCGAAGGCCAGGCCACGGTAGCACAGGCTTACGTCATGACCGACTCCTGGAGCGGCAAGAACGTGAACGGCGAAGACCAGCAGCTGGCCAAGGGCACGCCCGTCTACGAGGCCAACTACGCCCCCGAAGTATGGGCCGCCATGCCCAAGGCTGAAGCCAAGCTCTGCACCAGTACGCTGCAGATTTCAGAAACGGAGTACATCTACGTAGGCCAGCTCATATCCACCGCCGAATATGACGGCCTGGCGAGCAGGCTTACCGGCGTCGCCCTCACCAACTATTTCGACGGAGCCTACTACGTCACCCAGGGTGGTAAGTACGGCGGTTCCTACTACACTACCAATCAGGCCTACCGCGCTCTTGACGCATGGTGCGACCTGTCGGCCACCGACCGCCAGAACTTCATCTTCAACTACGATGCCCTCGACCTGCTCATCGACCCCACTTACGCCGGCGGCTACGGCTTCAAGCCGCAGTATGACGGCTACAAGCCGGGCACCACACAGAGGCAGATTGACATCCATTCGGCTACCGCTCAGTACGACGGCCACACACCGCTCAGCCCGAACATCTACTCCACCACGCAACCGATTGACTACGAGGCTGAGTTCAGTCCTACCGACGTGCATCAGTCGGAATTAGGCAATTACTACCACAACGACAGCCAGACACTGACATATACAGACGAAAACAACCAAACGGTCACTATCAACACCGGCTACGACGCCCGCATCAAGCGCCCAGCCTTTGAGGACATCCCCAACGAGCGGGTCCACTGGTCGCCCATCCTCATCAGCGCGCCTGGCACCTACTACGTGGTAAAGCAGCCCTTCATCCGCGGCGACCTGCCCTACACCGTAGGACAGCAGATAGACCAGACGCTCTACAACTCACTGACGGACAATGAGCGGGCCAACAACATACGGGAGGTGAACATCACCGAAGAGTTGGCTGAGAAAGACGAGGATACCAACCAGTACAAGCAGAAATACTACTTCTACTGCCGCGAGTCCTACACCGTGGGCGAGAAGGGCGAAGGCGTCCCCTTCACAAGTCTGACGAATGTGGATAACAAAACCACCTATGCAGTGGGCGAGCCTGTGCCGCAAGACATCTTCATCACCGAGGACACCTACCGCTCGCTCCACAACCTGCAGACGGGCTTCATCATCCACGGCACGGCTCCTATTGAGACGGCCACCTTCTACGTGGCCCGCGAGCCAGACATCTACGACCTGAAGAAGGAGAAGATTATCAGCGTCATCTATCTCTACGAATACCAGGAGAGCGACGAGAGTGGCAACAACATCACCCCGGTGAGCGAGCGCCACATTGTCAACATACACATCAACTTCGAAAGTGGCATCCCCGAGATTGGCTCGCTCACGCCGCCCGACATCGTGCTGCCCGGCACCACCGTAGGCCTGAACATCCCAAGCGTCGCGCCCGGTGCCTTCGAGATTACCAGTGCCGGCTGGGAGATATTCCCCTCCGAGGGCGACGCCGACCTGCACAAGAACGGTCTGCCATACGAGAACAACAACACGCCCATGTACTGGTATCAGAACAACTACTACGTGGCCTACTACGCCCAGACCTACCTCGGCAAGACCTACTCCAACGCCGTGCCCGTCAGCGTGGCCAACTACCACGACCTGAAGAAGGTGATGGAAGACAAGCAGCACCACTACTACATTGACCATGAAGACGTAGACCGCGCCTCAAAGATTTACATCAACGACTACACAGTGACCGACGCTTCCGGCACCGAGACTCCTGAGAGCCAGAACGGCCTCGCCCTCTTCCGCCAGCTCTTCGACCTCAGCGTACTCAACGGCTCCTCCGTCGCGACCGACCCGGCAACCGGCCTCATCACTCAGGGCGACCTCACCGGCCACGCCCTCCTGAAGCCCCGTGTCAAGGCAGGCCAGAACCTGGAGTTCATACTCCGCGCCAACCAGACGGCGCCAGGCGGTGCCACCGCTTGGACCCCCATCGGCGACGACACGAATTGCTTTGAGGGCAACTTCCACGGCGACGGCTACACCGTCAGCGGCCTCGACCACTCACTCTTCGGCCGCCTCTGCGGCAATGTCTACAACCTCGGCGTTACCGGTTCGTTCACCTCGGCTGGCGTAGCCGACAGTGGCGACGGGTTCGTGGAAAACTGCTGGATCAAGACCACTGCCACCAGCCGGCCCGAGGGAGCAGCGGCGGTGAACCCCGTCTTCGGCACCGCCACCGACAACACCCAGCTCGTCAACAGCTACTACCCGGCAAGCAACGCCGCCCTCTATACAGCCACAGCGGGCAGTGGTTCCGCCACCAGAATGCCCGACCAGGCCTTCTACAACGGCACCGTGGCCTACAACCTCAACGGCTACTATCTCGCCAAGCGCTACTACGACCACACAGCGCCCGCCGGCTCCACCGACGGTAACACGGCCTACACCTACCTCAAGCCCAACACCGCCGACGGCACCCTGCAACCGCTCTCCGGCAGCTATCCATCGCAGTACGTCTACTACCCGTTGGACAAGACCGACAAGAAGTATGGCTACGTGGAGGACCGCTATGCCTATCCTGACTTCATCTACGCCAACGGCACCATCCCCGAGAATGCCGACGCAAGGCTGCTCGCCGACGGGCTGAGCTACGCCCCCATCTGGCCCGACGACTACCTCTTCTTCGGACAGATGCTTACCTACGGCTATAACGACCAGCGGCCCCACGAGCCACTGCCGGCCCACAACGTGAAGAGCGGCAACGGCCGTCTGCCGGGTGGCGACGAGAGCAACCGCGTCTACCGCGCGCCGGCCTATTTCCGCTCCAAGGTCATGGGCGTGGCCCACTACAACCCCTGGGCCAACCTGGCCGGCCACTCCGCCGACGGCCTCCATGAGGCATACCCCAACATGACCGCCATCGACTTCACCGGCTGCAACGACGTGTCGGCCCCCTACAGGCAAGGCTTCGTCACAACGCTCAACGGTTCTGTCATGGAGTTGCCCGGTGCCTTCTATCCCCCGCTGTTAGACAACGACGGCCTCACCGGCATCGCCAACCGCGACCTGACGAAGAACCTGCTCATCTACATCCCCGAGAGCACCGCCGACGCTGCTACCGCCGAGGGCATGACACGCACCGTGGTCAACAATTACAACAGCGACCCAAGCTACTGGGACTACGACACCGACAACGGCAGCGGCTACCGCCGCGTCGCCGAGAACAAGACAGCGGTCAACGCCCACATCGTAGAGCGCACAGAGGGCAGCGGTTCCACCCCACCCTACCAGAGCCTGTACGACCACTACCTGGTAGACCGTCAGGATTTCAACGCGCCAATAGCCTACACCTTCACCGAAGACAAGCGCATGTGGTACCAGCGCAAGCCCGACAACTACGTCACCACAGCATGGACAGACCACGACAACGACGAGGCTACCGCCCCCGTGCGCACCACCACCGGCTGGGAGGGTGTCTGCCTGCCCTTCGAGGCCGAGCTGGTGTCAACGCACCAGAAGGGCGAAATCACCCACTTCTACAGCGGCGGGCTGCAGAGCAGGGACGACAGCCCCGTAAGCATCGGCCACGAGTACTGGCTGCGCAGCTATACCGGCGGTAGCGTCTCGGCTACCGACAGCAAGGTGTTTGAGGCCACCATGTCCTACCCCGCAGCGCTTGTTGGTTCCACCGCCAAGGACTACACCAACACCTTCCTCTGGGACCATTATTACAGCCACAACGGCTACGACGACGCCAACCGCGACGACTACCAGGAGGACGATGCCCACAATACCTACTATAAGGAGCCACGCACCTACGAAGGCTACGCCCGCCTGCAGGCGGCCACGCCCTATATCATAGGATTCCCCGGCAGGCAGTACTATGAGTTCGACCTCAGCGGCGACTTCCTGGCCGAGAATGCAGCCGCGCCCCGTCCCGCCAAGCTCGACAAGCAGGTCATCAGCTTCGTCTCCACCCCTGGCATCACCATCGGCGTGAGCGACGACGAGACGGCTGGCATCACCGCCGACGGCTACACCTTCAAGCCCAGCTACCTCAACTGGTCGTACACCGCCGCCGCCACCGTGCCTACAGGTTTTGCCGGCGGAACCACCAGCGCCTACGCCCTTAGCTCCACAGGTGCCAGCTACGACGTATTACCCACCGCCGCCGCCACAGCCGGCACGACCATCGCCGAGGCCTTCCGCCCCTACTTCGCCGCCGCCCCGTCGCCCTCGCGCCAGACAGCCACCCGCAGCATCGTCTTCAGCACCAGCCTGAGCAACCTCGGCGGCAGCGACAAGCCTGCTGCTGAGGCGGCCATCCCAGGCACACTCACCGTCAGCGCCTCCCGCCACAGAGTGCTGGTCACCAGCACCCTCGACGCCCCCGCCGACGTGCGCATCGTCAGCATGACGGGCATCACCGTCAACACCTTCGCCATCCAGCCCGGCGAGACGGTCGAGACCCGCATCTACACCCCCGGCGTCTACATCGTCCAAGACGCCGACGGCCGCTACCTCAAAAAGCTCGCCGTCCGCTAAAGGAAATCGCAAACTAACCGCAAAGATATGACACGCAATAAGAACAACGCACTAAGCACACCATTCAACACACACCACATCATCACCCGCGCCGTGATGCTCCTCCTGCTGATAGCGGCGGGAGCGGGCGAGACTGCGGCACAGATAGCCGATGGTTTCTATCAAATACGCAACCTCAACAACGGCGGCAATCATCATCTTTGCCCAGCCACCACCACCTATGCCAGTTACATGCCATGGGTGACGACTTTCAAGAATCCAGACTTCAAAGAGTTTGTTTGGGAAATCAAGAAGACAGACGACACCTATTATTATATTATCAACGTCTCAACAAAGCAATACATGACGTGGAATGCGGCTAACGACAACATGATAGTCCATCTTGAGACGACGGCCACCCCCACTGACAACATGAAGTTCCGCATTTCGCCAAACGGGAACTACCTTAAAATACAGCCATACCCCACAACAGGCGACCTCTACCTGAATCCCTATGGAGGTAATAAGGACAACAAGACGGGTCCCGAAGGCTGTCTTGGTCTGTACAAGGCTGACGACCCTGGTTCGCGATGGGAATTCAAAGCCATCAGCGCATCAAGCTGTAAAATGCCGGAAATCACCCCTAACTATGACACAAGGACCGTCACCATGACACAGGCCGACGGGGCTACCATTTATTATACCACAGGCGACGGTCCGCTATGCTCGACGGCTACTGCATACGGGTCTGCCCCCATAATGGCGGAGAACTCGCTCTATACTGTCCGTGCTTACGCGGTAGACGCCGACGGTAACATTTCCGACATTGCAACAAAGATCATTGACACCCGTACGTCAGTGGAAGCGCCAGCAATCGCCCATGACGGCACAACGCTAACCATCACTTGTGCCACCACGGATGCACCTATCTATTACACACTGGACGGCAGTGAGCCTACCAGTGCCTCAACCTTGTACAGCGGGGCTGTTGAACTTGAGCCTGAAAGGCATACCGTCAACGCCAAGGCCATCATTCCCCTGGCGTCGAGCACCACCACTACACAAATTATCGACCTGCGCACCTCGCTCCCCAAGCCGGTCATCACGCTGAACGCGGAAAAGACACAGGCAACCATCAGCTATAGCGGCGATGCCACCGACCGGCTCTACTACACGCTGGACGGCACCGACCCCACCACCAGCTCCACGCTCTATGGCGGCTCGGCAGTGGCCATCGACCCGGCTGTGGTGGATAAGGTGAAAGTCATTGCCTACAATGCCGAGGGCGATATCTGTTCAGCCATTGCCACGAAATACGTCAAAGGTTACGAACCGCAGTACGTGGCCATCCACCAGAACGGTTCGGGCTACCTGAAGCTGAACAGCAGCAACATATCGCTCAACAACGACGGCACGTTCCGCTATGGCGATGCTTTCAACAATGACGGCAACTCCATTTGGGAAATCACCCAAGAGGGGTACCTAAAGAATCAGTATTACTACCTGAACGTGGCCGGAGGCTCAACGCTCTATCTGTCGGTTGACCCCGTCACCAGGTGGGAACTGGACGAGGCAGATGACAATGGCAAGATGAGCATCAAATACAACGACTTGTCACTATGCAACAGCAGCGGCATCAAGCTGCTGGCCTCACCCACGGCCAGCTACCATGCCTGCCCTATCACGCTCACCGAGGTCAGCTGGAGCGGGCCTACCACCGATGCCATCACCGTGCAGTCGCCACAGCAGACCACCTACCTGCGCCACTATTTCACACAGAAGTTCAACTACTCCTTTGTCGACGACAGCGGAACGGCGAAGAGCGAGAGCAACAAGGACCGCCGCGTCTATGCCACGCTGGAGTATGTCAGCGGCGGCAGCAACAAGGGCACCGACTGGGACATCACCGCCGACGGTGTCATCTACAACCTGAAAACCAGCGGCAACGTTGACGTGACGGCCACTTACGCCATCGCACCGTCCGACCCTATTGCCGCCGAAAGCCATGAGGCCGTGAACAGCGACATCAAATTGACAGTGCAGCAGAAAGTCTTTGCTGCCGATGCCGCCAAAAACTACCTCCTCTTCAGCATCAAGGGTGGCGACAGCGACCGCTATCCCTACGATGACGGCATTGCTGAGGGCAACCCCGTAAAGCCCGACGGACAGGGCGGAACGAGAAGTGGCTCGCTACTGACCGACCCTGACTCCAACCTCAACCAGCAGATCAGCTGGAAAATCGTGGCCGACGCCATGGGGTTCTACTCGTTCCAGAACAAGAGCAGCGGGCGTTACCTGTACTTCGACGATACGCCCGACGCCTCCAGCGGCTTTGGCGTACTGAGAGTAGGTGCTACCGCCATTCCTGACGGCGCTGAAGGGGAAAAATACAAATTCAAGTTCTTTAAGCCCGCCAATGACGGCACCTACGGCGACTGCTACTGCTTCATACCCTATGGCAGGATGGACGCCGTGTACAAAAACGACGGATTGGCAGCCGACTTATACGCCACGCTCAACAATGCCAACTACAAGGGTTCGTCGCCAAAGGTGATCAGTCTCTATAAATCCGGAAACTCCACATGGCGCATCTACGAGTACAAAGCGGAATACCGTTTAAGACCTAAAGGCGAAATCGTCATCAGCGGCCCCACGAGCGCCAACGCGCTGGGCACCTATACCGTCACCTCCAGCGATGGCTGGTATGGCAAGTATATTGTTGGCTCACCATCGTCTGGCGACGCTCAAAAGTCGCTGCTGATCAACGGTACATACAATACCGACAAGATCATGTACCAGTGGAAGATTTCCGACTTAGACGGCTATGTCAGCATTGACGGCGGGACACAAGACGGCGAAGGAACATGGTCGAAAAACATAGTGAACAACAAAAGCCTGACCTTCAACATCACTGCTCTTCCCGCCGTGGTCACTTCCGGCACCATACAACTGCAGTGGCGGGGCGGCGAGGCAAAAGATGCTGCCGTAAACCCATATCGATGGTCGGGATGGCTAACCTATCCCTTCACTATCTCTGGCGACGGAACGGTTGTGCTGACAGACATCGCCACCCTCGCGGAGATAACAGACGAGAATGGGGCCTATCGGCTGACAGCGGATGTCGCCGATGCCGCATCCGACCGTCCTGGCGTTACCACCTTCAACGGCATCCTCGACGGCAATGGCAAGACCATTGCCGGCCTTGGGGCACCGCTCTTCACTACGCTGAGCAACGGCGTAGTACGCAATCTGAACCTCAGCGGGGTGAGCATCGCCGCTTCGGGCAACGTGGGAGCCATCGCCGGCACGGCTGACGGCAGCAGCCGCATCTACAATGTGGGAATACTGAGCGGCAGCCTCAGCAGCGACGGCTACTGCGGCGGACTGGTGGGCCAGCTCGACGGCTACGCCCGCGTGGTCAACTGCTTCAGCTATGCCAGCATCACGGGCGGCACCACCGTGGGCGGCATCGTGGGCTACAACAACTACGCATCAAAGGCCAACGACCTGCGCACCATGGTGATGAACTGCATCATGTATGGCGACATCACCGGCGGCACCAACATCTCGCCCGTCTATGGCGGACAGCACTCGTCGAACAACAAAGGGCTGAACGAGTATAACTACTGGCGCAGCAAAGCTCGCCTCGCCTATACCGCCTACAACGACCAGCTGGCCATCGACAAGGATGAATACCTGACACGGTTTCCCTTCTACCGTCACATACTGAACACCCATCGCAACCTGGCTTCCTATTACATCTTCGGCGACTACGCCGAGGTCCATGTCGACGAGGTGGGCCACTGGGTGCTCAACACCGACGTGGCACCCTATCCTTCTATCGAGAAATTTCAGTCGAACACACGGAAAGTGACGGGTGTAAACACATCTGGCTTGCAGACAACGACAACGGCAAGCAGAGACTATGCGGGCAAGATGCTCACCGACCGCGGCAGCGGCGGCACGCTGGCTGTCACCGTGAAGATTGACGGCACGACCTACGGCTCGCCCAACCTGCCCATCACCGACATGGACACCCTGCGCTATGACTTCACCTACGGCAAGGTGGTGCTGCCTTTCGCCAACGAGTTTGACACCTGGCGCGACAAAGCAGACAAAGACTATACCAAGGTCATCACCGGCTGGAGAATCACATCGGTCACTAAGGAGGGCACCGACATTACAACCTTCAGCATTCCTACCACCGAGCCTTACAACTTCGCCGACCGCAACAACCCGGCCAAGGACATCTACGACGCCGTCAGCAACCCCTACGTCTTCGCCCAGGGCGGCAACTATATCGTGCCCTACGGCGTGACAGCCATCACCATCGAGGCCAATTTCGCCAACGCCTTCTACCTGAGCGACCCGGCCTACGACATGAGCTATGACGCCAGCTACGGCAATGCCACACAGTGCTGCGGCAGCGTGCCTGCCACATACCACGGGCAGACGGTGTACACCAATTTGGCTACGCTGACGGGCAAGATGAGCAATGCCACAAATCCCAACGCACAAGCTATCGTGCTTGTAGGCAATTTCCATTACAACAACAACGTGCTTGGCGAAGTGTTCAATAACTGCACCGGCAAAGCCCTCACCATCATGAGTGCTGACGAGGACAACAACCAGGAACCCGACTACGGCTGGTATTCCTATCATGTGAAACAGGCCCGGCAGCCCGCTCCGCCCATGCGTTTCGATTTCGTCCCAAACATCGGCATCGGCATGGCGGCCCGCGTCAACAGCAGTACGCCGAATCCGTCGATAGGAATATGGAACAACCGCGGATGGTTTGAACTCACCGAAACCAGCCTCTGCGTGATGAACGAGACGGAAACCGAGGACGGCAGCTATGCCGCTAACGACGATGGTCACGGCAACAACCGCTGGATAGCCAACAGCGGGTATTTCCTGGAGTTTGTGCGCGGCTTCAATGCTGCCTGTACAAAACTGTCATACGTTCAGATAGGCGGCAGTGCCTACGTGGAGAAATTCTATCCCGGCGGTCCTCACTTTGCCAAGAACCATGCCTCCAAGCTTTGCCCCGTCATTGTCACCGGTGGCGAGATTGAGGAGTGCTTCATGACGGGCAAGGGTCAGAACAGCAGCGCTAAGGCAACAGGCGACAACATCTACTTCTGGAGTGCCGGCGGCAAAATGCACAAATGGCTCGGCGCATATATGGTAAAATCAGAGAGTGCCAACTGCAAGGTGACAGCCAAGATAGACCACGCCATAATCAGCCGCTTCTTCGGTGGAGGCACATCAGCTATAGCGCCAATTACGGGCGACATCGACGTGACTGTAAACAACAGCAAGGTAGACTTCTACTGCGGCGGGCCTGAATTTGGCGACATGTCCACAGGTCGCAGTGTCACTACCCATGCCACGGGGACTACCTTCGGCGAGTATTATGGCGCAGGCTTCGGTGGCACTTCCATTAACTACGTCAACTATCAGGACCAACATATCGCAACCCTTGGAGCCACTCACACTTTCACCGGAAACTGGGATCACTTCAAGAACCACCGGCTGCAATATGAGGCCGGCAACGGCGGATGGGGCACCTGCTACATGTTCGACTTCATCAGCTACTCAGGCGGTACCGGTGGCGGCGTGGCCCGGTTCTACACGGGGTATGCCTCCTTCTCACTGGCTCAGACCGGCAACGTGACCAATGTGCTCGACAACTGCATCATAAAGGGCAACTTCTATGGTGGCGGCTGTCAGGGTAAAGTCAACGGAACGGTGACTTCCACACTGACGGGCTGCAAACTTATGCAAAGCGCATTCGGAGGTGGATTTAAGCCCGCTGAAACGACGGTCACCGTATATCCCGCCACACAACCGGGCTACTCGGTATATAACAGGGAGATGGGCCTGTTCAGTGACTTTGACTACAGCACCGTTAACTCACAGCTCGAAACATGGACTTGGGAAAACATGGCGGGCAAGTCCGACGGCGACAAGGATGACACCAGCCACCATCTATACACAACCGCCGAAACCGCCACTTCAGGCCAGATCACCGGTGCCATCAGCCTCAACATCGACGGCGACAGTGAGATAGCAGGCAATGTCTACGGCGGCGGCAACGAGAGCAAGTCGCTCGGCGGCACCACCGTGACGCTGAAAGGCAACACCCAAGTACACGGCAATGTCTTTGGTGGCGGCAACAAGGCCACCGTCGGCGGGGCTGTAGCAGTCCTGCTTGCCGGCCCGGCCGAGACGGCGGCCCAAGTGGTCGTCGACGGCGACGTCTACGGCGGCGGCGCCCTGGCCAGCACCAACATCAACAATGCCACAAACTATGGCACCACAGCGGAGACAGTAACCTCGACGGCTGCCAACACCACTACCGTCAACCTAAGGAGTGGCACGGTGAGGGGCGACATCTACGGCGGCGGCCTGGGCCAGATAGGCCGGGCGGCCGTAGCGGCCACAGAGGCCGTGGGCACTGAGGGCGAGGAGGGCTACGTGCCTGCCAAGCCGGCTCTCCCTGCTATTGAAGACGTGAAGGCCATGGTCTACGGCGATGTCAGCGTGACGCTCAACGGCACCAGAATGTACAACTCTACCGGCAAGGACGACCAGGGCAACGACATCTCCGTCAGCGGTCGCATATTCGGCTGCAACAACCTCAACGGATGGCCCCTCGGCAGCGTGACGGTGACGGTAGAGAAAACCATTCCCTGGGAGGGCACCGACCACGCCGTGGGCACCTACGACGTGGCGGCCGTCTACGGCGGCGGCAACTTAGCCAAGTATGAACCCATAGGCGCAACCACAAGGACACACGTCATTGTCAATGGCTGCGAGGACACCAGCATCTACCAGGTGTACGGCGGCGGCAACGCGGCCTCCACCCCCGCCACGCAGGTCGACATCAACGGCACGTTTGAGATAGAAGAGGTGTTCGGCGGCGGCAACGGCAAAGACCGCATCAGGAAGAACGGCGAGTGGCTGCCCAACCCCGGGGCTAACGTGGGCTACCGCGAATATGCCGACGATGCCGCTGAAGCAGCTACGGCCGCTCTGCGGGCGTCCAACTACGGCTACGGCACCGGCGAAGCCGGGGTCAACATCTTCGGCGGGCGCATCCACCGCGTGTACGGCGGCTCCAACACAAAGGGAAACGTCAAGCAGATAGCCGTAGCCATGCTCGAAGAGCTGCAGAAGACCGAGACCGTGGAGGGCGTTGAGGTAGAAGTTCCTGTCTGCGCCTTCAACGTCGACGAGGCGTATGGCGGGGGAAAGAGTGCCGAGATGGACGGCGAGGCACGGCTGGAGATGCGCTGCATACCGGGCCTGACGGCGGCCTACGGCGGGGCTGAGAATGCCGACATCAACGCCGGCGTGACGCTCAACATCACCAACGGCAAGTACGGCCAGGTGTTCGGCGGCAACAACGTGGGCGGGCGCATCAGCGGCCCCATCACGGTGAACATCGAGGAGACGGGCTGCCGGCCCATCATCATCGGCGAGCTCTACGGCGGCGGCAACCAGGCGGCTTACTCCGTCTATGGCTACAAGCAGGTGACCACCGGCGAGGGCGACGCTGCCGTCACCTCCTGGCAGCCGCGCACGTCGGCCGACGACAGCGGCACGGGCCCCGCCGAGGCCTACGCCAACCCGGCAGTGAACGTGAAGTCGTTCACCAGCATCGGCGACATCTACGGCGGCGGCTACGGCGCTACGGCGGTCATGGTGGGCAACCCGCAGGTG
This sequence comes from uncultured Prevotellaceae bacterium, assembly GCA_946541745.1. Classification (GTDB taxonomy): domain Bacteria; phylum Bacteroidota; class Bacteroidia; order Bacteroidales; family Bacteroidaceae; genus Prevotella. Next base: position 29,313 of record CAMNJY010000008.1, read on the forward strand.
AGCGTCAACGTAGTGACGGGCGACCAGACCAACCACGCCGAGGCCGCCATTGCCACCGAGGGCACCATCACCATCGGCGAGAACGGCTCGGCGCGCACAGTGACATATCCCACCCACGAGAAGGGTAAGATCGGGGCCATCAACCGTATCTTCGGCGGCGGCAACGCTGCCGAGGTCATCGGCACGCCCCACGTCATGATAGGCACGGCCGAGAGCGTAGGCTACGTGACGAAGGCCTCGGGCGAGACGACGGCGCGCACCGGCATCGTGCCCGTGGGTGCCGACATCCGCGGCAACGTCTACGGCGGCGGCAACAACGCCGATGTAACGGGCAACACCCGGGTGGAGATAGGAAGCAAGGCTGAACATTGAGGCTGAAAAGAGATAGAAGGAGTTAGAAGTCTGTGGAAATATAACAATATTTTTACCTAAAAGAGAGGAAAGACAAAAAAATTTGCTACCTTTGCATCTTGGAATATTGTCATGACAAAAACAAAGCCAATGATACTACTGAGTTTCGACACCGAGGAGTTTGACGTGCCACGTGAACACGGGGTGGACTACACGCTGGAGCAAGGCATGGCCGTGTCGGTCGTGGGCACCAACCGCATACTCGACGTGCTGCGGCAGAACGGCGTGAGGGCCACCTTCTTCTGTACCGGCAACTTCGCCGAGAACGCCCCCACAGTGATGGAGCGCATCATGAACGAGGGTCACGAGGTGGCCTGCCACGGTGTAGACCACTGGCAGCCGCAGCCTACCGACTTCGCCCGGTCCAAGGAGATTGTGGAGCGCGTCACGGGACGCCCGGTCTACGGCTACCGCCAGCCACGCATGTTCCCCGTGGTGGAGTCAGAAATCAAGCGCGTGGGCTACCGCTACAACTCGTCGCTCAACCCGGCCTTCATCCCCGGCCGCTACATGCACCTGACGTCGCCGCGCACGTGGTTTATGAAGGACGGCGTGATGCAGATACCGGCCTCGGTGACTCCGCTGATACGCTTCCCCCTATTCTGGCTCGCGCTCCACAACCTGCCCGAGACGGTCTACCACTGGATGGTGCGCCGTGTGCTCGGCAAGGACGGCTACTTCGTCACCTACTTCCACCCTTGGGAGTTCTACGAGCTGGGCGAGCACCCTGAGCTGAAGATGCCGTTCATCATACGCAACCACAGCGGCCGGCAGATGGCCGGACGCCTGGACCGCCTGGTGAAGATGCTGAAGCAGCGCGGCCATGAGTTTATCACCTTTAACGAGTTTGTTGACAGAGTATGATAAGACTTGCTACCGTTTCGCCCTGCTACAACGAGGAGGAGGTGCTGCGCCACTCCGTGGAGCGGCTGTCGGTCCTCTTCAACCGGATGATAGCCGAGGGGCTTATCAGCGGCGACTCCATGATGGTGTTTGTCAACGACGGCAGCCGCGACCACACGTGGGACATTATCAGAGAGCTGCACCGCGAAAACCACTTCGTCAGGGGCATCAACCTGTCGCGCAACACAGGCCACCAGAACGCCATCTTTGCCGGTATGATGACCGCCCGCTCATGGGCCGACGCCGTCATCACCCTCGACGCCGACCTGCAGGACGACATAGAGTGCATACCCCAGATGGTGCGTCACCTGGAGGCGGGCAACGACATCGTCTACGGCGTCAAGGTGTCGCGCCAGGCCGACCCGCCGCTGAAGCGCATGTCGGCCCAGATGTTCTACAAGCTGCAGAGCGCCCTGGGCGTGGAGAGCATCTACAACCATGCCGACTTCAGGCTGATGAGCCGACGCGCCCTCGACATGCTGGCCACCTATCATGAGAGCAACCTCTACCTGCGCGGCCTCATCCCCCAGATAGGCCTGCCCTCGGCCACGGTCGACGACGTTATCAGCGAGCGCTATGCCGGCAAGTCGAAATACACCCTGAGGAAGATGCTCTCGCTGGCCCTCAACGGCATCACGTCGTTCTCGGTAAAGCCCCTGTATCTCATCTTCAACATCGGCGTGCTGTTTCTCTTCATCGCCTTCTGCATCGGCCTCTACGTCACCTGGGCCCTCGTCACGGGCGCTGCCGTCCAGGGCTGGGCCTCGCTCATGCTGTCGATATGGCTGGTGGGCGGCTTCGTGCTCATCTCGATGGGCATCACCGGCACCTATATCGGCAAGATCTACACCGAGGTGAAGCAGCGCCCGCTCTACCACATCCAGGAAATATTAGGCCAACAAGATACATAAGACAAAACACCAAGACTGTATATGGCACTCAACGAGTACAAACCCAAGAAACTGTATTACACCATCAAGGAGGTGGCCGAGATGTTCGGTCTGAACGAGAGTACGCTGCGCTACTGGGAGACGGAGTTTCCCTTCCTGAAACCCAAGACCACGGGGCCGGCCAAGGTGCGGCAGTACCAGGACAAGGACATTGAGCAGATCAAGCTTATCCACAACCTGGTGAAGGTGCGCGGCTTCAAGCTGGCCGCTGCCAAGAAGATTATCAACAGCAACCGCGACGGTGCCGACCGCCGTGCCGACGTTCTCACCCGCCTCGTCGGCGTGCGCGACGAGTTGATGGCCCTGAAGCGTCAAATGGACTATCTGCAATGAGGAGGCTCGTGTTGACTGCCGGCTGCTGGCTGTTGGCCGTCAGCCTGGGCGCCCAGACGCTGAAGCGCGGCAAGTACGAGTTTGAGCGCAACCTGCCCGTCTATGCCGACTCGCTGCTGCGTGACCTGACCTACCCCATGGCCTGGGGCAACAGTCCTGTCAAAGACTTCGACGAGTGGCGACGCACGGCCCGCCGGAAGGTGTTCGACTGCATGCTGGAAGCCCCTCCCAGCCCCCCCGCCGGGGGGGTGAGCTGTAAGGTGCTTTTTGAGGAACGACGCGAGGGCTACCGGGCACGTAAGCTGGAGATACGCCTGAGCCGCTACTACACCGTGCCGGCCTACGTGCTCATACCCGACGGCAAGGGGCCGTTTCCCGCCGTCAACGTGCTGCACGACCACGGCGCCCACCTCTTTATAGGTAAGGAGAAGGTTGTCCGCCCCCTGGCCTGCGAGGACTCGACGGTCATCCGCGATGCCGAGGAGTGGGCCGCAGGCTATGAGGGGCAGTTTCTGGGCGACTACCTGGCCCGCCACGGCTACGTGGTCTTCGCGGCCGACGCACCGATGTGGGGCGAGCGCGGACAGAAGGAAGGGCCGCGGCGCGACCGCTACGACATGATAGCGGGCAACATGATGATGTATGGCATCAACCTCTCGGCCTACATGACCTACGACGACATCAGCGGCACGGAGTTCCTGGCGCGGATGCCAGAGGTGGACCCCCGGCGCATAGGCTGCACTGGCTGGTCGATGGGCGGCTACCGGGCATGGATGCTCGCCGCCCTCTCAGACCGCATCAAGGCGGCGGCGTCCGTCTGCTGGCTCACCACCACCGACGAGCAGCTCAGCTTCAAGTACAGCCGCACCGAGAACGGCGGCTTCGCCAACTGCTTCCCCGGCCTGCGCCGCTGGATGGACTATCCCCACGTGGCCTCGATGGCCTGTCCGCGGGCCATGCTCTTCATCAACGGGCGGCAAGACAAGCTCTTCCCCGTGGCCGGCGTCGAGAAGGCTTTCGCCGTGATGCACGACGTATGGCGCTCGCAGGGCGCCGACGACCGCCTGGAGACCGAGCTTTGGGACATTCCCCACAGCTGCGGACTGAAGGTCCAGGAGCGCATTCTGAAGTTCTTCCAAAAGCACCTGTAAACCCCAGCAGCCCCCCGCCCCATCCCCGACTGGGGAGGGGAGTTTATGACACAAAGACCGCCATGCCTCTGTATCCGAGGCGTGGCGGTCTCTTTCTCCCCTCCCCAGTCGGGGAGGGGCAGGGGGTGGGGCTTTTAGTAGCCGGGATTCTGCCAGAAGCCGTCGGCCGTGCTGGCATACTGCATCACGCCGTTGGCATCCTGCTGCACCGGGGTGTTCACCTCGTTGGTCACTGCTATCATCTGAGCCTCGGGGATGGGGCGGTAGTAGTGCTTGACAGCGATGTTGGCCGCAGCCTGACCGTTGTACTTCTTCACGCGGTCGATGAGTGTGTGGGTACGCTTCAGGTCGAACCAGCGCTGCTGCTCGCCGCAGAGCTCCAGGGCACGCTCGT
>CAMNJY010000009.1 GCA_946541745.1 uncultured Prevotellaceae bacterium
CCGACGAGCCGGGCATCTACTTCATACCCCACCTCATAGACCTCTGGCGCAAGGAAGGCCACTGCGCCGAGTTCCTCAACTTCGACCTTCTGGAGCAGTACAAGGACTTCGGCGGCATCCGCATCGAGGACGACCTGCTCATCACCGACGACGGCTGCCGCTTCCTGGGCCAGAAACGCATACCTTATCACCCCCAGGAACTCGAAGCCTTCATGGCCCAAGGCAACAATTAACCCTCGAATATCGACATATCGAAATAACGACATAACGAAAACCAAACAACTACAATGAAAAAAATCGCAATCCTCGCACTGACGGTCATGGTAGCCATCAGTGCCGGCGCAGCCAAGAAGAAGGCATCCGCCAAAGACAAGAACAAGCCTGTGTTCACCACCATCAAGGAGAATCCCATCACCTCTATCAAGGACCAGAACCGCTCAGGCACCTGCTGGGACTACTCTACGCTCTCGTTCTTCGAGGCCGAGATTCTGAAAGCTACCGGCAAGACATACGACCTCTGCGAGTCGTTCGTGGCCAACAAAACCTACATGGAGCGGGCCATCCAGGTGGTGCGCTACCACGGCGACTGCCAGTTCTCACAGGGCGGCTCGGCCGAGGACGTGCTGCAGACGCTGAAGACCCACGGCATCTGCCCCGAGGACGCCATGCCGTTCCCCGGCTCGCTCTACGGCGACTCGCTGAATAACTTCAACGAGTTTTTCTCGCTGACGGAGCCTTACGTGGCCGCCGTGGCCAAGAGCGACGCCAAGAAGATTTCGCCGCAGTGGAAGGTGGGCTTCCAGGGTATCCTCGACGCCTACTTAGGCAAGTGCCCAGAGAAGTTTACCTACGAGGGTAAGGAGTACACGCCGAAGTCGTTTGTCAAGTCGTTAGGCATCAACCTCGACGACTATGTCAGCATCACCAGCTACACCCACCACCCCTTCTACACGGCCTTCGCCGTCGAGGTGCAGGACAACTGGCGGTTCCCGCTCAGCTACAACCTGCCGATGGACGAGATGATGCAGGTCATCGACAACGCCGTCAATGAGGGCTACACCATCGCCTGGGGAGGCGACGTGTCAGAGCCGGGATTCACCCGTCAGGGACTGGCCTACGCCGTTGACACCAAAAAGACCGAGAGCCTGGCCGGCAGCGACATGGCACGCTGGCTGAAGCTGACAGCCGAGAAGAAGCGCAACATCATCGACTCGCTGGGATGCACAGTGCCAGAGGTGGTGGCTACGCAGGAAATGCGCCAGGAGCGCTTCGACAACTGGGAACTGACCGACGACCACGGCATGCTCATCTACGGCACCGCCAAGGACCAGAACGGAAAGGAGTACTACATGGTGAAGAACTCATGGGGCGAGACCGGCGAATACAAGGGCATCTGGTACATGACCAAGACGTTCATCGCCGCCAACACCATGGACTTCCTCGTCAACAAGAAGGCTATCCCCGCCAACATCCGCAAGAAGCTCGGCATCTGAGAGATGAGAAATGAGAAGTGAGAAATGAGAGATATGATTACCAATAGCCGAAAGGCAGCCCTCCTCGCCCTAAGTTGGCTATGCTGCGGCGTCGCCGCAGCCCAGCCCGCAGCCCAGCCCGCAGCCCCGAGCGCCAGGGAAGAGCTGCAACAGAACATCTACCTCTCGGGCAGTAACTACCTGGACTACGACCGCCAGCTCTCCACGGCGCCGCTGACGCCGGCCCCCAAGGGCTACGAGCCGTTCTACATGAGCCACTACGGCCGCCACGGCTCACGATGGCTCATTGCCGAAGGAGACTACACCAGCCCCATGAACACCCTGCGCGAAGCCCGCGACGCCGGCAAACTGACGGCTGAGGGCGAGGCCGTGCTCAGAAAGCTTGAGGCGTTTCACCCCACCACCATCCGCCGACTGGGCGAACTGACCACCGTCGGCGAGCGCCAGCACCACGGCATCGGCCGTCGCATGGCCAGGAACTTCCCCGAAATATTCAAGGCCAGAAACGTACAGATTGACGCCCGCTCCACGGTCGTCATACGCTGTATACTGTCGATGGAGGCCGAGTGCGAGGAGCTGGCTGCCGCCAACCCCACGGCACGCCTGCACAACGACGTCAGCGAGTCGCTGCAGTACTACCTCAATCAGGACTGGAGCGACCGCCTGCGACGTGCCAGCCGACAGGGCCGGGGCCTGCGCAGCAGCTATGAGCGCCGGCTCTCACAGCCCGAACGGCTCATGAAGGTACTCTTCAACGACCAGAGGTGGGTCTACGACAACGTGCGCGCCAGCCAGCTCATGCGTCAGCTCTTCGAGGTGGCATCCAACATGCAGAGCCACGACACTGATATCGAGCTCTACAGCCTCTTCAACGAGGAGGAGGTCTACAACCAGTGGCAGATGCGCAACATAGGCTGGTACCTGGACTACGGTGCCGCCCCGCAGACGGGCACCATCATGCCCTTCAGCCAGCTCAACCTGCTGCGCAACATCATCGAGACAGCCGACACCATCGTCCCCGCTCCATCATCGCCCCTCGCTCCGCGCGCCTCGACCCCCCAGGCCACCCTCCGCTTCGGCCACGAGGTGTGCGTCATGCCGCTGGCCTGCCTCCTCGAACTGGGACAGTGCGGCGCACAGGTGGAAAACCTCGACACGCTCGACCGTGTGTGGCGCAACTACCGCATATTCCCCATGGCCTGCAACGTGCAGCTCGTCTTCTATCGCCCCAAGAAGGGCAGCGGCGACATACTGGTCAAGGCCCTGCTCAACGAGCGCGAGGTGACACTACCCACGCAGCCCGTCAGCGGACCCTACTACCGCTGGGAAGACCTGCGCCAGTACTATCTCGACAAGATGCAAAGGTTTGAAGACAACAGATAACCGTACAGCTATGGGCATTATCATTGGTATAGACGTGGGCATTTCAACCACGAAAATCGTTGGACTGAAGGACGGGCACGTCACCGCCCCGACACGCATCACGGCCACCGACCCCATCACGTCGCTCTATGGGGCTTTTGGCAAATACCTGCACGACAACGACATAGCCTTGCAAGACGTGGAGCAGGTCATGCTGACGGGCGTAGGCTCGGCCTACATCAAGGGGACGGTCTACGGACTGCAGACCAAAAAGGTGGAAGAATTTGTGGCCGACGGCCTGGGAGCACGCTATGAGTCGAAGCTCGACCATACCATCGTCGTCTCCATGGGCACGGGTACGAGCTTCGTCATCTGCAACGGCGACGAGATGCGACATATAGGCGGCATAGGCGTGGGAGGCGGCACACTGGCCGGACTGGCCCGGCTGTTGCTCAACACCAGCGACATCAAGGCCGTGTCGGCCATGGCCATGCAGGGCAACATCAAGAACGTCAACCTGCTCATTGGCGACATCTCGGCAGAGCCGCTGCCGGGGCTGCCTATGGAGGCCACGGCCAGCATACTGGCCAAGGCACAGAGCGACGCCGCCAAAGAGGACATTGCCGCTGGCATCATCTCGATGGTGCTACAGACCATAGGTTCGGCGGCATGGCTGGCGAGCCGCGGCAGCGACATTCGCGACTTCGTACTCATAGGCAACCTGACACTGCTGCCGCAGTGCAAGGACGTGTTTCCACCTCTGGAGAAGCTCTACAACATACGCTTCCACATACCCAAATACTCGCAATACTGCACAGCCATAGGGGCAGCGCTGAGTTTCGACAGACAATGACTTGACGGGGGAAAATCACCTATAGGGATTTTCCCCCGTGAGTTTAGGGAAAATCCTTTGCTGTAGTCAACGAAAAGTAGTTACTTTGCAGCAGAAAAAGCAAACAACCACATGTTGAACAGCATAAAATAAATACTTACGACTATGAGAAAAATGATTTTTGCACTGGTAATGATGCTGACCGCCGTGACTTCGGCACGTGCGATGAGCTACGAGCAGGCTCGCAACGAGGCACTGTTCCTGACCGACAAGATGGCCTACGAGCTGAACCTCACCGACGCGCAGTATGAGGCCGCTTACGAAATCAACCTCGACTACCTCATGGGGGTCACCAGCCAGGCCGACGTCTTCGGCACCTACTGGGAGCGCCGCAACATGGACCTGAGCTACATACTCTACTCCTGGCAGTGGGACATGTTCCGCGCAGCCACCTATTTCTACCGCCCGCTCTACTGGGACCGCGGCTACTGGCACTTCGGCATCTACGCCCGCTATCCCCACCGCGACTACTTCTACTTCGGGCGGCCGCACTTCTACGCCACCTACAGGGGTGCCCACAGCTGGCACTTCAACGGGGGGCGAAGCTACTACCACGGACGCGACCACCACTTCCGCCCCAGCGTGCCTTCCGGCCGACAGCATTTCGGCATGCGCAACAGCTTCGACCGCGGCGACTACCGAGGCTCACGCAACGGCAGCTCTACCCGCATCACGGGCCACCAGGGCCGTGGCAGCAGCGGCAGGGGCTACAGCATTGGCTCCGACAACAACCGGCGCTTCGGCTCCGACAACAACCGGCGCTTCGGCTCCGACAACAACCGGCGCCTTGGCACCGACAGGGGCAGCGTGAATAGCGGTATCAACAACCGCAACAGCACCTCGGCACAGCCCAACCGCAGCATGGGCAACAGCACCATGGAACGCGGCAACAACGGTAGCCGTCACTTCGGCGGCAGCCGCTCAACCGGCAGCATGGGCACACGCTCGGTCGGCAGTATGGGCACACGCTCGACCGGCAGCATAGGGACACGTTCGGTCGGCAGCATGGGCACACGCTCAGCCGTCGGTCCAAGCACAGGCAGCCGCACCTCTGGAGGCAGCAACCGCTCCTCCAACAGCCACGGACACTTCGGCGGTTCGCGCAACTAAAGCTCCAACTGGCGCACGTCGCAGTTAGCCATGCGCTCCACCTCGCTCATCTGCTTGCCGTAGTACACAGCCTGTATCGCCTTGTTGACGATACCGTGTCCTACGGCAAGCACTGTTTTCCCCTCATACCGCGTCCTGACATAGTCAAGAAACCGGCGGGCGCGCGCCAGCAGGGCCTCCAGCGTCTCTATATCGTCGGGCCACACCTCACCCTTCAGGCTGGGTATGAACCGCCCGGTGAAACTGCCCCAGTCGCGCTCCCTGAGCAGTGGGGTGGTAACGACGGACAGCCCCCGGGGGGCGGCCAATATGGCGGCGGTATCGACGGCACGGCGCAGGTCGCTCGACACGATAGCGTCGATAGCCACACCGTCCAGACGCCCGCTCAGCGCACGGGCCTGGCCTATGCCTACGTCATTGAGCTCGCCCTGCGTCTGCCCCTGCATCAACTGCCGGGCATTGTCGACCGTCTCACCGTGGCGCACTAAATATAAAATAGTCTTCATAAGTGCAAAGTTACAAAATAATTCATAAATATTAATTCATAATTCATAATTATTTTGTAACTTTGCCCCATAAAACCAGAAAAAACGTATGAGAATATTACAAAGTGCTGTGTTCAGGGCCGTCTGTGCCATCGTCATCGGCGTGCTGCTCATCAAGTTTCCCGACAACACCGTTAAGGGCATCACCATAGCCATCGGCGTGCTCTTCCTGCTGTCGGGCATCATTTCGTGCGTCACCTATTACATGTCTAAGCGCAACGTCAGCGAGTACAAGATTTACGACAACGACGGCAACCTGGTGGCCGGCGAGCAGCCCACCTTCCCCATTGTCGGACTGGGTAGCACCATCCTGGGACTCATACTGGCCCTCTCGCCCACGGCCTTCGTCTCGGCACTGATGTACATCATCGGGGCTATCCTCATCCTCGGAGCCATCAACCAGTTTATGAGCCTCATCAACGGCCGTCGATACGGCCGGATAGGCTTCAGCTATTGGATCATGCCGTCGGTAATACTGCTTACAGGCCTCTATGTCATGGTCAAGCCCATGGCCCCGCTGGCGACGGCCATGCTGATTCTGGGCTGGTGTACCCTGCTCTACGGCATAGTGGAACTCATCAACGCCCTCAAGTTCTACCGCGACAAGAAGCAGTGGCTACAATCGCACGACCAGCCACAGCTCGACACGTTCGAGGAGGTCAACTGACCAAAAGGGCTCGATAATTCTGTTAATTTAATTAATTTTCCGCTGCCAAAACATACATTTTTCACTGAAAATATTTTTTCATTTCTGCCTACACACCTACACTTGCTCTGTAAGCGTTTGATTATAAAGGAGATTACAATTTTTTGCATACACTTTCCCTACATTCCCCTACACTAATTAGGAAAAACAGATGAGTTTTTCAGTGAAAAGGGACTCCCTTTTGCGCAAAAGGGAGTCCCTTTCGGGCAAAAGGGAGTCCCTTTCGTCACAAACGAGGCTCGTTTAGTGTGAAAGCTTCTGAAAAGTCAAGTTTTAAATGTTGAATTAGCACGACCGACCTGCGTATTTGGTCAATAATTGAATATGCTGCATTTAATAATCATCTTTTAGCTCGTTTCTTTCACACGTTTTTCACTACTATTGTCATCGTTTTTACGGATTTGTTTACAAAACAGCTCACTTCTAACTACACGAGGCTAAAGGCCGATAACTCACTCTAACTCAGAAAGTTGAGCGAATGAGAAACTTGAATAAACTGCGAGACAGCATGACGCAGTTAAACGCCTGTGACGATGCCCTGGATATAGGTCTTCAGGATATGGATGCCGGTCTTGTTGTCGCCGCCCCAGGGTATGATGAGGTCGGCAAACTTCTTGGTGGGCTCTATGAACTGCTCGTGCATGGGCTTGAGCACCTTCTCGTAGCGGTCGAGCACCATGTCGACGGTGCGGCCACGCTCCACGACGTCGCGGCGGATGTTGCGGATGAGGCGCACGTCGTCGTCGGTATCGACAAAAATCTTCAGGTCCATCATGTCGCGCAGCTTCTTGTAGTGCAGGGCCATGATGCCCTCGATGATGATGACGGGCTTAGGGTCAACGTGGACGGTCTCCTTCTGACGGTTGCTCTCTATATAGGAATAGGTGGGCTGCTCGACGGCCTCGCCGTTCTTCAGCATCTTAATATGCTCGGTGAGCAACTTCCAGTCGAAGGCGTCGGGATGGTCGAAGTTGATGGCGGCGCGCTCCTCGGGCGTCATGCCGGTGGTGTCGTTATAGTACGAGTCGAGGGGGATGACGGCGGCACAGTGGGGCGGCAGTGCCTTGGAGATACGCTTGACGACGGTGGTCTTGCCCGAACCGGTGCCCCCGGCTATTCCGATGATGGTCATGGTTATAATGCTTTAAAAATGTGGCTACTTGGTAATTATGGTGCGAAGATAACTATAATTTGGTAGAAAACAAAGAAAAAAACAAAAATTATTTCACTATTTGGAAAAAATGACGTAACTTCGCACCGATTTTTGTACATACAGCCCAGATATGAAGAATTTTCTACTTGCATTTACCGTTATTGCAAGCATGGTTTCCAGCACAACCAAGGCACAGACAGCCCCAACGCTTGATGCCAAACTACTGAACCACATGGACCTCAGCCTGACGGCAGGCACCACGGGCTTAGGCTTTGACCTGAGCATGCCTGTGGGCGACTACGTCAAGGTGCGCACGGGATTCGGCGCCATGCTGAGGTTCGACCTGCCCACGACGTTCAGTATACAGGTGGGCGACGACCCGGCCACGAGCACCTCTAAGTTCAACAGGCTGTCAACCAGGCTGTCGTCCATCACCGGCAAGCCTGTCAACTCGAAGGTGGAGGTCATCAGGCAGATGACCTTCTGGAACTGGAACGTGCTGGTAGACATCTACCCCTTCAAGCAGAACAAGCACTGGCACATGACCGGCGGTTTCTACTGGGGACCCTCAAAGGTGGCCGAGGCCTACAATGCCACCGAGGCCATGCCCACGCTGATGGCCGTGAACATCTACAACCGCTACTACGACAAGCTGCACGGGCTGACGCCGATGGAACTGATGGACATTCAGCTCGTAGACCTGGGCGAAGACTTCCGGGAGTTCAGCAACGACCCCGTGCTGCTCATGACACTGCAAGAGAAATTCGACCGTAACGGCCGGATGGGTGTCAACATGGGTTCGTACAAGCACGACATCGTTGACGAAGCGGGCAACGTGATTCACAAAATGGGCGAGAACTACCTGCTGGAGCCTGACGACAACAGCATGGTGAAGGCGACAATGGAGGTGAACAGCTTCAAGCCCTACGTGGGTATCGGCTATGACGGGCGGCTGGTGAAGAACAACGACCGCTACCACATTGGCTTCGACTGCGGCGTGATGTTCTGGGGCGGAACGCCTCACCTGAAGACACACGACGGTACGGACCTGATACACGACGTGTACAACATTCCGGGGAAAATAGGTACGGACGTAAGGACCATCAAGCAGGTCAAGGTGTTCCCCGTGCTGAACCTCAGACTGACGCGCAGGCTGTTCTGAGTGTTTGGGGATAACGAGGCGACAAAGAAATGGACGGAAATTACCATTATTATGATAATTTCCGTCCATTTCTTTACTGTCCGGTCTGACTCATGCAGGCTACTTAACAATGACCTTGCGGCCATTGACAACATAGACACCCTTGGGAAGTCCGCTGAGCGACGACACACGAGAGAGTATCTTCCGGCCACAGAGGTCGTAGACGTCGGAAACGCCGGCCTCAGCACTCACGCCACTGACGGCATTGACCATCGTCACGGTCAGCTTGCCACTGACATAGTTGAAGCTGTAGTTCTGGGCCTTGCCGCCGCTGACAGTGATGTCGTAGACGCCGGCAGGACTATCGGCAGAGGCCGTCGTGACAGCTGAAGGCTGCATGATGAGCACAGACTCGGTCTCGCCGTTCTTGAAGCCGTCGTAGGTGAGTATGAAGGGAGGATTCTCGGCTCCCTGCTCACGCTCGGCATCGGCCACGGTGACTGTCAGCGTGGCGGGCGTAATGGTGAGCACACCATTAACGAGCTTGGTAAGTCCATTGCTCACACTGCCCTTGGACACGGTGATGGGATAACTTCCGACAGGGGATATAGCCGTAGCGGTGCAGGCCAGCGAGGGCTGACCCTGCAGGGCGGCACCCTTGGTATCAAACGCGAACGTAGGATTAGCCTCGCCGTAAGCACGGCTATAGCTCCTGGCCGTGACCGTGACCTCCTCTGCCAGCAGTTTGTCATACTGTGCCTGGGTCACTACTTTCATCTCGTCAGGAGCACCGACGCTGACGGTGATATAAGAACTGTTGGCAGCAACATACTTTAAGCCCGACTGTTTGACGAAAGCCAGTGAGCCATCGGCAGCCCGGCCCAAAACGCGCATGGTGGTGGCACTGTAGTTCAACACATTGGTATGCTTACCGGCATCTGGGTTGCAGAAATAGACACCCTTGAGCATGTTGTCAGACGGGGCCGCAGCTGTAGAGGCTGACAGGTTCAGCTTGTTGTTGGCAGCCTTTGTGGACGAGCATTTCACGATAATGGGAGTAGAGGCGGGAATAGTGCCCGTCAGCTCCTTGATGACAACCAGGCCACGGTTGTTGTCGACCTTGGTCACGTAGTAGGCATTCATGCCTGACGACAGGAACGAGAAGGCAAACGAAGCATAGAACGACTTGTAGAAAGCGTCGGACGTAGTGACATCGGGCGTGATGCCGAAATAGCACTCATCAGCATTCTTGACGGGCTTAATGTACCAATAGCGCGACTCGGCCGAGTTGGTGACCACAGTACCGTAGATTTTCTCCTCGGGGTCCATCATCCAGCTCGGGATGGCATCGCTCAGATACTTGGTCAGTCCGTGAGACGAAGCATAGGCGGCATAGGTGCCGTTCTTGAGGTCCAGCAGGCGGAGCTGATAGCCTACTATCACATTGGTGCTCGCCCCCTGTGCCTGCAGGTCGTAACCGTTGGACAAGTTGCGCAGATAGATGATGGAACCGGGGTCGGAAACCACGCGGCTGAAGTCCATCACCGTGCGCAGAGCACCAAGATCGGCATCGGTGGTTTCCAGGTTTACGCTACCCCTGTTGTCGATGATAGAAATATAACGCTCGGTCTTCTGGTTTTGCACGCGGTAGAATCCATCGGCAGGCAACTGGGCGCTGGCGGTCAATGTACTTAGTACAGCAAACAGCAATAGGTTTAATGTCTTCATAACAGAAAAAAAAACTGACCTTACACTATGCTATCGTTATCAACATAGATGTAAGGTCAGCAATAATTTAATCAGGTATCAATTCTCTGTATTATTCAGCGATACAAATGGACACACGGTTCTTGTCGTTCTCTGAGAACGGCTGAACACGGGCACCCTTGGAATCGTAAGTGATACGGTCGGCAGAGATGTGGTAAGTCTCCTTCAGGGCCTTCACAACTGCATCGGCACGCTGAGCGCCCAGACGGTCGTTGATACGGTCATTGCCAGTACCGGCATCAGCATAGCCAGTGATGACAACCTTTGACTTGGGATACTTGTTCATGTAGTCCACGATGTCCTTCACCTTCTGCTCCTCACTGGCGCGGATGTTGAACTTGTTGATAGTGAAGAAGATGTCGCGACGGATGGGCTCAATCTTAGGCTCCTCAACCTTGGCGGGCACCTCAACGACCTTCTCTACAACCTTCTCCACATAGCGAATCTCGGGTTCGGGAGCAGGGATGAAGTTGGTGGTGTAGGTCTTGCCCAGGTTCACCTTGATGCCGGCCAAAGCGTTGAAGTACCAGTCGGCATTGCCAGCCTTCTTGGAGTTGTAGCGGTCGCTGAGCACGTTGGCGTTGACCTCGATACCAGCCGACACGCGGTCGCTCAGGCGGAAATCGCCCTGCAGACCGGCACGTCCGGCAACGCGCACCTTAGTGCCGTCCCAAACATACTGCATGTTCTGGCTGCGGTCTGCATCGGGAACGGCAGCCGTCTGGTAGCAGTGAGCCAGATACGCATTCTTCACCTTTGAGGCATCGTCGTTGGAGAAACCGATATTGGCACCCACACCGACAAAGGCACTCAGGGTAAACAGGCGGTTGGGGTTGAAACCAGCCAGCATGTTCGACAGGTTGAAGGTCAGGTCAAGCGAAGGAGCCACGTACTTCCACTTCCACGTCTCGTAGAAATTGTTTGCACCGAAATCCTTGTTGCTGATACCAGCCTTGCTCTGCCAGGCATTCACAGACAGACGGGCACCGATGGCTTTTGAAAAGTTGTAGCCCAGTGCAGCCTGTACATTGTAAGAAATCAGGTCCTTGAAATCAACCTCGCCCAGGGTGTACTGTGCACCTACCGGCTGCACCTGAATATACCAGTGCGGGTTGAAAACATATTCTGTCGTCCCCTTCTGCTCCTGGGCAGATGCTGAAAGCACGCCCAAGAACATCAGAGCAGACAATATTGTTTTCTTCATATTCATTTTAATACTCCGTTTTTAATTAGAATTCAACATAGAACTTCTTAATCATCACTACGCCGTGATAGTCAACAGCGGTGTAGGTGAGCTCGTAAATCTTACCAGCCTCGCCCTTGATGGTGCAGTTGTCAAGACCGTCAACGACCTTGAACATGTTCACGCCACCATTGGCAGCCTTAGCCAGCGACTGAGCCTCGCCAAGGGCAAGCTCCTGCTTGGTAGCAGCGTCATAGACGTTGGTCACGGCCACAAACTTCTTGTAGACAGGTGCGAAGTACTGCAGCGTGTAGGTGGTAGGAATCAGGGTGTACTCACCGGCAGCAGCCTTGGTGGGCTTGTCAACACTGTTGCTCAGCAGGGCGAACTTGCCGTTCTGCTCACCGAACATGGTGATGAAGAGCGTACGGTGAGCATTGTTCATCACGCGGAGAATGTGGTTCTCAATGCGGGTCAGATACTTGTCGATAGCGGTATATACGCTGGCCTTGGTTTCAGCAATGTAGGTCTCGTAATTATAGGTTGCCTTCACCTCATTGAACAGCTCAGCCAGAACCTTGTTTGCTGATTCATTGTTAGCATTGATGTCGGCCACCAGCTCATTGATGACATCAGCCATGTCGGCATTACCTTCAACAGGAATCATAACCAACTCAGAGTTTGAACCGTCATTAACCATGTAGACCTGAGCCAGAATCTTGCCATTCGAAACCTGGATGTTATCGAACTGGAATTCATACTTAGCAAAGTCGGGACGGGCAACCTCCACCTCACGAATGACGCGGGCAACCACCGAACGCATCCTGTCGAAGCCGTCGACCTTAGACCACTTGCTACCATTCAGGAATGCGAACGACAGAGGCTTCACAGCAACCGTTGCAAGATTGTAGTTAGAAAGGACGTTATGGACCTTATTGTCTGAGTCTGTCCACGAAGCCTTCAGGCCGTAGGCAGGAACCTCATTCTTGATAGCTCCGAACACCATAGCAGCCGACTCAGCAACCGAGATACGAGTACGAGCGTCCTGAGGACCATCCTTAATAACATTCTTAACAGCATCGCCAATAGTCTTAAAGTCAATCACGAACTTGGCTTTGTCGACATCCTCAGCACGCAGAGTAGCCTTAGCAGAATAGAAACCATTCTCATAGCCGCGAGTGAAACCATTCTCATAGCCGCGAGTACCACCATTGCGGTAGATACCAAGCATGAGCTCCTTGGTAGAGTACTTCAGCGGGTCAAGAATGAAGGGAGAGACATTCGAGGCACTGGTCTCAAGAGCCAACTGCTGACCGTTGAAATTAACGTTAGAGGGATTGACGGTGACATAAACCGTACCGGCGTTGCCGTCGACCATGCCATTCACCTCGGTTACGAACACCTCGTCACCCTTGGTGAAATATCCCTTTACATTATTAAGGTTGCTGATACCCATCACTTCCAGGTTGCGCGGAGTCCAAGTATCAACGTCAGAAGCTTCCAGATAGAACTTACCGTCACGAGCAGGGAACTCAATACCCTTATCTGCGGTTCCGTAATAGGTAGCAATAACGTTCTGATCTATTCCGAACGGAGTCTTGAAATAGCCTAATACGGGATTCTCTGTAGCCTGAGTGATGATGCCCGTAATGAGGTTGGCCTGGTCCTTCTTGACCTTAGTAATCTCAGCGTCTAATTCATCCACTTTGTCGGCTACCTTCTGAATGTCTTCGTTCACCTCAGCCATTTCTTTCTGGAACTCCTCAGTGGTAACATATTTCATCAGCTCTTCTGCCAAGGCTTCGTTGGTGACATAGTTTGCAAGCTTTTCATTGATCGCGGCAATGTCTTCAGCGTTCTTGGAGATGTTCTTTGCATTCGTATCAATGTTCGCTGCATTCTCACCTGCCTTTGCCATTGCCTGCTCTGCCAAGGTGTTAGCAGCATCAGCAGCAGCCTTAGCTTCCTCGAAGAGTCTCTGGATGTCATCCTTCTTCATGTAGTTGTCTTCCAGGTTCTTAACGCGGTTGATAAGGTCAGCGTTCTTCAGCTCGTTCAGGTCGGTGAGAATCTGCTCTATCTTCTCAACATTCTCTTTATTCTTTTCTATCCAAAGAGCGTTCTCGGTAGCCTTAGCCAGCGCGTCAGCTGCATCGGTGCTGGCCTTGGTCAGCTTCTCTTCCCAGCCTTCAATTTTCTCCACGCGCTGTGTCAGTGCAGCAAGTTCCTCCTTGGTAGCAGCATTAGAAGCCAATTTCATGGCTTCCTGTGCCAAAGAGTTAACAGTAATGATGGTGTTATTCATCTCACTGATATACTCAGCAAGGTTTTTACCACTGGTGACATTATTCAGATTGCCTAACACAGCATTGAGCGAGTCGATGCGGGCATTAGCCTGATCAGTAGCCTGCTCAAGGATCTCTATGCTCACCAGATTGTTGGTTATCTCGTTTACGTATGTCTGCAACTGATCCTGGGTCAGATAAGCGGCGTCTGCTTCTCCCTTGGTGATAAAGTTGGCAATCATGTCGGGAGTCACATAGTCACCTGCCCTCTGATAGCCAGCCAATTTAGCATCCAAATCGGCCTGCTTCACATAAGCAGCCAAATCTGCTGACTTCACAAAGTCTGACAAATCACACTGACAGGACTTGATGGCTGCTACTTTTGCCTTCAAGTCGTCAATCTGGTCTTGCAGAGTCTTACGCAGGTTTGCGGTCTCTCCTCTCAGTTCAACACTGAGGTCCTCATTGTAGTCCTTACAGGACGTTAACGTGCCCACAGACGGTACAACCAGTGCCGCCATGAGAACTGCATTTACAATTTTTTTCTTCATTAGAACCAAAAATTAATATAATTAAACATGTTTATTCTCTATTTATATAGTATGTACGCATACATTAGTTTAAAGTCTATCGAAGTTCTGACAATCAGATATTTCTGTGCAAAATTAAGAATTTTTTCAGAACCGACAAAGAAAAAAAGTTGTTTTTTTACTGACAAAGGCGTTTTTTTTGCTTTTCGCTCTTTTTTCAGTGCAAAAGTTTGCGTAATTGGAAAAAACATCGTACCTTTGCAGCCCGTAAAATCATATTATAACAAACGACAAAGAAATGAAGAAAGGAATTCATCCAGAAAACTATCGCCCCGTCGTGTTCCGTGACATGTCCAACGGCGATATGTTCCTTACGAAGTCTACTGCTAAGACCAATGACACCGTAGAATTCGAAGGTGAAACTTACCCAGTGGTAAAAGTTGAAATCTCAAGCACCTCTCACCCGTTCTATACTGGTAAGAGTAAGCTGGTTGACACGGCCGGTCGTGTTGATAAGTTCATGAGCCGCTACGGTAAGGCTGCGAAGAAATAAGATATTTCAATCACTGAGACGATACAGGAAGTGCGTCCAAGGTAGTTGCATATACCTTGGGCGCACTTCTTTTTACGGTAAAAATCATAAATTTCCGTAAAACGTTTGGCCGTCACACCGAAAATTCATAAATTTGTAGCAGAATTATGGCATTGATTCATCAACAACTATAACAAAAACGAAAAATGAAAACAGTTTATGATTTTACTGTCAAGGACAGGAAAGGTAAGGACGTATCGCTCAAGGAGTATGCTAACGAGGTGCTGCTGATTGTCAACACGGCTACGAAGTGCGGATTCACACCTCAGTACGAAGAGCTGGAGAACCTCTACAAGAAGTACCACTCCCAGGGTTTCGAGATTCTCGATTTCCCCTGCAACCAGTTCGGTCAGCAGGCCCCCGGCACCGATGAGAGCATCCACGAGTTCTGCAAGCTGAACTACGGTACGGACTTCCCCCGTTTCAAAAAGATTAAGGTGAACGGCGAGGATGCCGACCCGCTCTATAAGTTTCTGCAGGAGCAGAAGGGCTTTGCCGGCTGGGATCCCGACCATCAGCTGAGCGCCCTGCTCGACGACATGCTGTCGAAAGCTGACCCCGACTACAAGCAGAAGCCTGACATCAAATGGAACTTCACCAAATTCCTCGTCAACAAGAAGGGCCAGGTCGTAGCCCGCTATGAGCCTACAGAGAAGATCGGGAACATTGAGAAGCAGATAGAAGAACTGCTGAAGTAACAGGCTATGCAACATACAAAATGCTTAATTATTGGCAGCGGGCCCGCAGGGTACACCGCTGCTATTTATGCTTCGCGGGCTAATCTCAATCCCATTGAGTATTGCGGCATGCAGCCCGGCGGACAACTGACACAGACCACCGAGGTAGAGAATTTCCCGGGTTACCCGCAGGGTGTGGACGGCAACCAGATGATGATGGACTTGCGCGAACAGGCCGAACGCTTCGGTACCGACATCCGCGATGGAGAAATAGTAAAGGTAGACTTCTCGAAGGCTCCCTATCGCTGTACCGCCGAGGACGGCACGGAGATAGAGGCTGACACCGTCATCATAGCCACCGGGGCCTCAGCCAAGTATTTGGGACTGGACGACGAGCGGAAATACAACGGCCAGGGTGTCTCGGCCTGTGCCACGTGCGACGGTTTCTTCTACCGCAAGAAGACGGTGGCTGTAGTCGGCGGCGGCGACACTGCCTGCGAGGATGCGCTCTACCTGGCCGGACTGGCCAAAAAGGTTTACATGATAGTGCGCAAGCCATTCCTGCGGGCCTCACAGGTGATGCAGCAACGGGTTCGCGACCATGAAAACATTGAAATCCTGTTTGAGCACAACACCCTCGGACTGTACGGTGAAAACGGTGTGGAGGGTGCTCACCTGGTGAAACGCCGTGGCGAGCCTGACGAGGAATTAGTAGACATTGAGATAGACGGCTTCTTCCTCGCCATCGGTCACAAGCCCAACACTGACATCTTCAAGGAGTGGTTAGACACCGACGAGGTGGGCTACCTGAAGAAGATTGACGGAACGCCAAAGACCAAGTTGCCCGGCATCTTCGTGGCTGGCGACTGCGCCGACCCCGTCTACCGTCAGGCCATCAGTGCTGCCGGCAGCGGCTGTCAGGCCGCCATTGAGGCCGAGCGCTTCCTTTTGGCAAGATAGTATCTTTGAAAGTCAAAGCTATCAAAAAAGCCTCGCTTCCCAGCGAGGCTTTTTCATACTTTAAAAACTAAATTAATCAACCATAAACCTTAACCATTAAAAATCTTTCGTGATGCAAAGATACGACATCTTCGCGAAAGCGAGGTCGAATGAGGGTTATTTGAGGTTGAAAATACGTGAAATAACGATATTTCGACCTAAAATCACGCTTTTTCCACCTATTTTGTCACCCTTTCACACTTTTTCAACGCAAAAATGATGTTTTTTAAAACAAAATAGCTACCTTCGCAGTCTCAAAGCACAATCAAAAGCATGAACCTGCAAACGCTCATCATCATTATCATCATTGCTGCCATTGGACTGTTCTTCCTGGGGCGTGAACTGTTTCAGCGCGGTGTCCGCATGAGAAACCGTCTGCAGATGAGTGCCATCTACACCAACATTACTCACGAACTGCTCACCCCGCTCACCGTCATCTCAGCCTCCGTCGACAGGCTGCGCGAACAGGAGCCTGCCCACAGTCAGGACTACGACCTCATGCAGCTCAACATTGAACGCATGGTGAGGTTGCTTCAGCAGATTCTGGAAACCAGCAAGTCGCAGTCGGGCGAGCTGAAACTGCTCGTCGCCCAAGGCGATGTCATGCAATACATACAGCAGACGGCCCTCTGCATAGAGCCTCTCATGGCCAAAAACGGTCTGGACTTCACCATACAATGTACGCCGCAGAGCATGATGGGCTGGATAGACACCGACAAGCTGGACAAAATCATCTACAACCTGCTGTCAAACGCTGCCAAGTACACGCCAAGCGGGGCCGGCAAAGTGAGGTTGCAGGTCAATACCAATGCCAGATACGACCATATTATTATTAAGGTACGTGACAACGGCATCGGCATCCCGCATGAGAAGATGAAAAAACTGTTTCACCGTTTCTATGACGGTGACTACCGCCGCCAGCAGACCATCGGTACCGGGCTGGGGCTGGCCCTGACGCGCGAACTGGTCTATCTGCATGGCGGCGACATAGAGTGTGAGAGCACGGAGGGAGTCGGCACCACCTTCACCGTCACCCTGCCTATCAGCAAAGATGCTTTCTCGGCATCGCAGATTGACGAGCAGAGCAAGGTGGACATCAACACGGCACGCAGTGCTATTCTCGACATCGCCCGCCGCATGAGCGACAGCGAGCCAGAAGAGTCCACTACCCTTGTTGAGGACGATGCCTATAAGCTGCTGATTGTTGAAGACAACATAGAGCTGCTGATGCTGATGCAGCAGTTGCTCGGTCCCAAATACCGCGTCAAGACCGCCACCAACGGCAAGGAGGCCATAGAGGTGATAGAGCAAGAGGAGCTGGACATCATCATCTCGGACGTCATGATGCCCGTGATGGACGGTCTGGAACTTACTCGTCACGTCAAGGCCGATCCCAATTACCAGCATCTGCCCATCATTCTGCTGACAGCCAAGACCCAGGACGAGGACCGTAACGAGGCACTGCAGATAGGAGCCGACAGCTATGTAACCAAACCTTTCAAGCTGAGCGACCTGGAACTGCGCATCAACAACATCGTAGAAAACCGCAACCGCGTAAAGGAGGAATTCCTAAACCACATGACAGAGGAGCTGACGGCACGCGCCGTCGACCCACAGTCTCAACCCGAAATCCCGCCCGTCACGGCTCCGGCAGAGCAGGCAGCACCCTCCGGACCCACCGCTGACGAGTTGTTCCTCAAGCGGGCTGTAGACTGTATCTACGCCCATATAGACGACAGCGACTACGACCGCGACACCTTTGCCTCCGACATGGGGGCCAGTGCTTCCACGCTCTACAACAAGCTGCGAGCCCTGACAGGACTCAGCGTCAGCAGTTTCATCCGCGACATCCGTATGAAGGAAGCCATGCGCATAGCGCAGCGCCAGCCAGACATACGCATCAGCGACCTGGCCTACAAGGTGGGATTCAAAGACCCCAAATACTTCAGTACCTGCTTCAAGAAGGAGTTTGGCATGCAACCGACTGAGTATATCGAGCACTTATCCAAAGACCCATGAAGGTCAGAAGCCCATTCAGCATCAGTAGCTCGTAACCAAACTTATAGTTCAGAAGACTGTTACCCACCATTTCAAGGGCGTAGCACGCCAAGGGTGATGCCACGCAGATATACGGCACCCAGGAGTCGCGCGGCTGACGACGGGTGAACAGGCCGAAGGCGAACAGCCCCAGCAGCGGACCATAGGTATAGCTTACCATGATGTAGATGGCATCAATGAGCGACGTACTGTTAATGTAGCGGAACACCAGGATGAAGACCACGAAGAGCAGGCACATCACTACATGGGTCAACCGCCGGAGCCGCTCATCGCCTGGCCGGCGGCAGATGTCAATACAGAAGCTGGTTGTCATCGATGTCAGAGCCGAGTCAGCGGTAGAGAATGAAGCCGCCATAATACCGAGTACGAAGAGACACTGAACGCTGAACATTGAACGATGAACGGTGGCCGCGCTTTGTACGAAGGCGGGGAGCAGGTCGTCGCCCGCCACTCCTGCCATCTCAGGCACCATTGTCAACAGCACGCCAAGCGACAGAAACAGCAGGTTTACCGGCACGAAGGCCACCCCGTAAGAGCACATGTCTTTCTGTGCCTCACGCAACGTCTTGCACGTCAGGTTCTTCTGCATCATATCCTGGTCGAGTCCCGTCATGACGATGACGATGAACACCCCGCTGAGGAACTGCTTCCAGAAATTGCGTGGCGAGGCCCAGTCATCCATCACGAAGACACGGCTCAGCGGACTGTCTGCCACAGCCTGTACGGCTCCTCCCAGTGTCATTCCCTGTGATTCCACCACCTTATATATTATAAAAAGCAGCGAACCCAGCAGGCAGGCGGTCTGCAGCGAGTCAGTGGCCACC
The DNA here is from genome assembly GCA_946541745.1 of uncultured Prevotellaceae bacterium. Classification (GTDB taxonomy): domain Bacteria; phylum Bacteroidota; class Bacteroidia; order Bacteroidales; family Bacteroidaceae; genus Prevotella. Next base: position 19,318 of record CAMNJY010000009.1, read on the forward strand.
AGCGTCTTGATGCCCCCGCGATAGGTGTAGAGCCAGATAAGCAGCACCAGTCCGGCGACACTCATCCAAAAGGGAATGCCCAGTGCGTCGAACACGAAGCGCTGCATGATGATACACACCACATAAAATTTCACCGCCGCCCCCGTCATCTTCGACACCAGAAAGAACCAAGCCCCCGACAGGTATGACCTGCGGCCAAGGCGCTGGCCCAGGTAGGTGTAGATGCTGGTCAGTCCCAGACGGTAGTATAACGGCAACAGCACCACTGCCACCACCACATAGCCCACAACAAAACCCAGGCAGACTTGCAGATAGGTCATCTGCGTGGCCGTCACCATGCCCGGCACGGAAACAAAGGTCACGCCCGAGATGGAAGCCCCCACCATGCCGAAGGCCACCATCGGCCACGGCGATCGTCGTCCAGCCCTATAGAAAGCCTCATTGTCGGCTCGCCGCGCCGTCCACCGGCTGATGGCAAAGAGCAAGGCGAAATAGCAAAGCAAAACAGTCAGTATCATCATAAAGCGGCTGCAAAATTACTGCTTTTTCTGGAAAGGAGCAAAGAAAACGCGACAAATAAAACCTAATTAATTTGGATATGTGCAGACTTTATAGTACCTTTGCGGCCACTATACAACGATAACGACAATGAAGCAGAAAGTTTTTTGGTTAGCGGCAGTCGCAGCCCTCACCATGACGATAGCGGCATGTGGCAGCAAGGAGAGTAAGCAGACTGAGGACAACGAGGCCATCAGCACAAAGCAGAACTTACTGGGCGACTCCACGGTCTACGGCCTGGCCTGCGACGGGTGCAACGACACCATTCTGGTGTTCCTGCCTCGCTATGGTGGCGACCCTGACACGTTCAACATCTTAGGGGCATCGAAAGCGCAGAAGGTTTTCGGACGGCCTAAAATTGGTGACAAGATGGCCGTGGTGGTAAACCATAACAACCCGAAGGTTGCCGACATGGTGATTGACTTGGAGGAGCTGAAGGGCGAGTGGTGCTACGTGGTGAAACCCCAGTTGCGCCGCCGGGCTGGCTTGAGCCAGGAAGCCCAGCAACGTTTTCTGAAAGAGGCCCCCGACTCGCTGATAAGCGAGCTGATGCAGCCGAGGGAATACGGGGTAGAAATAAAGAGCGAGAACACCGCCCGTCCCATCGGCTTTGTCCACGCCATGACGTCGGACGAAGAAAGTCCGGTGGTCTACCCACAGTTGAAGCGCTACCGCGAGTGGCACATCTTCAACGGGCTGTTAGTGTTGAGTGAGACCAAGCGTGACACTACCGGTGTACAGACCGTCATCAACAGTGACACGGCCCAGTTTGTGCTGCTGCGCCGCGACACCTTGGTACTACGCTTCGAAGACGGGGAACAAGGCTATTACAGAAAGCGGAAAAGCGAAGAATAGCGCTACTTAGACTATCTCATGGCTGAGCATGCGTTGCTCAGCCATTTTTTCGTATTTCGTGCCGGGCTTCCCGTAGTTGGCATAGGGATAGATACTGATGCCGCCCCGAGGTGTAAACAGTCCGATGACTTCGATATACTTAGGCTGCATCAGCTTCACCAGATCCTTCATGATGATGTTGACGCAGTCTTCGTGGAAGTCGCCATTGTTGCGGAATGAGAAGAGGTAAAGCTTCAGACTCTTCGACTCCACCATCCTTTGGGCGGGTATATACATGATTTTTATCTCAGCAAAGTCGGGCTGTCCGGTAATAGGGCAAAGCGACGTGAACTCCGGACAGTTGAACTGCACCCAGTAGTCGTTGTCCTGATGTTTGTTCTCAAACGTCTCCAGCACTTCGGGAGCATAGTGAGACAAGTATTGCGTCTCCCGCCCCAGTGCTTTCAGGTTTTCTAATTTGCGGTCCATACGTTATATCATTTATTATTCCTCGTCGAAGTCGTCATCGTCAAACTCAAAGCCATCCCACTCGCCGTAGCCCTCCAGCGACGGCCCCACAAAGGCATCCATGGCGCGACGGTCCTTCTTGGTGGGTCGCCCGGTGCCGCGCTGGCGGTTGACAAACCCGCTGATGCGGGTCATCTCTAACAGCTCGTACTGGTCGGGGGTAGTGATGTTCTCATAAATCTCAGGCAGCAATTTGGCACCGACGCGCTGTTCAATGGTTTTCAGTATGCGGAAAGAATAGGTCACTGGCGGTTTGCGCACACTGACCTTGTCGCCCACTTTGACCATGCGCGAGGGCTTGACGTTGACATCGTTCACCATAACCCGCCCGTTCTTGCAAGCATCTGCAGCTATCGTGCGGGTCTTGAAGATGCGCGCTGCCCACAGCCATTTGTCTATTCGTGCTTCGTCAGTCATTTTCCGGAAGTGTTGCTGTTCTTTTTCCTAACCTGTTATACTGGTTCATGGTGATGTCGATGCCGGCCAGCACGAAGCTGCGGATGATGTCTACCGCCAGGTCTATGGAGGGCTGCAGGGCCTTCAACTGCTCGTCACTGTATTTACCCAGCACCCAGTCTATCTGCCCACCCTGCGGATAGTCGTTGCCGATGCCCATGCGCAGCCGTGGATAGTCCTGTCCTATGAGCTGCTGGATATGGCCCAGGCCGTTGTGACCACCGCCGGAGCCGCTGGCCTTCAGGCGGAACTGTCCCAAGGGCAGGGCCACGTCGTCGCTGACGACCATGAGCCGGTGCTGGTCGATGTTTTCCTTGTTCAGCCAGTAGCGCACAGCATTGCCGCTGAGGTTCATAAACGTGGTGGGCTTCAGCAGCACCACCTTGCGTCCCTTCAGCGATGTCTCGGCCACATAGCCGTAACGGCGGTCGCTGAAAACAGCGTTGGACGCCTTTGCAAAGGCGTCCAACACCATGAAACCTGTATTATGGCGGGTCATCGCGTACTCATCGCCCGGATTTCCCAGTCCAACAATCAAAAATTTGTCCATACCTTCTTATTACTCGGCAGCAGCGGCAGCAGCACGCGAAGCACGGGTAGCCTTGACAGAGCAGACGACAACCTCGGGCGAGGTGGCAATCTTCAGACCGTCAAACTGGAGGGCACCTACCTTGATAGCCTTACCCAACTGCAGGTTGGTGACATCAATGTCGAGCACCTCGGGAATCTGCTTGTAGGGAGCGGTGACATCAATCTTGCGGATGCTGAGGTTCAGCTTACCACCGTCGCGCACACCCTGTGCCAGGCCGTTCAGCTTGACAGGAATACCGATGGTAATATCCTTGGTATCGTTCACCTCAAAGAAGTCGGCATGCAGCAGGGCATCCGTCGTGGGGTGGAACTGCAGCTCCTTGATGATAGCCTTGTGAGCCTCGCCGTCGATGGTCAGGTTGACCACATAGACATGAGGCGTGTAGATAGCCTTGCGCAGCTCAGAAAACGAAGCCTGGAAGGCCATGGCCTGAGGCAGGCCGTTCTCACCCTTTTTCTCACCATACAGATTGCAGGGCACCATGCCCTCCTTACGCAGAAGCTTTGAGGCTTTCTTGCCCGTTGCGGTACGCTTCTGACCGCTTACGCTGATTTCTCTCATAACAGTGTTGTTGTGTTACTCTAAATTAATAATTAATGTTGTTAATTCACCATCACACGGTGCGCCTTTCCTCGAAAAGCGGGTGCAAAGGTACAAAGAATAATTGAAAAATGATAATTACTAATTGAAAATTTACAAAAAAAGGCGGTTTTTCTTGCATGTTCAAGGAAATTTGATTATTTTTGCAGTCGAAAAGAGCATAAACTATAACGTAAGCCCCATGATCAATCGTGAAATCATACGCATCAAGATTGTACAGTTAACCTACGCGTACTATCAAAACGGCAACAAAAACATCGACTCAGCGGAGAAGGAATTGTTTTTCAGCCTGTCAAAGGCATACGATTTGTACAACTACCTGCTGGCACTGATGGTGGCGGTGGCCAACGAAGCCAAACGCCGGCTTGAGATAGCCGAGGGCAAGGCCCGGCGTGAGGGAACGCCGCAGCCTTCCACCCGTTTTGCCTACAACCGGTTCACGCTCCAGCTGTCAGAGAACCGTCAGCTCAGCGACTTCATCGGCACCCAGAAGCATACCTGGGCCGACGAGCCGGAGTTTGTGGGCAAGCTGTATGAACAGATAGAGCAGAGCCAGATATTCAAGGACTATATGGCCGACCCCGTTGACAACTACGCCACCGACCGCGAGCTGTGGCGCAAGCTGTACCGCACACTGATCCAGGACAACGACGAGCTGGACCAGCTCTTAGAGGAGCTGAGCCTTTACTGGAACGACGACAAAGAGATAGTAGACACGTTTGTACTGAAGACTATCAAGCGCTTCGACGAGCAGAACGGTGCCAAGCAGGAGTTGCTGCCTGAATACGACAGCGAGGAAGACCGCGACTACGCCCGCAAGCTTTTCAGGGCCAGCATCCTGAACGCCGACGAGTACCAGCACTACATGAGCGAGGCTTCGCGCAACTGGGACTTCTCCCGGCTGGCCTACATGGATGTCGTCATCATGCAGATAGCCATTGCCGAGATGATGACCTTCCCCTCTATCCCCGTCAGTGTCAGCATCAACGAGTTCGTCGACATTGCCAAGCTCTACTCCACCCCCAAGAGCGGCGGCTACATCAACGGCATGCTCGACACCATCGCCCGCCACCTTATTAAGACGGGACGACTGATGAAGCACATCGAGGACAGGCCGCAAAAGTCTTAGACAGTATTAAGCAGCAAGCATATAAACAGTAAATCGTAAATCGTTAAATAGTAAATAACAATGGTAAACATCATTTTGGCTGCTCAGTCAGCCCAAGGAGGCAGCGGCATGTCGATGATTATTATGATGGTACTTATCTTTGCCATCATGTGGTTCTTCATGATTCGCCCGCAGCAGAAAAAACAGAAAGAGATACAGAATTTCCAGAACTCGCTTCAGGAGGGCACACAGGTTATCACCGGCGGCGGTATTTACGGCACCGTGAAGAGCATCGACCTGGCTAAGAAGACGGTCGAGGTAAAGATAGCCCGCGACGTGGTTATCACCGTTGACCTCAGCTACGTGTTCAAGGACACGGCCAACACGCCCCTGCAGCAGAGATAATCCATGATGCAGCTGCACAGGTTATACATCACCGTCAGGAACTTCCTGTTTAGCAGGGCTAACAGGGAGTTTCTGATTTTCTTATTCTTCCTGGCTTTGTCGGGCATCTTCTGGCTGCTGATGACCCTGAACGAAACCTACGAGAAGGAGGTGATAGTACCTGTACACATCACCGAAATACCCAGCGACGTCATGCTGACCAGCGACGAGGTGGACACCGTCCGCGTAACCATCCGTGACCGGGGCATCCTGCTACTGTCCTACATCTACGGCGAGGAGCTGAAGCATGTCAACGCCCCCTTCAAGACCTATGACCAAGGCAGCGGGGCTGGTGCCATCAGCACTGCCGAACTGACGAAGATGATTCAGCAGCGGTTGTCGGCTTCCAGCAAGATTATCAGCATCAAGCCCGACAGGCTGAAGTTGTTCTACAACACGGGGGCCTTCAAGAAAGTGCCTGTCAGGTGGCGCGGACGCATTATTCCTGAACACCTTTATTTCCTCAGCCACGTCAGCTATACCCCCGACAGCGTCACCGTCTACGCCTCTGAGGAAAAACTCGACAGCATTCGCATGGCCTATACCGAGCCGCTGAACTACGTGGGATTTCGCGACACGCTATCAGTAGACTGCCGTCTGCGCAAGATTGAGGGGGTCAAGATGGTGCCCGACCACGTCAAGACCACCTTCTACACCGACGTGCTCACCGAGGAGAGCATGGAGGGCATACCTATTCAGGGCATCAACATGCCTAAAAACAAGGTGCTGCGCACATTCCCCGCCAAGGTGACGGTGCGCTTCGTGACCGGTGTCAATGTCTACCGCACACTGACCCCCAACGACTTCATCGTCACCGCCGACTACAACCAACTGAAGAACAGCCCCTCAGAGAAGTGCAGCCTGCAGCTGCTGCAAGTGCCGCAGGGCATCACCCGTGCCGCGCTGGTCACTAAGGAGGTGGACTATCTGATAGAGGAGAAGACAAAATGAAGATAGGACTGGCAGGCGGCATCGGCAGTGGCAAGAGCTACGTGGCCGCGCGGCTCAAGCTGCGCGGCATCACTGTTTACGACTGCGACTCTGCCGCCAAGCGCCTCATGCGCACTTCGGCAGAGCTGCGCCGCCAGCTGACAGCCGTGGTAGGCCCCGAGGCCTATATACCCCGTGAGTCTCATGAGTCCCTTGAGTCCTTCGACCTCAACAAGGCCGCCCTCACCCGTTTCCTATTAGCCTCTGAAGCCAACGCCCAGGCTATCAATGCCATTGTCCACCCCGCCGTCTTCGCCGACTTCGAGCAGAGCGGCTGCGACTGGATGGAGAGCGGCATCATGTATGAGTCAGGGGCCAACCGCTATGTTGACCGCGTCATTGTGGTCACCGCGCCCGAAGCACTGCGCATTCAGCGCATCATGCAGCGCGACGGCATCAGCCGCGAGAAAGCCCTGGACTGGATTCACCGCCAATGGCCGCAAGACGAGGTTCGCCGACGCGCCGACTTCGAAATTGTCAACGACGGACAGGCCGACATCGATTATCAATTAAACACCATATTAGAATTATGCAACAAACCATTTTAGCTATTTCCGGCAAGCCCGGACTCTACAAACTCGTTACCCGTGGCAAGAACAACCTCATTGTCGAGGCTCTCGACGCCACCCACCGCCGTCAGCCGGCCTTCGGCTCCGACCGCATTACGTCGCTCAACGACATCGCCATGTACACCGATACCGACGACGTGCCACTGCCCACCATCCTTGAGAGCATGAAAAAGCTGGAGGACGGCCAGAAGGCCAGCATTGACTACAAGAAGGCATCGGCCGACGAATTGCACGAATATTTCACCAAGGTGCTGCCCAACTGGGACCGCGACCGCGTGAAGAACTCGCACATCCAGAAGCTCATCCAGTGGTACAATATCCTCATCGAGGCGGGCATTACCGACTTCGAGGATGAAACGAAGGAAGAAGCCGAAACAAAAGAGGAAGCATAACAAAAAAAGCGGGGGTGTCAAAAGTGACACCCCCGCTTTTTGTTATCCGCGTCGCCCGCCGCCAAAGCCGCCACCGAAACCGCCGGGACGGCCGCCGCCGAAGCCGCCACGCCCACCGCCAAAGCCGCCACGCCCGCCGCCGAAACCGCCGTTGGGACCGCCACCGCCACGCCGCATGTTCTGGCGCATCTCGCGCGTGCCGAACAGGTTCATCCTGTAGGTAGCGCGCAGCATGACGTAGCTGTTGATGCTGTTGTAGCTGTTGTCGCTACGCATCATGGCGTTGATGGTACGCGAGAAGTTCGACTGTTGACGCAGTATGTCGTAGAACTCCAGTCGCACGCTGAGGGGTTTGCCCGTAAGGAACGACTGCGAAATCTGGGCGTTCCATATCAGCTCGTCAGTATTGGCCGAAGCGTCGCTGAATCCGCGGCGACTCGACATATTGAGGCTCGTGGTGAACTGCATGCCCCAGGGTGCCGACATGGTGGTGTTGAAACCGTAGTTGAAGTTCCACGTCGAGAGCTTCGAGTTCTCCTGCAGGGCGTTGTACGAGTAGTTGTACTGCACCCTTCCGTTCAGTTCCAGTTCAAACCAGTCGTTGCGGTAGCTGGCACCGAGCCGCTCTGCCAGTGTGGTCGACTTGGTGGTCATCTTCGACACGTCACCGTTGCGATAGAGGTCAATGTAGCCCACGTTGTTGGCGTAGTTGGCATCGGTCGTGGTGTTCAGGTTGAATCGTCCCAAGGTGTCGAGGGCTGTGTTGAAGGTGATGTTGGCCCCGATGTTCCAGTTGCCGTTGATATTCTCTGGCCGTGAGGTGCGTCCGCCGGTCTTGGGGTCGTACTTCACCATCTGCGCCACGGAGTTGCTGGTGGTCGAGAAGTTGATATTGGCAAAGATAAACTGCTGTCGGCGCTCGAAGAAATCGTTGTAGCGGGCGCTGAGACGCTGTGTGAACGAGGGCTTCAGCGAGGCGTTACCACTGCGAATGTTCAGGGGGTCAGAGTCGTCGGTGATGGGCAGCAGGTCGCTCATCGAGGGCTGGCCGGTATTGCCGCGATACTCAAAGCGCATGTTGCCACGGTCAGAGAGCTTCCATCTGAAATTGGCCGTCGGGCTCCAGTTCACCACGTTGCGCTTCGTGATGGTGTCGAGTCCCAGGTAGCGATAAGTGAACTCCGAGGTCTGCGGAATGATCTGTATGCCGATGTTGAAATTGTAGGCCGGACGAATGACGCGCAGCATCACCTCGGCCGTGTGGATGTAGTTCTTGTACTGCGAGAAGCGGCTCTTGTTCTGGTCATAGAACAGACCGTCGGTATAGCTGCGCCCGCCCAGGGCCTCTGTCAGGTCGTCCCACTGGCGGTAGTCGGGCCATACGTTGTCCATGCCGAAGCGGATGGCGGGGTTCTGCTCGTTCCAGAAGTTATAGGCCGACTGGTCGCTCTTGGTGTAGCGGTACTGGAAATTATAGCTGAACTGTAGGAACATGGCCCTGAAGATAGGCTCGCTATAGGTCAAGCGCACATTATAGTCATAGTTTTTCGACGGGGTGTCGTAGTAGTAGTTGCGGTAGTAGCTGGAGTCGCCGGTGGCCAGCTGGTAAAGGTTCACCAGGCTGCGCGAGAAGTTCTCCGACTGTCCGTCGCTGTAGTTCAAGCCGGCCTGCAGGGTGATGTTGCGGCCCCGTCCGCCTATCTTGCGGTTCACCTGCAGCGTGGCGCCGTAGCGCTTGGAGTTGCTGTAGGTCAGTCCGCCGTTCTGGCGCTGGTTCACCACCAGTGTGTCGCTGATGCTGAGCATGCGGCTCACTATCTCGGTGATGACGTCGGTCGACGTGGTGTAGTTGTAGGGGTCGTCGCTGAAGGTGGCCGACGTACTGCGCGACAGTCCGTCGTTGGTGCCATAGCTCCATGTGGGTCGCAGGCTGATGTTCCACAGCGTGTCGGGCGTCCATTCGAAGCGCATCTGGGCATTCCAGGAGTTGGAACGCGAGTAGTTCTGGTTGACCGACTCCGAGAACGACCCTGTGGTCGATACGAAGTTCTCGGTCGACGTGCGGCTCCAGGCATCGCCGTCGCCGTGGTTCCAGCTGATGCTGCCGTCGAGCACCAGGCGGTTGGTCTTCTCGTAGTTGAAGTTCACCATCGCCATCTTCGAGGCCTGCAGACCGTTGCGCCCGCCGCCGCCGAAACGGCCACCGCCGCCACCGCCGCCGAAGCCCATGTCGTTGGTGTTGTTGGCGTTGAGCATGCTCATCACGCGCATCTCGTCTTTCATCACGGCTCCGAAGGCACGTCCGCTGTAGCGGCTCTTGGTGCCCACGCCGGCGTCCACGTTGGCAAACATACCACGGTTCATGCCACGCTTCAGTCCGAAGTCGAGCACCATCTGCTCGTTGCCGTCGTCGATGCCGGTCACACGGCTCAGGTCGCTCTTCTCGTCGTAGGTCTTGATGCGGTCCACGATGCTCGTCGGCAGGTTCTTGATGGCCGTCTTGGTGTCGCCGGTCATAAACTCCTTGCCGTCCACCTTGATTTTCTGCACGGTCTTACCGTTGATCTTGATGGTACCGTCGTCGCTGACCTCAGCGCCGGGCAGCTTCTTGATCAGCTCTTCCACCACGGAGCCCTCCGGGGTGCGATACGCGCCCGCGTTATATATTAAAGTGTCGTCCTTAGTAGTCACCTTGGCTATGTTCTTCACCACCTCGACGTCTTTCAGCATCTTCGAGTCGGGTTCAATGGTGATGGTGCCCATGGCCAAGGGCTTGCCTCCGCTCACGGCCACGCGCTTCATGTAGGTCTTGAAACCCACGTAGGTTATACGCACAATGTAGTTGGCGTCTTGTGGAGCCGTCAGTTTGAACTGTCCGCTCATGTCGGTCACGGCATTGGTCACCAGTGTCGAGTCGGTCTTCAGCAGAGCGACGGTGGCCTGGATGACGGCCTCCTTGGAGTCTTGTTCAATCACTGTTCCGCTAATGGTGCGCTGTGCCAGCGCTGCGGTCGATGTCGTCAGTGCGACGAGCATGAATAGTATAATTCGTTTCATATAAAGTGTGACATTTACAACATTCTGACGTTTCTTCGAAAGAAAAGTTTAATTTCTGACACGTTTTTCAATTATTTTTTTTAATTTTGCCGCCCGAATGGACAAACAGAAGATTATCATATCAACTAAATTGGAGCAATCCGTGGCCACGGCCGTCAGTGAATGTGAGCGCGACCGCATCTTTATCCTGGTCGACGATACGACCCGTCAGCTGTGCCTGCCGCTGATAGCCGGTTACGACTGTCTGCGCGAGGCTGAGGTTATCGCCATCGGGGCCACCGACCAGCACAAGGACCTCCACTCGCTCACCCACGTATGGACCGAACTGCAACGGGGCGGTGCCACCCGCCATTCGCTCATGGTCAACCTCGGCGGCGGCATGGTGACCGACCTGGGCGGCTTTGCGGCCTCCACCTTCAAGCGGGGGCTGAACTATATCAACATCCCCACCACGCTCCTGGCCATGGTCGACGCCTCCGTGGGCGGCAAGACGGGCATCAACTTCGGCGGCCTGAAAAACGAGGTCGGCGTGTTCAGTACTGCCCGCAGCGTCATTCTCGACACCACCTTCCTGCGCACCCTCGACCACGAGAACATCCTCTCCGGCTATGCCGAGATGCTGAAGCACGGACTGATAGCCACCACCGACGTGTGGGCCGAGTTGCTCAACTTCGACCTCGGCGTCATCGACTATCATCACCTCAGCCGCCTGTTAGAGGACTCGGTCAAGGTGAAAGAGCGCATCGTTGAGGCTGACCCCAACGAGCACGGCCTCCGCAAAGCCCTGAACCTGGGTCACACCGTGGGTCATGCCTTCGAGGCTCTGGCACTAAAGTCCACGAGTCCCGCAAGCCGCCCCCTGCTCCATGGCTATGCCGTGGCTTACGGCCTCATCTGCGAACTTTACCTGAGCACCGTCAAGGCCGGTTTCCCCGTCGCCAAGATGCGCCAGACTGTGCGCTTCATCAACGAGCACTACGGCAAGATGCCCATCACCTGCAACGACTACCCCACCCTTCTGGAACTGATGACGCACGACAAGAAGAACACCGCCGGCCAGATTAACTTCACGCTGCTTGGCGACGTGGGCGACATCCGCATCAACCAGACCGCCAGTAAGGACGAAATACTTGAAGCTCTCGATTTCTATCGGGAGGAAAACTAAATAACCAATTTCTAAACCTAACTTTAAAATAATTGTCTACTGACCGTGGGGCCTGGCTCGTGAGAGCAGGGCCCCATCTTTATAGCAGACGCTCCGCCTCCTTGCGTGCAGGTTTGCCGGTAGCGGTCAGGGGTATGCGGGCGGTGTGGACATAGGCGCGGGGGAGCCAGTATCTGGGCAGCACCTGCCGGCAGACATCCTGGGCGGCCGTCGGGTCGCCCTCGGTCAGCAGGACGACCACCTCGCCAAACTTCTCGTCACGCCGTTTGCTAATCATAAAAGGCTCGGGCAGGTGCGGACGCAGTATCCGCTCCACCTCCTCGGCCTGAATCTTCAGTCCGCCGGAACAGATGACGTTGTCCTTGCGGCCAACGATGCGGAAGCGACCGTCGGGAGCCAGTTCTGCTATGTCGTTGGTTACCAGCGGCCCTTCATGAACCGCCGGTGCGTCGATGATGAGACAGCTGTCGGCACCGAGCTTCAGGCCGACGCCCGCCATTGGTGTGTACCAGTTGGTGGCCGCCGGGCCGCTGAGTCGTCTGAGGGCAATGTGCGACAGCGTCTCCGTCATGCCATAGGTGCTCCACACAGCATTGGGAAAGGTCTGCAGCTCAGCGGCCAGACGGTCGTCAATGGCTCCGCCACCGATAATCAGGTGGCGGATCTCCATCAGCCGCTGCCGCTCGTCAGCTACCTGCAGCGAGTTCCACACCTGCAGCGGCACCATCGCCGCGAAGTCGATAGTCGCCGCCCCTCCTCCGCCGTCCCCCTGCTGCGGGATGGGCACCCCGAGCGGATGGCCGCCGGGAGGCACATTGATGAGTCGCAGCCCGCGTACCAACGAGCGCACCACCATCATCTTGCCGGCAATAAAGTCGAGCGGCATGCAGAGCAGGGCGGTATCGCCCTCATGCAGCCCCAGGAAGTCGCAGGTGAGTCTGGCCGAAGCCTCCATGCGACGCTTCTCTACCCACATCGGCTTGGGCTTGCCCGTCGACCCGCTGGTATGCACCAGCACCGTGTCCGAGGCGTTATTCCACTCCTCAAGAAATTCTTCTACAGTCACTTTGCTATTCGCTTCAGACCATTCGCCACAGTTCGTCGCCACGTATCTCCAACGGCATGGCTATGTTGTCGGTGAACAGCTGCCCCGTGCCGAGGCCCTGGGGCATGGAGATATGGTCGCCATAGACCGAGCTGCAGAACTGTGCTACGGCGTTCAGGCCGACGTTGCTCTCCAGGGCCGAGGTGATCCACGAACCCGCATCATGCTGCCGGGCTGCCTCTATCCACTCGCGACAGCCGGCCATGCCTCCGTGCAGCGACGGTTTCAGCACGATGTAGGACGGTTTGATAACGTTCAGCAGGTGCGACTTCATCTCACGGTCGTTCACGCCTATCAGTTCCTCGTCCAGCGCGATGGGGATGGGCGACTCGCGACACAGCTCAGCCATGAACGCCCACTGTCCGGCCTTGATGGGCTGCTCTATGCTCTGAGCATACTGCGACAGCAGCTCCAGCTTGTACAGTGTGGCGTCGTCATAGGTAAAGCCACCGTTGGCGTCGAGCCTTATCTCCACCTCGTGCCACGAGAAGCGGTCGCGGATGCGACGCACCAGGTCCAGCTCCTGGTCGAAGTCGATGGCTCCTATCTTCAGCTTCACGCAACGGAACCCCTGCTCCAGCTTCTGCTCCATGCGCTGCAGCATCTCGTCGTAACGGCCCATCCACACCAGCCCGTTGATGGGTATGCCCTCCTCGCCGCGGCTGAAGGCGGTATCAAACAGGCGGTCGCCATTACGGAGACTGAGCATCGCCGTTTCCAAACCGAAGAGCATGGACGGGTAGTCGCGCATCGGCTCGTAGGGTATCTGCCCAGACTGCTCTACAAGGTCACAGAACTGGCGGAGCACGCCGGCATAGTCCGTCAGCACATCACAGCTCAGGTCGGGCAGCGGCGCGCACTCGCCCACCCCGACGGCCTCGCCGTCGGTCATCGTCACTATCCATATTTTCCGCTCGGTGTACACCCCACGGCTGGTGCCCGCCGGTTGTTTGAAATGGAGCACCCGCTCCTGTATCGTTACTTTCATATTTATTT
>CAMNJY010000010.1 GCA_946541745.1 uncultured Prevotellaceae bacterium
CAGAAGGACTACTACCTGGAGACCGACGAGGCCACGACGAAGATTCGCGAAGCCTACAAGAAGCACATCGTGCGCATGTTCCAGCTCTTCGGCTTCAGTAAGGGTGCATCGACCAAAAAGATGCAGAACATCTTCCGCCTGGAATTAGAACTGGCAAAGGTTTCGAAGAGCCGTACCGAACTGCGCGACCCGCAGGCAAACTACAACAAGATGACGCTGAAAGAGTTCAGCAGCAAATACCCCAACCTGAAGCTGGAGCAGGTGATGAACGCACAGGGGCTGAAGAGCCAGTACATGCAGGAATTGGTAGTGGGACAGCCGGCGTTTATGGAAGGTGCCAACACCATCATTGCCAAGCTGAAGCCCGCTGAATACCGCGACTACATGGAATGGGGCGTCATTGTCAGTGCCGCAAGCTACCTGAGCGACAACGTGCGCGAGGCCAACTTCGACTTCTTTGGCCGTACCATGTCGGGACGCAAGGAAGACCATCCCCTGTGGCGCCGCGCCACCAACCAGGTACAGAGTTCCATGGGGCAAGCCCTGGGCCGCATCTACGTACAGAAGTATTTCCCCGCCGCTGCCAAGGAGCGCATGCTCAAGCTGATAAAGAACCTGCAGATAGCCCTCGGCGAGCGCATTGCCGCACAGGACTGGATGGACGACTCGACCAAGGTCAACGCCCTGCTGAAGCTGAACACGTTCTACGTCAAGGTAGGCTATCCCGACAAATGGATAGACATGACCAAACTGGCCATCGACGCAAAAAAATCTTTCTACGAAAACCACCTGGCCTGCCAGAAGTTCTGGAACGAGTACTACATTGACCACACCGCCGGCAAACCCGTCGACATAGAAGATTGGTACATGACGCCACAGACGGTGAACGCCTACTACAACCCGACGACCAATGAAATATGCTTCCCGGCCGGCATTCTACAGGTGCCCTTCTTCGACATGACGGCCGACGATGCCTTCAACTACGGTGCCATCGGCGTGGTGATAGGTCATGAGATGACTCACGGATTCGATGACCAGGGACGACAGTTCGACAAAGACGGCAACATGCACGACTGGTGGAAAGCATCTGACGGAAAGAACTTTACAGAACGTACTGACAAGTATGCCGACTTCTTCTCAAACATCAGCGTGCTGCCCGACCTGAAAGCCAACGGCCGGCTGACGCTTGGCGAGAACCTGGCCGACCACGGCGGACTGCAGGTGGCATACGCTGCCTATAAGAACGCTACCAGGAACCAGCATCTGCCCGTGATTGACGGACTGACCGCCGACCAGCGCTTCTTCCTGGCCTACGCCGGTGTGTGGGCCGGCAACATCACCGAGGCCGAAATACGCAACCGCACAAAGAGCGACCCACATGCCCTGGGCCGCTGGCGCGTGAACGGCGCACTGCCACACATCGACGCCTGGTATGAGGCCTTCGGCGTGAAGGAGGGCGACAAGATGTACATTCCTAAGGAAAAGCGCCTGCAACTGTGGTAATATCAAACAGAAAAACCAAAAATTACCGTCGTAAATAAAAATTTACGGCGGTTTTTTGTTGAATAAGATTTTTTTTTATAACTTTGCACAAGTATTAGCTAATAATTCACAATGACTGTAGATTCTACTATCAGACCCGAACAGACTAACAAAGGCATGCAGACCATGCAGCGTGGCGAGCTGGATAGGACGGTTGAGCCAACAGGCAGACTGGAAGCTATGCAGCTCCAGCAACAGGCCCTTGGCGTTGCTTGTCCCTATTGCGGCACGGTCAACGACCCCGAAGCTATATTCTGTGCCTCATGCGGCAAAGCGCTGCGCATGAGCATCTGTCCTAATTGCGGCAGCGAGATTGACCCCGAGGCAGACTTCTGCGAGATTTGTCACCACTATATCAAAAAGGATGTCTGCTCTTTCTGCGGAGCCCATATCAACGAGGGCGAGGTGTTCTGCCACGAATGTGGCAGCCCCCGAGGCGGCATCGTCTGCCCCGTTTGCAACACGCTCAACGACTTTGCTTTCTGCAAACAGTGCGGTACGCCGCTCACCGACGAAGCCAAGCTTCTGCTGGCCGACCTGAAGAACATGCCTGACTACCAGATGCTGGTGGAAGCCGCACGCGAACTGGAGGAACTGAACATGCAGGTGCCCTACAACTCTGAACGCGACATCGTCAAAGAGCAGATGAACGACAAACTGCGTGAGCGCGTTCTGACGCTGCTGGCCAAGGACAAGGGTGTACCCAATCCGGTCATTCCCAAGAAAGAGAGCAAAAGGGTGACGAAAGAAGAACTTTACAAACGCAAGGCCGACAAAGCCAAGCTGCTTTCGGACATCCTGGACCGCATGGCCCTACCCGCCCTACCCTCGCCTGTCAAGGCCCGCAACTACGCCATGGCCCAAAAACCGGCTGGCGTCAGACTGGCCTGGGTGTGCAACTGGAAACACGCCATGCACTCCAGTCCCTGCGGCTGCGCCAAGCCTCAGTTAGGTGGCAAATGGGTGATATTAGGACAGAACAGCAAAAACGACATAAAAGACGACAAATAGGTCATGGACACTGAAAGAACAAACAAGACCCCGGACCGTACCAACAGAATGGCAGTCATGGACGACGGACAGGCCACCTTCAGGGCACAGCCTGACCAACTCCCGCCACCGAACGGCGACACCACATTGGTATCAGGGGCCGACGGCACCCTGAGAGCGTTCAAAGAGAAGCCTGAGGCTGCAGGCCCTGACTACGACTATAACGTTTTCAGCCTCAAAGGAGTTACCTACAGGAAAATAAAGTGTTTGAGCGACTCATCGGGCGAAGCTCAGATATTCCTGGTCGAGAATAACGGCAACGAATACGTCTTAAAGGTCTATTACCCCACCTTCAACGTCAACAAGAAGCTGCTGCAGACCATACGGTCTTTTAACTTCGAAATGATTGTCAGGCTCTATGACTTCGGCAAAACCTATGTCGAGGGCAAGCATCGCTTCTATGAGCTGATGGAATATCTCAGGGGAGGCACCCTGAGCAGCTATCAGCTGAACGGCGACCTGAACATGTTCAGACGTGTGGCACTCCAGGGGGCTGCCGCCCTGGCCTACTGCCACAACAGCAACATACTCCACAAGGACATCAAGCCCTCAAACTTCTTCTTCCGCGACGAGAACCACGAGGAGTTGGTGTTGGGCGACTTCGGTATATCCTCCATGCTTGAGCAGGACGGCAAAGCACACCGCACCACACAGGCCCGCACACCCATCTATGCCGCACCGGAAATGTATGCCGACGTCATTGACGGGGTAGTAGAGCTGACATCGGCTGCCGACTACTATTCGCTGGGCATGACACTGTTTGCCTTCTGGCTGGGCGAGAATCCCATGAGCAGCAATGAGCGGGTCATGATGCGCCAGAAGAACGAGGGGCGACTGCCAAGACTCAACGAACTGCCGGAGACCGTCAAGCACATCGTGCAGGGACTGACCGCCGTCAGCCCCATGAGCCGGTGGGGCTATGAAGAGGTGGAAAAGTGGTTCCTGGGCGAGGAGGTGGCTGTAGATATCAGTTCGCCATTCCTCCGCTACAAGAACTTCATCGTTGACCCCGACCGCAACCTTGTAGCCGACAACGTCCACGAACTCATACCGCTGCTTGTTGAAAACGAACGGCTGGCCACGGGCTACCTCTACAATGGCAGAATCAGCCAGTGGTTAGAATCTTGCGGCAACATGAAACTGGCCACTGTGGTCAAGGACATCGTCGTCAACCGCTATCCCGTAGACCAGCATGCCGGCCTGATGGCCTCTGTCTATGCCATGGAGCCCACCTACCCCTACAAGGATGTGGGCGGCACACTGTGCGACGACATCCACAGCGTGGCCATCTCCATGCTGAGCTACATCGACCAGTACGCCATACTGCTGAAGAATCCCAACGACACGCTCTACCTTTACCTTGAGTCTCACTCCAAGTGCAATGTTGACAGGCTGCGTTCCTACTTCCACACAGACGATGACGACACCACCAAAAGCGACTTCAGGGTATCCGTATTAAGGAGCGTCTACGAAATAGACCCCGACATACCCTTCCTGGCCAAGCATCCATCGGCTACCATTGAGCAGATAGTCCACGCCTTCGGTGTTGAACAGCTGACCGACGACGAGTGGAGGAGCCTCACCGACGGCCGGTTGCTTTCATGGATGTACAGCCATGAAGACGTGATGGCCTGCGAGAGTCTGCGTATCATGACCAAAGGGCAGAAATACTCCGAGACCCTGGCTTACAAGGTACTCTACAACCTGGACCGCAACGCGGCTTACGACCTGCGGGGAGCCGACACGCCCATTAAGGTAGGCGAGCTGCTGGCCGAAAGGCTTAGGAACGCAGAGCACCTCAATGCCGAGGACTTTGAACGCGAGATGCGCGACATCATCGAGCCAGACGGCCGCTTCTCGTATTTCGCACAGCTGCACGGATGGATTCAGCTTCAGGCCGAAGCCAACAGGACTTTTGACATGAAGTCAGAAGAGAATCGCGAAAGGCTGGGAGCCTATGACATCAAAACCGCCGTCTATCGCTTCTGCCGTATATTGGGAGTCACGCCTACCTACCTGTTGCCTGACGGTACCGAACTGAAAGACGGTCAGGACCTGAGTCGCTCGCTCTACCCGCAGATGCGCAACGAGCTGAGGGAAGGCAGTCTGGCACAGTGGCTGTCAATCTTCTACCATGAAGACCCGTCGCAAAGCTTTGAAGAGGAATATTCCTATGAGCGCGAACTGGAAAAATGGCTCATGGTTCTCGGCGAGATTGACGTTGCCAATCAGTACTACAAACGCTTCGTCAAAGCGCGCGAACTGACTCAGGACAAGATGGACAGCGTACGCAGGGGCTGGAAGAACGCCAAGCACAAGGAGCAGTCGTGGCGCATCGCCTTTTATAGTCTCTGCGGTATCTGGATGCTGCTGGTCCTGGTATTCGGCATCAGCGGTCGCGACTTCCTGCTACGCAATTCCTTCGTAACCATCGGGCTGCCCTTCGGCGGCATGCTGGCTTTCATCGTTGCCATCAGGGCCTATTTCAAGGGCTACGGGTTTATGTTTTCCGTGCTTTGGGGTGTACTGGGAGCTTTGTCTACGTTTATTCCCATAGCCTTCCTGAAGTTCATCAACGGCCATTTCCCCTCCTTATTTAATATAGGTGTAGTAGCCATAACAGCCGTCTACATGCTGATATGCCACATGACAGACTTCAGGGGTGACGAGAAGGCAGACAACAAACTTATCAACGAGGTGCTGGACGACGACATCCAGTCGTCGCTACTGGAGCCTCTGTTCTACACCTTCAAGACCAAAGCCTTCAAATACAAGGGTTCTAAGTTCGGCATGCTCGACGATGTATCCGACCAGGTGCGCTCCATCTCAGGCGAGTCGGTGCTCCACTATGTGCTGTGGTGCATGATGGTGGCCGTCCTGATAGCCGAGTTCGTCATCTTCAGTCCCCAGCTGATGAATGTCCGCAATCCGAACCTCGACGGGAAGTGGAAGGCACAGCATCATAACGTGATCAAACAAATAGACAAGGAAGCCGAATGATTTGCGAGCATTGCCATAAGGAAAACCGTAGCATAGCCAAGTTCTGCAAATGGTGCGGCCGTCCGCTTGCCAGCCAGAATGTGCTCGACAAGCTGATAGGTCTTGACGATGTCAAAACACAGTTGAAGACCATCGTCGACACTTATACCTATTTGCACTCACGGCGGGATATTGCCAACGTGCGGCTCTCAGTCAATGCCATCGTCATTGGCGAAACGGGAACCGGCAAGACGGGGTTGGCAGAAATTATCCGCGACTATTTCTACCAGCATAAAATCATAGAGAAAAACAAGCTCACCATCGTCGACGCCGTAGACTACAGCCGGTTCGTCGACAAGTGGGACGACAATATCAAGAAGTCAAAGAACGGCATCCTGTTCTTCGACAACGTTCAGAAGCTCCTGCCTGACAAATACTCCAATCAGGTCAATCCACTCGACAAGCTCTTTGTCGAGATGGACAAGTGGGACGACAACCCCATCGTCATCATGGCCGGTCTGCCCAAGGGTCTGGACGACTTCCTGGAAAGCAACCCTGCCGTCAAGAACCGGTTCAAGTACACTTTCCGGTTGCCAACGCCCAACTACCGGGAGCTTTGCGATATCACCAAGATGGAGCTTCGTACCAAGTACGGCATTTCCAACTTTTCGCCCGAGGCTGACAGCCAGCTGGCACGCTATTTCAAGTACCAGATAAAGATCAAGGACGACACCTTCGGCAATGCCCACCTGGCCATGAAGACGGCTGAAGACATCTTCACACAGTTCATCAGCCGGGGGTCCAGCGCCTCGCAGGTAGAGAAGGACGACATACAGGGCTATGTGCCTGAGGAGCGTTCGCTCGACGAGATTCTACACGACCTCGACGCATTCATCGGCATGGACGAGGTAAAACAGGCAGTCCGTGAAATAGCCTATTCCGTTCAGAACAGCCTCCAGCGCGCCGAGCGCGGACTGGGCGAGCAGGAGAAGCTGTCGATGCACATCATACTGACCGGCAACCCCGGCACCGGCAAGACGACCATCGCCCGTAAGTTAGGTGAAATTCTGGCTGCCATCGGCTATCTTGACAGTGGTCACGTCGTCGAGGTAGACCGTGCCAAGATGGTCAGTCCCTACCAGGGCGAAACGCCGAAGGTGGTCGACCGCCTGTGCGACAAGGCTATGGGCGGCATCCTCTTTGTAGACGAAGCTTATACCCTGGCGCCTGTCAGTCAGGCTGGCGACCGCGACAACCAGGGGACTCAGGCGTTGGAGAAGCTCATGAAGCGAATGGAGGACGACCGTGGCAAGTTTGTTGTCATAGCGGCGGGCTACCGCATGGAGATGGACAACCTGTTCCGTGTCAACCCCGGGTTCAAGAGCCGTTTCAACTATTTTCTCAACATTGAGGACTACTCTCCCGAACAGCTCTACCAGATTATGCTCGTCTTCGCCCATGAGAAAAAATACATCATGTCGCCCCAGGCTGAGACCAAGGCGAGAATGTGCATCAAGCAGATGTACGACTCACGAGACAAGGATTTTGCCAACGGTCGCAGCATGCGCTCCTTCTTTGACGAAATCTGCAAGAAGCAGGCCCAGCGCCTTCAGTATGTCGACATTTCAACACTGAGCAACGAACAGCTGATGACCATCGATGAGGAAGACATTCCCTACGAGGCGCCAAAGGCCGTAGACTACACCGAGTGTCTGAAGAAGCTCGACGGCATGGTGGGCCTGGCCTCCGTCAAAAAGGAAATCAGCAATCTGGCCGCCTTCCTGAACTTGCAGATCAGGCGTGGCGAGAGCAACACGTTCCAGGGCAAGCACTATGTCTTCACCGGCAATCCCGGTACGGGCAAGACGACCGTGGCCCGCATCATGGCCGACGTTTTCAAGACGCTCGGCATATTGTCGCGTGGCCAACTCGTCGAGGCCGACCGCGCCAAGCTGGTGGCCGGCTACAGCGGACAGACGGCTATCAAGACTAACCAGCTGATAGATAGCGCCATGGGGGGGGTGCTCTTTATTGACGAAGCCTACACTCTGAAATCCAACGACAGTGACTCCTTCGGGGCTGAAGCCATCGACACCCTGCTGAAGCGGTTGGAAGACGACCGTGGCAAGTTTATCTGCATCGTGGCCGGCTATACCGACCAGATGCACGACTTCATAGACACCAACCCCGGACTGAAGAGCCGTTTCACGCAAACCATTCACTTCGACGACTATACCCCTGACGAGCTGACACAGATATTCCTCAACCTTGCCAAGGCCAAGAACTTCACCATCAGCGAGGAAACAGAGGGGGCTATTCACCGCCAGTTTGAGCAGCTCTACCTGCGTCGCGACAAGAACTTCGGAAATGCCCGCGAGGCTCGCCGCATCTTCGACGAGGCTGTCGAGAAGCAGAGCCAGCGTCTTGTAGGCATGATGAGCGACCCCGGATTCCAGGAGGCCGACATGTTCCGCATCACCACTGAAGACCTGCCCATGGCCCAGAACGAGAAGGCCCGCCCGCTGGACGAGGTGCTCAACGAGCTCGACGATTTTGTGGGCATGCGCTCAGTGAAAAACAGCATACGGAGGCTGGCCGTTCAGAGCATGTTCATGAAGCAACGGGCCGCCATGGGTGCCGGCAAGGTGCAACAGATGGCCATGAACTTTGTGCTGACAGGCAATCCCGGCACGGGCAAGACGTCTATAGCCCGCAAGATGGGCGAAGTGCTCAACTCCATGGACATCCTGCCTACCAGCCGCGTACTGGAAGCCAGCCGGGCTACCCTCGTCGGCAAATACATGGGCGAGACGCCCAAGATTGTCAACAACATGTGCGACAAGGCCATGGGCGGCATACTCTTTATCGACGAGGCCTACACGCTGAGCGACCAGAACGACCAGTACGGCAAGGAGGCTATCGACACGCTGATGAAACGCATGGAGGACGACCGCGGCAAGTTTGTCATCATAGCCGCCGGCTACAAAGACAAGATGGAGGAGTTCATGCAGATGAATCCGGGACTGTCCAGCCGCTTCACTCACAAGCTGCATATTGAAGACTATAATGAAGACGAGTTGCTGGCTATCTTCAAAAAGATGGCACAGAAGGAGCAGTACACCCTCTCGCCCACGGCCGAGTTCAAGGCCCTCAACGTCATCTACAAATTAGTCATGAGCAAAGACGCTTCGTTCGGCAATGCCCGCGAAATGCGCAACCTGCTTGACAAGACCATCCAGCAGCTGTCTCTCCGGGTGTCGCAACTGTCGCCGGAGTCTATTACCAAGGAGACCTACCAGGTCATTCAGCCTGAGGACATCCCCGAACTGTAACAGCCGCTGCGGTAAATAGTAAACAGTAAACACATGTAAATAGCAAGTATGATTATCTGTCCTAACTGCAAAGAAGAAATCGATGACGGCAGCCACTATTGCGACCAGTGCGGCCAGGCATTGCTCTACTGCAAGAACTGCGGGCGGGTAGGCATGGGGCGGCGCTGCACTCACTGCGGCGGACTGATGGTAACGCCTGAGGAGCGCGAGAAGTCTGCCAGCATGCTCAACGTGACCTCACTCTCGGTATCGAACGTCATATCGCAATCCGGCAATTTCAACACCTTCTCTCAGTCGCCAAACCCTGGCCAGCCTAAGGTTCAACGCAGCAGTGTGCCGATATTGACACTTTACAACACTCACCTGAACATACGCATCCAAGGCATAAACGGCGCCGTCATTGGCCGGCGTCAGGGACCCTACACTCAGTTTTTCGAGCAGAACATGTACGTCTCCGGCGTCCATGCCCAGCTGAAATACAATTCCGACACCGGGTGGTGCATAGCCGACAAGCACTCCTCCAACGGTACCAAGCTTAACCAGCGCCCCCTGCAACCCGATGTCGAGATGTCTCTCAAGAATGGTGACATCGTGGCCCTGGCTAATGTCAACCTGCAAGTAAGTATCAATTAACAAAAGAACTAACTACACAGTGAAACTCCTTATCAGTGCAGCCAGCCATGTGGGCTGCGTTCGTCAGAACAATGAAGACATGATACTTGTCGGCGAACAGTTCGTGCGCAATGACCACTGCAACGAGGAAGCCAACCTGTCAGAGACCGACCGCTACCTCGTGGCACTGGCCGACGGCATGGGCGGACACAGTAGCGGCGAGGTGGCCAGCAGCGACGTGCTGACCAACCTCCACTACTTCTTTTACGACATGCCCTCAGGCCTGCCCGTCGGCGACTTCAACGAAGCCATCTACGAATGGCTGGCTTCCATCAACCACGTCATTGACGCCAAAGGAAAGAGCGAACCGCAATACCGCGACATGGGCACTACGCTTGTGGCTTTGGCCTACTATGCCGGCAACTTCTACTGGATGAACTGTGGCGACAGCCGGCTCTACCGTTACCACGACGGCCGGCTGCAACAGCTCTCCACCGACCACTCGCTGAACACGCTGATGGGGGTCAGCGAGCACTCCAACATCATCACCAACTGTATAGGCGGCGGTTGCAACACCTCGTACATCGACCTGGTGCAGTGTACGGCCAGCATACAGCAGGGCGACACCCTGATGCTCTGCAGCGACGGGCTGACCGACATGCTGTCCGACATAGAGATACAAGACCTGCTGGCCAACGGTGCCGACGCTACCCAGCTCTGCGACGCAGCCAACGCGGCCGGCGGTTACGACAACGTTTCCGTCAGTCTGATAAAGATTGTATAACCCTATGTTAGAAGGAGTTAGAAGGAGTTAGAAGGAGTTAGAAATCAAATGACTTGCAACGGTTATACCCCCTTAAGGCTTGTAGAGAGCCACACTAATGACATCAAACTACATGAGGCCAAAGGCCGATAACTCCTTTTTTAACTCCTTCTAACTCAAAAAGATGAGTAAAATTCGTAAATTTGTATAACCCTACATAGAATATGCCTTTAAGATTACCCGACAGGCTGCCCGCCATTGACCTGCTGAAGAAGGAAAACATCTTCGTCATGGGCGACGAGCGGGCACACGCCCAGGACATACGCCCACTGCGTATTGTCATCCTCAACCTCATGCCTCTCAAAATCACCACCGAGACCGATCTTGTGCGGCTGCTTTCCAATACGCCACTGCAGCTCGACATCAGTTTCATGAAACTAAAAAGCCACACGCCCAAGAACACCCCTATAGAACACATGATGATGTTCTACCGCGATTTTGAATCCATGCGCAACGAGAAGTTCGACGGCATGATTATCACCGGCGCCCCCGTGGAGCAGCTGGAATTTGAGGAGGTAGGCTACTGGAGCGAAGTCACCGACATCTTCAACTGGGCACGCACCCACGTCACGAGTACACTATATATATGCTGGGCTGCCCAGGCCGGACTCTATCACTTCTATAACATACCCAAATACCCACTGTCGAAAAAGATGTTCGGCATCTTCTCCCAACATCCGCTCGATGACCGGCTGCCCATCTTCAGGGGCTTTGACGCCGAGTTCAGAATGCCTCACAGCCGCCACACCGAGATTCACCGCGAGGACGTGCTGGCCAACCCTGAACTCACACTGATAGCCGACTCCGAAGTCTGCGGCCCCAGCATCATCATGGCGCGCGGCGGACGCGAGTTCTTCATCACGGGCCACATGGAGTATGCCCCCGACACCCTGGACAAGGAGTATCGCCGCGACAAGGACATCCGAAAGGATGTAGACATGCCCATAGACTACTATTACAACAACAATCCGGCCAACGGGCCCAGGGTGACGTGGAGGGCGCATGCCAACCTGTTCTACTCCAACTGGATCAACTACTACGTCTATCAGGAGACACCTTACAACATTGAAGATATCCGATAATCTGAGAACGCTCGAACTGCTGGCTCCAGCCAAAAACCTGGAATGCGGCATAGCGGCCATCGACCATGGCGCCGACGCCGTCTACATCGGGGCACAACGCTTCGGTGCACGGGCTTCGGCGGGCAACAGCGTGGCCGACATTGCCCGTCTGTGCAGCTATGCCCATGTCTATGGGGCCAAGGTTTACGTCACTGTCAACACCATCATCTACGACCATGAGCTGGACGCCACCCGCCAGCTGGCCACCCAGCTGGCCCAGGCCGGCGTCGACGCCATCCTCGTGCAGGACATGGCACTGGTGGAGATGAGAAACCGTGAACCAGCCGTCAGCGCCTGCTGCTTTCACGCCAGCACCCAGACCGACAACCGCACAGCCGAAAAGGTGCGCTGGCTACGCGACATAGGGTTCACCCGCGTAGTGCTGGCCCGCGAACTGAGCATCGACGAGATAGCAGCCATCCACGAGGCAGTACCCGACGTGGAGCTGGAGGTGTTTGTCCACGGTGCCCTGTGCGTCAGCTACAGCGGCCTGTGCTATGCGTCGCAGCACTGCTTCCACCGCTCTGCCAACCGGGGCGAGTGTACCCAGTTCTGCCGCATGAGCTTTGACCTGACCGATGCCGACGGCCGGGTGATAGTACACGACCGCCACCTGCTGTCGCTGAAAGATCTCTGCCAGATTGACAACCTTGAGGCGCTGGCCCAGGCCGGAGCCACGTCGTTCAAGATTGAAGGCCGGCTGAAAGATGCGGCCTACGTCAAAAACGTCACGGCTGCCTACAGCCAGCGGCTCAACGAGATAGTGCGCCGCAACCCCGGGCGCTATCGCCGCGCCTCGCTGGGACACTGCCGATACACCTTCACCCCCAACCTGCAGAAGACCTTCAACCGCGGCTACACCACGTACTTTGCCCACGGCAGGCAGCCCGACATCGCCTCGTTCGACACGCCAAAGGCCATCGGCGAGTTTGTAGGCACGGTCAAGCAGCTGCGCCACGACTCCTTCAGCGTGGCGGGCACCGCTCGCTTTGCCAATGGCGACGGCCTTTGCTTCATGGGCACGGACCGCCAACTGGAGGGCTTCCGCGTAAACCGTGTCGAGGGCAACCGCCTTTACCCCCAGCACATGCCTGAGGGGCTGCGACCCGGCCTGAGGCTCTACCGCAACAACGACATGGAGATGGAGCGGCTGCTCGCCAAACCGAGTGCAGAGCGCAAGATACCCCTTACCCTGTCATTGCGCCCTACCGCTGACGGCTTCGCGCTCTCTGCCGGCGACATCACCGTAAGCATGCCCTTCGCCCACCAACCGGCTGACAAGCCACAGCGCGACAACATCGTGCGCCAGCTCTCCAAACTCGGCAACACCCCCTACGAGTGCGAGGCCGTAGACCTGCCCCCCGGCTTCAACTTCTTTATTCCCAGCAGCCTGCTCTCCGAACTTCGCCGCCGCCTGGTAGAGGCCTGTGAGTCGCAGAGGCCCGACCAGCCCCAGCATACCGTCAGGCCCTGCGGGGACCATCACCCCTACCCCAGGTACAGCTATCCCTATCTTCACAATATCGCCAACGGCCTGTCGGCCGCCTTCTACGCTGCCGACGGTCCTTCGGCCTACGAGCTGCAGCCTGTGGCCGACGCTATGCTGATGCAGTGCCGCCACTGTCTGCGCTACTCGCTGGGCTACTGCGTGCGCCGTGGCGGACAGCGCCCCCCGTGGCGCTTTCCGCTCTACCTGCGGCTGGGCGACGGCCGCCGCTTCCGGCTCGAGTTCGACTGCCGTCACTGCCAGATGAACGTGTATGCGGCCGGCGGACTAAATGAAAATGATAAATAATAAATGTTTTTCCTCTGGCTATGAAACGCTTCTTACGTCTTATTATTTATTGTTTGTTGTTCAGCGTGTCGCTCTCCTCCTGCTACAATCAGGGGCAGCTGTCGCCCGATGCCTGGGACCTCACTCAGCAGCAGTTGGACAGCATATCGTTCTACACCACCCACCATTACACCCAGAACTACAACTTCCTGGTCAGGGCCGACTCCATGGCCATCATCAAGCAGCTGCCCGCCGAGGCTATCAGCGACATGCCCGTCGACACGCTCAGGGTCTACAAGGGCGAGCATCTTGTGGTAGCAGACATCATGACCGTACCCGCCGACTCCGTTGACTCCATCTGGGTCAAGGTGGCCCGCGACCAGCAAACCTTCGGGTGGATTCACGAGCGCGACATGCTGGCAGCTGTCTCGCCCGACGACGCCATTTCAGAGTTCATCGACTTCTTCTCCAACGTCCATCTGCTGGTGGCCCTGGCCCTGCTGGTGATTGTTGTCGGGGTGTATGTCTGCCTGAAGCTGATGCGTCACCAGGCCAAGCTCGTTCACTTCAATGACATCGCCTCCTTCTACCCCACCCTGCTCTGCCTGCTGGTAGCCGCCGCGGCCACGGTCTATAGCAGCATCCAGCTGTTCGACCCCGAGAAGTGGCGTCACTTCTATTATCACCCCACCCTCAACCCATACGCCGTACCCTTCACCTTAGGGCTGTTCCTGGTCACGCTGTGGGCCATACTCATCGTGGCCATCGCCGCCATCGACGAGGTGCGCCGCCTGCTGCCTTTGGGCGAAGCCGTGCTCTACCTGTTAGGACTGGGTGCCACCTGCGGCGTTGTCTACGTCGTGTTCAGCGTCTCCACCTTATACTATATAGGCTACCCCCTGTTTGCAGCTTACACCGTGTTCGCCCTTTGGCGCTATTTCCGCCATCCCCGGCCCCGCTACCTCTGCGGCCGTTGCGGCGCGCCGTTATACAAGAAGGGCACCTGCCCTAAGTGCGGCGCCTTCAACGAGTAGCATTGCACAACCTCTGAAGCTTGCAGAGAGCCAGACTAATATATACGTCCCAAAACTATGCTATGCGTGCTATAGTTTAACATAACTAACTGATATACAGATAATTATGCTATAGCATAGTTTCCGGAAACTATGCTATAACCATGCTATAAACCCTACTATAGTTAGCGTACATGACGCTCAAGATCAGTAATCAGTGACCAGTAAGCTATAGCATAGTTATAGCATAGTTATAGCATAGTTTCCGGAAACCGTGCTATAGGGCAAACGACTGGTTGCCAGCGAGATATGACCAACTATAGCATACATAGCAGGTTATTTCAATAAGTCAGCTTTGTTTGCGCCAAAAGGGACTCCCTTTTGAGCAAAAGGGAGTCTCTTTTGGGAAAATCCAAGGCCTGGATTTTTCGGAAAGCTGCTACAATGGTTCGGGCGGAGTCAGTAAACCCGTCAGCGCTCAACGTCCTTCAGCCAAAGAGCGTAGGCAGCATCGCTGGGCATGCGCCAGTCGCCACGGGGCGACAAGCTGACGCTACCCACCTTGGGGCCGTCGGGCAGACACGACCGCTTGAACTGCTGGGTGAAGAAGCGGCGGCAGAACGTCTGCAGCCAATGCTTGATGACCTCCTCGTCGTATTTCCCACCAAAAGCGCGAATGGCCAGGCACAACACTTTGGCTGGTCGGAAGCCGAAGCGCAGAAAGTAGTAGATAAAGAAGTCGTGGAGTTCATAGGGTCCCACCAGGTCTTCGGTCTTCTGCTTGATATGCCCCTGCTCGTCGGCAGGTATCAGCTCGGGCGAAATGGGCGTATCGACAATGTCGAGCAGCACCTCGGTAGCCATGTCGCGGGCTATGTATCTTACCAGATGCTGCACCAGGGTCTTAGGCACCCCTGCGTTGACACCATACATCGACATGTGGTCGCCGTTATAGGTAGCCCATCCGAGGGCCAGCTCCGAGAGGTCGCCCGTGCCAACCACCAGAGCGTTCTCCTTGTTGGCCACGTCCATGAGTATCTGGGTACGTTCGCGGGCCTGGGCATTCTCGTAGGTCACGTCGTGGACGGCGGCGTCATGGCCTATGTCCTCAAAGTGCTGGGTGACGGCCTTCGCGATGCTGATTTCGCGAGCGGTGACCTGCAACTGCCTCATCAGTTTCAGGGCGTTGTTGTAGGTGCGGTCGGTGGTGCCAAAGCCAGGCATCGTAATGCCGATGATGCCCTGGCGCGACAGCCCCAGTTTATCAAACGCCTTGACCGTCACCAGCAGCGCCAGCGTGGAGTCGAGCCCGCCGCTGATGCCGACGACGGCCTTGGTAGCCCCCACATGATAGAGCCGCTTGGCCAAGCCGGCCACCTGAATGTTGAGCACCTCCTGGCACGACGTTTCCATACAGTCATCGGAGGGGATGAAGGGGTGCGGGTCTATCTTGCGTATCAATTCAAAGTCGCGGGGCGTTATCGGCTTGCAGGCCACGCTGAAAACCAGCGACTTACCCTTGCCGGCCGCCTTCTCGCTATAGAAAGCGGAGCGGTAGGCTTCTGACTGGGCTGTGATAAAGGTGGAGTTGGCCCGCCGCTCGGTGCGCAGCCGTTCCACGTCAATCTGTGTAATCTTGATTTGCGGCTGAAACGAGAAGCGCTCGCCCTCACTCAGCAGGAGGCCGTTCTCAAAGATCATGGCGTTGCCGCCGTAAACCACGTCCTGGGTAGACTCGCCAAAGCCGCTGCTGGCATAGACATAGCCGCACATGGTGCGCGCGCTCTGCTGGCTGAGCAGCCGCCGCAGGTAGTCGTGCTTGCCTATAAGCTCGTCGGAGGCCGAAAGGTTGAAGATGATATCGGCACCGGCCAGCGACAGCTGGTTGCTGGGCGGCGTAGGAGCCCACACGTCCTCGCATATCTCAATGCCGAACCTCACCCCGTCGCACGTGGTGAAGATGGTGGGCGCTCCAGTGACGTGGACGGGACTTCCGGCCAGGTAGATGTCCTGGGGAGCCAGGTCGTGGGCCGAGGCAAACCACCGTTTCTCATAAAACTCGCCATAGTTGGGCAGATAGGTCTTGGGGACGAGGCCCAGCAGTGTGCCGCCCTGAATGACGGCCGCACAGTTGTAAAGCAGTGAGCCTATCTGCACGGGCAGGCCTACAATGCTGATAACATCGAGCTTGCGGGTGAAGTCGAGCAGCATGAGCAGCCCCTCCTCGGCCTTGTCGATGAGCAGCTGCTGGTGGAACAGGTCCTGACAGGTATAGCCCGTCAGGCAAAGTTCCGGGAACACGATGACCTCCACCCCCTGGCCTTCGGCCTGGGCTATGAGGCTTTCCACCTGTGCCACGTTATATTCCACGTCGGCCACTTTGACGGCAGCCACGGCGGCCGACACCTTGATAAATCCGTACTTCATAACTTCACAAACTGACGGTCGTTCTCAATGATGGTGTAGATGAGTGCCGGCTGTTCAAAATACTGATTCTCGCGGAATGTGTGCAGCTTGTAAAACTTTATCGGGTCGATGTTGATGAGCGCATCGACGGCAGGCTTGCGCAGGTAGTACTTGTCGCGCTTATAGGCCAGCAGCTGTACGCAGGAGTGCTCTATCTCGTTGAGCTGCTGCCGTCCGAACTCCTCTATAAACATCTTGGTGTTGGGTTCTATCTCGCCCGTGGCCCGCACCTGCCAGCTTGTGCCCTCGGCCGTCATGTAGACGTAGCGCAGATAGTAGTTGCAGTCGTTGACGATGTAGGTCTCAAAACGGGTGTCGCTGAGTTCCTTCAGGTTGATGGGCACAAAAGCCAGATAGGCCGACAGTTTGTCGCCGCCGCTACGCTCCATGACGGGCGCCTTGAAGCTGACGGGCCGGTCGGCAGGTTCCACCTCGATGTCTTGCTGAGTCTGGGCCGCAGGCTCTTGCTTTGGTTTACGCTGTTCGTTCTTCACCTCTACCATGCGGCGGGTGTCGTAGTCTTCGTCGCCTACCACTACCACGTCCACTGTGCGCATAGGTACCTCGAAACCGTCCTCGTCCTCGACGAGCACAATGTCCTTGCCCTGGAAGCCGGCCACGCGACCGCCACCCACCTCGCTCAGGAACCTAACCTTGTCACCTATCTTCATCTGTCAATCTCTTATTCTGTCAATTGATTTTACCAGTTTCTCATCGTCGATGATACCTTTTCGGGCTAAGAAAATGAGAATGGCGTTCACCATAGGCAGCGCCTCAACGGTGCCCACCCGTCCTTCGAGTACTGCCAGAGCTATGTACCAGGCAAAAATCACCATCAGGCCTGCCAGACAGAGGCGGGCCTGAAACATGCGACGACGGTACTCAAAAATGGTATAGGCCGACAATGCTGCCGACACCACCTGCAGGGCGTCAATCCACTGCAGCCTCACAAAGAAGCACACCAATGCCAGCACACTGGCTATCAGCAGGAAGAGTGTTTGTTTGCGCTGTATCATAACGTCTCGGCGGCAGCCTCCTTCTCCTTCTGCTCTTTCACGGGGTCGCGCCAGTACACCTGGTTGTCGATAAACTCCTGAGTAGCCAGCAACGTGGGCTTGGGCAACTTCTCGTAGTAGCGCGAAATCTCTATCTGCTCACGGTTTTCAAAGACCTCCTCCAACGAGTCGTTGTAGCTGGCAAACTCGGCCAGCTTCTTGCTCAGGTCTTCCTTAATCTGGAGCGAAATCTGGTTGGCGCGCTTGGCGATAATAGCCACACTCTCATAAATGTTGCCGGTGTCCTGGCATAAGTCCATCACGTTGCGGGTAACGGTGTTCACCGGTGCTTTTGATTTCTTGTAATCCATCTTTTGTATTTACTATTTAGCTATTTACGATTTACTATTTTTGATTTACGATTTAGCGATTTACAATTTTCAATCATCAATCATCCCCCTCAGTCGCCCACCACTTTCTTGCACTTGGCAATGTAGCGTTCGGCCAGCTCCTTGTTCTTGGAGTCCGGAAATTCGTTGATGAAGCCGTAGCACTCGTCCTCGGCATCGCGGTAGCGGTCTATCAGCTTCTCCTCAGAGCTGTTCTCAGCCAGCTGGAACTTGCTCTTCATGATGAGCAGCGAGAAGTCCTCGCGCAGACTCGTAAACGGGTAATACTTCAGGGCGTTCTGCGCAGTGATGATGCAGGCCGTGTAGTTGCTCTCGTTGTTGTCGTTGATATTGCCGAAATAGCCGCCAAGGTTGAAGTAGAGCTTGGCGTTGAGGTATTCCTTCATGATGAGCTTGTCCTGCAGTTCGAACAGCTTGCGCTGGGCCTCCGGGCGCAGTTCAGAGTCGGGGAAAAGGTCCAGAAACTGCTGGTAGGCGTTGATGGCACCGTTCGTAGGCGACTGGTCGAGTCGAGGCTCAGGGGCACTCTCATAGAGCGACTCGCCCACGTAGAAGGAGGCCTTCTCCACGTAGATGCCCTTGGGATATGAGGTTGTGTACTTGCGGAACGTCTGGGCAGCACTCTCATAGTCGCCCGACATGTATTCGGCCATGGCCAGCATATAGAGGCTCTCCTGGGCGTTGTCGCCCCCGTTGTGACCCTTCATCACCGTCACCATGTCTTGAAGCAGGGTGACAGCCTGCCCATACTTGCCCTGAGCGAAGCACTGCTTGGCAAACTCGTAGCGGTAGTCATAGTCTTGCGACTTGAACACCTTATTAAATTCGCCCGCACAACTGCTCAAAGCGAGCGCCATGCAGGCTGTTATCACCATTTTCATCTTCATTTGGAGTGCAAAGTTACTGATTTTCTGCCAAACGGCAAAAGGAATTAGGGAAAATTAAGTATTCTCAAGTTAAGGAGTCAGAAGGAGTTTGAAGGAGATATCGGCCTTTGGCCTCATGTAGTTAGATGTCATTAGTCTGGCTCTCTGCAAGCTTCAGAGGTTATTGTCGTTGTCAGTCATTTGACTTCTAACTCCTTTTTATCTCCTTCTGACTCCTTCTAACTCCTTCTAATTCCTTCTAATTCCTTCTGACTCCTCAACTTGAGAAAGTTGAATCATCTTACTTTATCCGCCGAAGTTATCGTACATGATGCTTTCGGGTTCCACGCCGAGCGAGTCGAGCATGGCGACGACGGCCTTCGACATCGGGCCGGGGCCACACATGTAGTATTCGATATCCTCCGGGGCCTCGTGGTCCTTCAGATAGGTGTTGAGCATCACCTGATGGACGAAACCCGGCGTGTACTTCACGCCGGCAGCATCGGCGGCGGGGTCGGGACGGTCAAGGGCCAGGTGGAAGTGGAAGTTGGGATACTCCTTCTCCAAACCGAGGAAGTCGTCGAGATAGAATACCTCATTCAAGGCGCGGGCACCGTAGAAGTAGTGCATCTCGCGGTCGGTGGTGTGCAGGGTCTTCGTCATGTGCATAATCTGTGCGCGCAACGGTGCCATTCCGGCACCACCGCCTACCCATATCATCTCCTTCTTGGAATCAAAATGGGGATGGAAGTCGCCGTAAGGACCACTCATAATCACCTTGTCACCCGGCTTGAGCGAGAAGATGTACGACGAAGCGATACCGGGGTTGACGTCCATAAAGCCTGAGCGGTCGGGCTTGAAGGGCGGCGTGGCAATACGCACCGTCAGCATGAACACGTCGCCCTCTGCCGGATAGTTGGCCATAGAGTAGGCACGTATGGTGGGCTCGGGGTTCTTACACTTCAGGTCGAACATCTTGAACTTCTCCCA
The DNA here is from genome assembly GCA_946541745.1 of uncultured Prevotellaceae bacterium. Classification (GTDB taxonomy): domain Bacteria; phylum Bacteroidota; class Bacteroidia; order Bacteroidales; family Bacteroidaceae; genus Prevotella. The sequence continues at coordinate 19,974 of CAMNJY010000010.1, forward strand.
CGACGGCACATACTCCGGCGTGATGAGGTCGCGGTCGTAGTCGTTATAGTCGATGCAGTCGAATGCGGGAATCTTGATTTGGGCATACGAGCCGGGCAGGAAGTCCATGTGCGCACCCGGGGGCAGCTGCACCTTGAACTCCTTGATGAAGGTAGCCACGTTCTTGTTGGAGATGACGGTACACTCGTACTCCTTGACGCCGAGAATCGACTCGTCGACATGAATCTTCAGGTCGCCCTTCACCTTGCACTGGCACCCCAAGCGCCAACCGGCCTTGATTTCCTTACGCGAGAAGTGGGGCTTCTCTGAGTCAAGGATTTCGCCGCCCCCCTCAAGCACCTGCACCTTGCACTGACCGCAGCTGGCCTTACCACCGCAGGCAGAGGGCAGGAAGACGCCGTTCTCATTAAGCGTAGACATGAGCGATGCTCCCTGGGGCACGTTGATGGTACGGTTGCCGTTGATTTCTATATTCACATTGCCTGACGGCGACAAGTACTTCTTGGCCACCAACAGGACGATCACCACGAGGATGATCAACGAGAGGAATACTCCTATACTAATTGCAATAAACTGAGCCATATTTTCAATTCTTCAATTTTTCAATTCTTCAATTTTATATGTTCAGTCCGCTGAAGCACATCATGGCCATAGCCATCAGGCCGACGGTGATAAACACAATGCCGAGGCCCTGAAGGGGCTTTGGCACATCCGAATACTGCATCTTTTCGCGGATGGCACCCATGGCCACGATAGCCAGGGCCCAGCCAATACCGGAGCCGAAGCCGTAGATGATGGCATCCCAGACGGAGGTGATGGCCTGCGAGTTGGAGGGGTCCATCAGGATGCGCTGCTGCATGAAGAGCGAAGCGCCCATGATGGCGCAGTTCACAGCTATCAGCGGCAGGAAGATACCCAGTGCGGCGTAGAGCGAGGGCGAGTATTTCTCGACAGTCATCTCTACCAACTGCACCATACCGGCAATGACGGCAATGAAGAGGATAAACGAGAGGTAACTCAGGTCGACACCCTCCACAAGGCAGTCAGGCCCTAACACCTTGGTCTGCAGCAGGTAGTTCACGGGCACGGTGACAGTGAGCACGAAGGTCACGGCCAGTCCGAGGCCCAGCGAGGTCTTCACCGTCTTCGACACGGCCAGGTAGGAGCACATGCCGAGGAAGAAGGCGAAAATCATATTGTCCACAAAGATGGACCGGAATAAAAGACTTATTGCGTGTTCCATATTCTTTCTTTTTTTTCTACTACGAATTTGACGAATTTTACTAATTTTCGAACCGCATCATCCGCTTAATTCGCATCATCCGCATAATTCGTATCACTCGTAACATTTGTATCATTCGTATAATTCGTAGTTTATTTCTCCTTATAAAAGTATGCACGATGTACCCATATCACACAGCCGACGAGGATGAGTGCCATAGCCGGCATCGTCATCATGCCGTTGTTCACGTAACCCATGTCGTAGCAGGCGTCGGGGATGAGCTGGAAGCCCAGCAGCGAGCCGCGGCCAAGAAACTCACGCACGGCACCCACGATGACCAGAATCATGGCATAGCCCAGACCGTTGCCCACACCGTCGAGGAACGAGGGCCAGGGCTTGTTCATCATGGCAAAGGCCTCCAAACGGCCCATGAGAATACAGTTGGTGATAATCAGACCGACATAGACCGAGAGCTGAACGCTCACGTCGTAGGCGAAAGCCTTCAGAATCTGCGATACGATGGTCACCAGCGCGGCCACAACCACCAGCTGCACCACGATGCGGATGCGGGTGGGGATGGTGTTGCGGATGATAGAAATGATAACGTTCGAGAAAGCCGTAATCACCGTCACGGCCAGGCCCATCACGATGGCGGGCTTGAGCTGAGCCGTTACAGCCAGCGCCGAGCAGATGCCCAGCACCTGTCCCAGGATAGGATGGTCAACGTTTAGCGGGTTGGTAAAAACCTCCTTATTTTGTTTACTGAATAATGCCATAACTTTACTCCTCCTTCTTTAGATTAAAATTCTTCAGACCGTCCTTCAGCATAGCGTCGACACCGTTAGAGGTAAGTGTGGCACCAGTCACGCAATCAACCTGAGTGGCAGGGTCTTCAACTTTCTTCACTACGGAGAGCACCACATTGCCGTTCTCGTCGAAAATCTTCTTGCCGATGAATTTCTCCTGCCAGGCCTGTGAGTCTTTTATCTCTGCACCCAGTCCTGCCGTCTCACTCTCATGATTGAAATAAGCGCCATAGACGGTGCCGTCGCCCTTGACAGAGACATAACCGCTGATGCCGCCCCAAAGACCCATTCCTTTCAGACTGGCGACAACGATTTCCTGTCCGTCAACCTCACAAGTATAGCACTTCTGTCCGTCTATCTCGCCTTCCTGCTTCACCACCTCGGCATACTTGGCTTCAGCCTCGGCACCGTCAAGGTCGCGGATGTTGAGCGAGTAGAGTATCTGCTTTTTCACGTCGAGGGCCACGTTGGCATCCTGCATCGGCTTCAGTGCCTGATAGACGAAAGCCAGCAGGAAGGCTACGATGACCACAAGTATCGCACTATATATAATAATGTACGAGTTCGAGTTTGTATTCAGTTTCATTTGATACCTCCTCTCTTTAAACGTTTTGAGATATTACGCTCCACGATGAAGTGGTCGATTGTTGGAGCAAACATATTACCAAAGAAGATGGCGAGCATCATGCCCTCGGGATAACCGGCATTCATCACTCGTATGATGATAGCCATCGCTCCTATGAGGAAGCCATAGATGTACTGGCCCGTCTGCGTGCGGCAGGAGGTGACAGGGTCGGTAGCCATGAAGACGGCACCGAAGGCGAAACCACCCAGCACAAAGTGATGCCACCACGTCATTGACTGCCCCGTCTGCTCGAAGACGCAGGCCATCACGGCACCGCCCACAAATACGCTCAACATGGTGCGCCAAGAGGCAATACCCGTGCAGAGCAGGATGCAGGCACCGATGGCAATAGCAATCAGGGAGGTCTCACCGATACTGCCCGGAATGAAGCCGAGGGCCATCTCACAGAGGCTCGTGTCGGGCGTCACGCCCTGCGCCATCTGTCCGAGCGGAGTGGCGGCAGTGAACCCGTCGGGCAGGGTGTTGCCCAGTCCGAAGATAGCGTCCTGAGCCACCCAGACGCTGTCGCCTGTCATCTTCGACGGATAGGCGAAGAAGAGGAACATACGGGCGGCAATGGCCGGGTTGAAGATGTTCATACCCGTACCGCCAAAAATTTCTTTACAGAAAATGACGCTGAAAGCGCAGGCGAGTGCCAGCATCCACAGCGGACAGCCAATGGGTATGATGAGCGGGATGATGATACCCGAGACGAGGTAGCCCTCCTGGATTTCCTCGCCCTTCCACTGTGCCCAGGCAAACTCTATGCCCAGGCCAACGATGTAGGAGACCAGAATCTTGGGCAGCACGGCCAGGAATCCGAAACAGAAAATCTCCCAGAACGAAGCGTCGGCCAGTGTGCCTGCTGCCAGGAAGTTCTGGTAGCCCACGTTATACATACCAAACAGCATAGCCGGCATGAGGGCTATGACCACCATACTCATAATGCGCTTCGAGTCTATGGCATCGTGAATGTTCACGCTGCCGGCCTTTGCCGTGTCGTTAGGCACGAAAAGGAAGGTCTCAAAGCCGTCAAAAATGGAGCGGAAGGCATGAAGCTTACCCTCAGGCTCAAAGTTCGGCTTTATCTTGTCAAGATAGTTTCTTAATGCTTTCATAAGTCTTATGCGTTTTCTTTACGTAAAATATTAAGACCCTCACGCACAATGCGTTGCAACTCCAGCTTCGATGAATCCACGAACTCTGCCAAAGCAAAGTCTTCGGGGCTGACCTCGTAGATACCCAAGGCCTCCTGACGGTCGATGTCGCCGCTGATGATTGCCTTGATGAGGTATTCGCCGTAGATGTCCATCGGCAACACACGGTCATACTCGCCGCTCATGATGATGTGGCGCTCGCCGCCCTTGATACGTGCATCGAGGGCATAGTCGCGCTTGCCAAAGAGCCATGAGAAGTAGCTGCGGCTGACCGAGAACTGCTTCAGGCGGGGCATGATCCAGCCCAGCATTTCGTCAGCCTGGTCACCCTCAGGTATAACTGTTATCTCACTGGAATGAGCACCGAGGAAACCATCTTTGGTGGTAGGACATCCCGTCAGCACGTTGCCATTGATGATGCGCACCGAATGCTGACTGTCATAACTGTTGGACAGGAGCGTTGAAAGTTCCTCGCCCACCAACATGTCTGCGTAGGCCGGCTGCCTGACCTCGCTGCCGCAGAGAGCCACCGTACGGCGCAGGCAGACCTTGCCCGTATTGAACAGGCGACCTATGAAGAGCACCACCGTAGGGTCGCCGATGGTCCACACCACCTCGCCTTTGTTCACGGGTGCCACGTTGTTCACCTGGACACCCACATTGCCGGCGGGGCACTTGCCGTCAAACACGTTCACCTCAACGTTCTTCATCTGCTCTAAGGGCGAGCCCACGCCAACACCCAAATAGGTCTTGGCAATTTTCGACAGAGCCGTGAGTCCCGTCTGGAAGTCCTGCTCCTGCCCCTTCACCTCGAAATCAAAGTCTGCGGCTAAGGGCTTGTCGCGCAGAGCGGAGACAAAGATAGCCCTTGGAGCCACAGAAGGATTGGTTGAGACAGCATAAGGCAACTGATTGATATACCCAAAGATACCTGCTTCGAGCAGAGCCTCGCAAACAGCCTTGCCGTCAAGTTTGCCAACATCCTTCTTGCCGAAATCTACTGACTTCTGTTGGGCATCGGCATCAACCCTGATACAGAGCACTTTCCTGCGTTCGCCACGCACCACCTCGCGGACCACGCCGCTGACAGGTGAGGCAAACTTAACCTCGGGGTACTGCTTGTTAAGAAACAGCGCATCCCCGGCTTTGACATGGTCACCCTCGCGAACAACAACTTTTGGAGTGACTCCTACGAAATCGTCAGGCACCAGTGCGTATTTGCCGTTGGATTTCAGTTGGATCTTCTTCTCCTCAGCCTTGCCTTGCAGGTGAATGTCCAAGCCTTTCCGTAACTTCACTAAATTCGCCATTTATATAAATGTTTGTTATAATAGTTGCGTTGAGCGAGTGCAAAATTAATAAAAATTATGGATATTCAGAGAATTTATAGCCGAAAAATGACGCATTCACAAGTTTTTGTAGTAATTTTGCACGACAAATCAGAAAAAAGGCAACATTTTGCAATCCCTAACTGACAACAAGTGAAGGTTTTCAAGCATATCATCAACTGGACGGTATGGACTTTGGTAGGTCTGTACGCTGTGGTCATGATGGCTGTACGCACCCCCGCCGTACAGGAGGAACTTGGTGCCCGCCTTTCACAGATGGCAGGTCAAAGCCTGGGCACCAGCGTCAGGGTGGGACGTGTGGACTTAGGTTTTCTCAACCGTCTGATACTTGACGACATCATCATCTACGACCAACAGCGGAAACAGATGGTGAAGGTGTCGCGCATGACAGCCAAGCTCGACCTGGCCCAGATAGCCATGGGGCGCATCGCCGTGTCGTCAGCCCAGGTCTTCGGTGCCAGTCTCACGCTGTACAAGCCTGCACACGACGCTCAGGCCAACTTCCAGTTCGTGATTGACTCCCTGGCCTCTAACGACACCACAACGAGCATGCCGCTCAACCTGAACGTCAACTCCTTCATCATGCGAAACTCAACGGTAGCCTACAACGAGTGGGACGCCCCGCAAACGCCAGGCCGCCTGAATCCCCGCCACCTCCATATAGCCAACATCAGCGCCCACATCAACCTGAAGAAGCTGACGGACGACAGCCTCAACATCAACGTGAAGCGTCTGACCTTCATGGAACAGTCGGGCCTGAACGTGAAGCGCCTTGGCTTCAGGCTGGCTGCCGGACGGCGAACGGCCATTCTGAAAGACTTCCAGCTACAGCTGCCCGCCACCAGGATTCACCTCGACAGCCTCTATGCCAGTTACGACATGGACCATTTTGACCAGACGCTGCACTTCGGGGGACACATTGCCGACACGCACATCCACCCCTCAGACCTCACCAGCCTGGTGCCCCAGCTGCACAGCTACCGGCACACGCTCACGGTAGATGCCGGCTTTGACTATACAGACAACACGCTCAGCATACACCGATTGCACGTCGATGACGGGCACGGCAGCCTTGCCCTCACAGCCAACGGCACTGCCCGGCGCAGCCCCTACGGCCGACACACGTGGCTGTTGAACGTTGACCACCTGAATGTGGCAGGCGAGACCATCGGCTTTGTATCCGCGAACATAGCCAAACTGCCTGACGAGGTGCTGCGCTTAGGCAACGTCCAGCTGAAAGGCACCTTCGGCGGCGACACCGAGGGAACGCTCCATGCCCAGGCCGAAGTAACGACCGACGCCGGCAGTGCCGACATGCAGTTGCAACTGAAGAGCGACCGACAGTTGACCGGCCACTTGACGACAGAGGGCATAGACGCCGGACTGTTGAGCGGGAACAGCCGGCTGGGCATCGTAGCTGCCAGCATGGACGTAAGCGGCAGCCGCGACCATATTGCCGCAAAGGGCAGCGTTGACAAGCTGGAATATGAAGGCTACACCTACACGGGTATCACCGTGGACGGCAGCTACAGCGCCGGACAGTATGCTGGATGGCTGCAAATAGACGACCCCAAGGTGGGCGCGCGCCTCGAAGTTGACCTTGAGGCCAACACGCTGAACGACGCCGTGGGTGTGGTCAGTCTGCACAATCTCAGCCTGCCTGAGAAGGACTACCGGCTGAGCTTTCTCAGGTTGGAGTCAGGTTTTGACGACGGCCGTCACTTTCTGGTACTGAAGAGCGACTTTGCGCACGCCAACCTGTCAGGCGACTTTGACTACAGCACCCTTGCTCAGAGCGTGGCCAACGCCGTAGGGTCAAAGCTCCCCACCCTGCCCGGACTGCCGGCCTACAGACCGTCGAGCAACAATTTCGCGCTCCAGCTGACGATGGGCAAGACCGACTGGCTGCAGAAGCTGTTCGGCGTTGAGCTTGACATTACCCAGCCTGTCAACCTGACGGCCACCGTCAACGACCCTATACGCCAGATTACCGTCGACCTGCAGGCACCATCGTTCACCTACGGCGACTCTCGCTATCAGGACGGCAGTCTGCACGTCACGTCGCCCGCCGACTCGCTGTCGTTCAGAGCTGCGCTGAGCAGCTGCCCCTCAGAAGGCCAGCCCTTTGATTTCAACGTCTCTGGCTATGCTGCCGACAACAACCTCACAGCCGCCATCGGCTGGGACAACAACCATCCGGAGAAGCCGCTCAGCGGCACCCTGAACCTGACGTCGCACTTCTATCGCAACTATGACGATGCCGACGAAGCCCATGTCAGCATACTGCCGTCCAATGTCTATATAGACAACTCCGTGTGGATGATAGAACCCTCAGACCTACTCTACTCCACCAAGCGGCTGCTCATAGACCACTTCGCCGTCCACAACGGCCGTCAGTACATCACCGTCGACGGAACGGCCTCCAGACAGAGCAACGACTCAGTAGCCGTCAGGCTCGACGGCGTTGAGGTAGCCTATATCCTTGAACTGGTAGGCTTCGATGCCGTCGCCTTTGCCGGACAGGCATCAGGCACAGCCACCATCAGCTCCGTCTTCAGCGAGCCTGACGCTCACGCCAACCTGAAGGTAGACCACTTCACCTTCGAGAACGGACGCATGGGCACGCTCACGGCGCATGTGGACTGGAACAAGGCCGACCAGCAGATAGACATCAGGGCTACGGCCAACGACGGCCCGGAGGCCACCACCTATATCAACGGCTACGTCTCGCCCGAGAAGGACTTCATCGACCTGGCCATTACCGCACGGGGCTCCTACCTGGACTTCATGCACACGTACACCGAGTCGTTCATCTCGCACATCACCGGCAACGCCAACGGCGAGCTGCGGCTGGCCGGGCCCTTGTCGGCCATCAACCTGACGGGACAACTGGTCGTTGACGGACAGGCCACCATCACGCCGCTGAACACTACCTACACCCTGAAGCAGGACACGGTGACGATGGTCTACAACGAGATTCAGCTCAACCGCCTTCCCATCTACGACAAATATAATAATGTGGCCTACCTGTCAGGCGCCATCCGCCACCAGGACCTGACCAACCTGAGCCTCGACCTGCGTGTAGACACCGACGAGCTGCTGGCCTACGATTTCCACGACTTCGGCGACAACTCCTTCTACGGCACCGTTTTGGCCTCCGGCAGCGTGGACATCAGCATGAAGGGCAACGATGTACACATAGACTGTGACGTCACGCCACTCAAGAACACCGTCTTCGTGTACAACGCCGCCAACCCTGACGCCATTTCCGACCAGGAGTTCATCACCTGGCAGTCGCAGCCCACCGGGCAACGGGAAACCAGCCATACCGACGAGCCGCAGGACGACTCCAACATCTACATGAGCTTCCACATCAACGTCATTCCCGACGCCACCCTGCGGCTGCTCATGGATGCCCAGACCAACGACTATATCAACCTCGGCGGCAGCGGGGCGCTGCAGGCCACCTACTATAATAAGGGAGCCTTCAACATGTTTGGGACCTACACCGTAGACCACGGCACCTACGACATCACCATACAGAACATCATCAAGAAGAACTTCCAGTTCCAGTCAGGAGGCACCATCGTCTTCGGCGGCGACCCCTACTCGGCAGCCCTCAACCTGCAGGCCCAGTACACCGTCAACGGCGTGTCTCTCAGCGACTTGCAGTTAGGCAACTCTTTCTCGTCAAACACCGTCCGCGTGGTCTGCCTGATGAACATCGGCGGCCAGCCTTCTGCCCCACAGGTCACCTTCGACCTCGATATGCCCAACGTCAACAGCGACGAGAAACAGATGGTGCGCTCGCTGCTGTCGTCACAGCAGGAGATGAACCAGCAGGTGCTCTACCTACTGGGCATAGGACGGTTCTACAGCCAGGGACAGAACAACGCCAACCAGCAACAGCAAGACCAGACATCGCTGGCCATGCAGTCGTTCCTCTCGGGCACCCTGTCGTCGCAAATCAACAGCGTCATCAACCAGTTCGTCAAGAACGACGACTGGAATTTCGGTGCCAACATCTCTACCGGCACCGAGGGCTGGAACAATGCCGAGTATGAGGGTATCGTCAACGGCCGTATGCTCAACAACCGCCTGCTCATCAACGGGCAGTTCGGCTACCGCGACAATGCCACCCAGGCCTCGCCCTCCTTCATAGGCGACTTTGACGTGCGCTACCTGCTGTTCCCCAACGGCAACATGGCCCTGAAGGTCTACAACCAGACCAACGACCGCTACTTCACACGTTCGAGCCTGAACACGCAGGGCGTAGGCATCATCATGAAAAAAGACTTCAACGGCTTCCACGACTTTATGGGCATCAGGCGCAAGAAGCCCCTGCCCGACCCGTCACCGGCGGCCACACCACCCAAGGACACATTATCCACTAACACCAAACCTGAAGAAAATGAATAAGAACGAACTGCAACCCGCCGTTGTCTTCCAACAGTTTGCGAAGATCAACGAGATTCCGCGCCCTTCCAAGCGCGAGGAGAAAATGATTGAGTACCTGAAGAACTGGGGCGAAAGCCGCGGCCTCGACACACAGGTGGACGAGACCGGCAACGTCATCATACGCAAACCGGCCACCAAGGGATACGAACAGCTGCAGACCGTCATCCTGCAAAGCCACATGGATATGGTATGCGACAAGCTGGTAGACGTGGAGTTCGACTTCGACCACGACCCCATCCGCACCTATGTTGACGGCGAATGGCTGACGGCCGAAGGCACCACCCTGGGCGCCGACGACGGTATAGGCTGCGCCATCGAGCTGGCCATCCTCGACGCCGACAACATAGAGCACGGCCCCATAGAGTGCGTCTTCACCCGCGACGAGGAGACGGGACTGACAGGCGCCGAGGGCATGAAGGCCGGTTTCATGACCGGCGACTACCTCATCAACCTCGACTCCGAGGACGAGGGTGAAATCTTTGTCAGCTGTGCCGGCGGCCGCAACACCCAGGCCCGGTTCACCTTCCAGCGCCAGCAGGCTCCTGCCGGCTCTTTCTTCCTGCGCGGACAGCTGAAGGGACTGGTAGGCGGACATTCCGGCGACGACATCAACAAGAAGCGCGCCAACGCCATCAAGATCCTGGCCCGTTTCCTCTTCCAGACCATGCGCCGCTACAGCGGAGTGTGCCTTTCACAGTTCCACTCCGGCAAGCTCCACAACGCCATCCCCCGCGACGGCGAGTTTGTCATAGCCGTGCCCAACGATGTGAAAGAGAATGTGAGAGCCGACTGGAACGTCTTCAGCGCCGAGGTGGAAGACGAGTTCCACGTCACCGATACACAGATGCAGTGGCTCATGGAGAGTGCCGACCCGCAGACCGTCATCGACCCGGAGGTGGCCCGGCGCTTCGTATGGGCCGTCCAGGCTGTCGACAACGGTGTCTACGCCATCTGTCAGGATGAAGCCCTCGGCGGCATGGTCGAGACTTCGAGCAACATTGCCAGCATCCACACCACTGACAGCGAAATCAACATCCTGTCGAGCCAGCGCTCCAACGTGATGTCGAACCTCGACAACATGTGCGCCACCATCCAGGCCGTCTTTGAACTCGCCGGCGCCAAGGCGGTCAGCAGCGACGGCTATCCGGCCTGGAAAATGCGGGCCGACTCCAAGCTGACAGAGATTGTGGTTGACACCTACAAACAGCTGTTCGGCAAGACGCCCGTCGTGCGCGGCATCCACGCCGGACTCGAATGCGGCCTCTTCTCCGAGCGCTACCCCAACCTCGACATGGTAAGTTTCGGCCCCACCCTGCGTTTTGTTCACACGCCCGACGAGCGTCTGCACATACCTACCGTCCAGATGGTGTGGGACCACCTGCTGGCCATACTCAAACAGATACCTCGAAAGTAAGACGGGCCATCGGCCGAACGCTTCTGGTCCCGTTTTTCCAAAAGGGAGGCCCTTTCACTCGAAAGGGTCTCCCTTTTGCGTTTAACTAAAGGATATACACACGCACGCGTGGCGAGAAAAAAATCACACTGCCATCATGACAGCTGCATCTGACGCAGCAACTCGCGCTGACGGTCGGTCAGCGTGGTAGGCAGCGTCACCTGGTAGGTGATAATGAGGTCGCCCCCACCCTGACCCTTTCCGCGCAGCCGCACCTTTGAGCCGGGCTGGGTGCCGGGTTTTATCTTCAACCGCAGTTTGGACGTGCCTACCTGGACGATAACCTCGCCGCCGAGCAGCGCGGTGTACATATCGATAGAGACGGTGGCCTGCGACTCACGAGGCCCCTGCTGGCGTCCGAAACCGCTGAAAGCACCCGACCCGCCGCCACCGCCGAAGAGGTTTTCGAAGAACGACGAGAAACCGCCGCCACCGCCATTGGTGAAGTTCGAGAAGTCGAACCCCTCGAAGGGGTTGCCGCCGCCACTACCGCCGCCGAAGCCCCCAAAGCCGCCGCCGCCCATCTGGTCGGCCATCCGCCATTGCTCACCATACTGGTCGTACTTCTTGCGTTTCTCGGGGTCGCCGATCACGTCGTAGGCCTCGTTCAGCGCCTGGAACTTGGCCTTCGCCTTCGGGTCGTCTGGGTGAAGGTCGGGATGGAACTGCTTGGCACGTTTCAGGTAGGCCTTCTTCACATCCTTCTGAGGTATCGACTTGTCGACGCCCA
>CAMNJY010000011.1 GCA_946541745.1 uncultured Prevotellaceae bacterium
CCTGCAGGACAACGACATCATCACCGTCGGCCCCTACGAGTCGCTGGTGTGCATCACGGGCAAGGTGAAACGCCCCATGTACTACGAGATGACGAAAACCGAGAGTGCCGCCACGCTGCTGCGCTATGCCGGCGGATTCACGGGCGACGCATTCACCAAGTCCATCCGCGTACACCGCAAGGCCGGCCAGCAGTACTCGGTGTTCAACGTGGGCGAGTTTGACATGAACGACTTCAAGCTCATGGACGAAGACTCCATCAGCGTTGACTCCACCATCGTGCGCTACCAGAACATGGCCCAGGTCATCGGTGCCGTGTTCCGCCCCGGCATGTACCAGGTGGGCGGCCACATAGGCACCGTCAAGGCACTGGTAGAGGCTGCCGGCGGACTGACCGAGGCCGCCATTGGCCAGCACGGCGTCATGCACCGCACACGCCCCGACCGCTCACTGGAAATGGTCAGCGTCGACATCAACGGCATACTCGAGGGCACCGTGCCCGACATGCCCATCAAGAACGAGGACGTGCTCTACATAGCCAGCAACGAGGAGAAGGAGGCCGACAAGACCATCACCATACACGGCGAGGTGACCTATCCGGGAACCTACAAATATGCCGCCAACCAGACGGTGGAAGATGCCATCCTGCAGGCCGGCGGACTGACCAATGCCGCCTCGCTGGCCAAGGTGGACATAGCCCGCCGCATCATTGACGCCGACGCCACAGAGGCCAGCGACACACTGGCCTTCACCTACAGCTTCAGCATCGACCAGGACTTCAAGATAGAGAGCGGCAAGCAGTTTACGCTGCAGCCCTACGACGAGATTTACGTGCGCCGCAGCCCCAAATACAACGAGCAGCAGAACGTCACCGTCGATGGCGAGGTGCAGTTCAAGGGCAACTACACCCTGACCAGCAGCCGCCAGCGCCTGAGTGAGATCATCAGGCAGGCCGGCGGACTGACCGAGCGCGCCTATCCCGAAGGCGCCAAGCTGCTGAGAAAGATGACCCAAGAGGAGCGCGAACAGATGGAGACCATGCTGCGCACCGCCCAGCGCAACTCTGGCAGCGACTCTATCGACGTGAAGAAGCTGGTGACGATGACCACCTTCCCCGTAGCCATAGAGCTGGACAAGGCACTGGCCAACCCCGGCAGCGACGACGACCCCTTCCTGCGTGAGGGCGACCGCATCATCGTGCCCCGCTACGTCAGCACCGTCACCATCAACGGCGAGGTGCTCTACCCCAACACCGTGCGCTACAAGGCGGGCGAGAAGGCCGACTACTACCTCGACCTGGCCGGCGGCATCAGCTCTACCGGCAAGCGCAGCCAGACCATCATCATCTACATGAACGGCATGGTGGCCAAGGCTGACCGTAAGCACCGCCCCGCCCCCGGCTGCCAGATTGTGGTGCCCACGAAGGCCAAGAAGCGCCCCCTCGGCCTGACGGAATGGCTGAGCATAGGCACCTCCACCGCGTCGATAGCCACCATGATAGCGACTATTGCCAACCTCATCAAGTAAACAAGGTATCAACAGCATGGAAGAGAACTACAAAGAATACACCATCGGCGTAGACTGGAAGCAGGTTTTCAGGCAGGTTTGGAGCCACAGGAAAATCTTCTACAAGACGTTGCCCGCAGCCTTCATCCTGTCATGCGCCTACATCGTATGCATTCCGCGTACCTATACTACAGAGTCCTGCCTCGCCCCAGAGATAGACAACTCCAGCGCCAGCGGCGCGCTCAGTTCCATAGCCTCGTCATTCGGATTCGACCTGGGCGAGATGCAGACCACCGACGCCATCAACCCCCTACTCTACCCTGACCTCATGGATGACAACGGCTTCGTGGCCAGCCTCTTCACGGTCAAAGTCAAGAGCGCCGACGGTGAAATCGACACAGACTACCACGACTATCTGGCCAACCACCAGTCGTACCCCTGGTGGCACTATCCCGTCAAATGGCTGTTGGACTTGTTGCCCAAGTCGGAGCAGGGAGGCTCGCAGGCGGGCTACGACCCCTACTACCTGTCGCGCAGGGAAGACGGCATCATGGCCGCAGCGCGCGACAACATAAAGCTCAGCACCGACAAGAAGACAGGCGTCATCACCATCAACGTCACCGCCCAGGACGGACTGATAGCCAAGTCGCTGGCCGACTCGGTCACCATGCGGCTACAGGCCTTCATCACCAGCTACCGCACCAACAAGGCGCGCATAGACTACGACTACTACAAGAAGCTGGCAGCAGAGGCCAGACAGGAATACGAGAAGGCCCGCCAGAAGTATGGAAGCCTGTCGGACGCCAACACCAAATTGGCCCTGCGCAGCGTGGAGCTCAAACTGGAGGACATGGAGAACGACATGCAGCTGAAGTTCAATGCCTATACCACCATGAACACCCAGCTGGAGGCCGCCAAGGCCAAAGTCCAGGAGCGGACGCCCGCCTTCACCGTGCTGAAAGGCGCCTCGGTGCCCGTGAAGCCTACGGGACCTAAGCGTATGATCTTCGTTGCGCTTATGGTGCTGCTCACGTTTATAGGGACCGCCATCTACGTGCTGCGCGACATCATAGTGCCTGGCAGCAAGCAACAGTAAAGTTTCCCCCATCGAATCGTCTGCAAGTTGAGAAACGAGACCACTACTAATGAGTCGAAGCGCATAGCAACAAACACTTTGTTGCTGTTCGTACGCATTTTTGTTGTCACCATCCTCAACCTGTTCATCCTCCGCATCATACTGAACTCGCTGGGCAAACAGGACTACGGCATTTACAACACCATAGCGGGGTTTGTCACCACTGCCGTTTTCTTCAACACGGTCCTCGCCCTTTCCATACAGCGGTTCTACTCGTATGCCATCGGCGAGCAGCGGGCCGAACGCCAGACGGAAATCTTCACCGCCAGCGTCAACATCGTCGCAGCACTGTCGCTGTGCCTTTTCGTGTTCATGGAGACGGTGGGCCTTTGGTTTGCCGACACCCACCTGGTGATACCCCCGGACCGGACGGCAGCCGCCTTCAGCGCCTATCACCTGGCTTTGGGCACATTCATCTGCTCGCTGGCCCAGATACCCTTCACGGCAGCCATCTTCGCCAATGAGGATGCCAACTTCTATGCCGTCATCTCCATCATCGAGGTGACGCTCAAGATGGTGGCAGCCTGGCTGGTCAGCCAGACAAGTGCCGACGGGCTGGTGTTCTATGCAGCGGCACTGTTCGCCGTGGCACTGCTGACGCTGTGTGCCTATGCAGCCATCGGACTCCACAGATACAAGGAATGTCGATACCGGCGGGTGACCGACCGTCAGCTCTACCGCAAGCTCATTTCCTTCTCCGGCTGGACGATGCTGGGCTCAGTGTCGAACGTCGGCATGTTTCAAGGGAGCATCATCCTGCTCGACATGGTGTTCGGCCCCTTGGCCACCGTTCCCTTTGCCATTGCCCAGCAAATCTACAATGCCTTCAACGCCCTGAGCAACAGCATGCTCCTAACCCTGCGCCCGCCCATGATCAAGGCCTACGCCGCCCGTCAGTTTGACCACCTCAACCACCTGTTCGACGCCAGCAACAAGTTCATTGCCTACATGATGATTCTCGTTAGCGTCCCGCTGTTCATGGAGATGGACTTCATCCTCACACTCTGGCTGGTCGACGTCACTCAGCAGGACATCCTGTTTGCACGGCTTATCATCGTCTTTGTCGTCTGCATGGCGCTCAGCGGTCCGCTGACGGTTGTCATGCAGGCCTCCGGCTACATCAGGCAGTACCACCTGCCGGTAGAAAGTGTCACACTGATGTGCCTTCCCCTCACCTATATACTTTTCAGGTCGGGGCAGCCGCCTCACAGCGTGTTCTACGCCATGACAGGCACCTGCATAGCGGCCCATGTGGTCAGGCTGTTGTGCCTGCAGCACTACTACCCCCCCTTCTCCATGCGCCACTACGTCGCGGCACTGGTGCTGCCCGCCCTGCTCGTAGCGGTCATCACTGCGGCGGTGGCAGCCAGCCTCCACGCACGGATTATCACTCCTGTGCTGCGCACGGTGGTTGTAGCCGCAGCCTCCGTGGCTACCACGGTGCTGTGCGTGCTGCTGTTTGGCATTGACAAGCAGGAAAGGCAGCTGCTCGTCAGCATGGTCAGAAACCGCCAGAAGTCGTCAACCTCTAACACGCCCCGGCCATGACGGACTACATACTCGCCTCCCTATACCTTGCCGCATGGATTCTGACACTGTTATGGTATCAGCACCGCAACCGACAGATAGATGCCGGCACTGCCATCATTGCAAGCTACATAGGCTACGGCATATTCTCGCTGCTGACGCTGGCCGACGATTTCTTCATCTACGACGAGTTGCGGCTCTTCCCATACATTTATCTGTATGTCATGCTCATGATAGCTCTCACGCCGACCATCTATCATCACCTGTCGCCCCCCGAGCGCATAGAGCCACCACGGACCCGCGTGCTAATAGTGCCCTGCTTCATCATTATCCTGTGCGGACTATTGCAGCTGCCGGGGCTGGTTTCCAATTTCAGCGAAGGCATTGTAGGCCTGTTCCTTAACGCCGACGCCGGTCAGGAAGCCTACTCGGAACATATAGAAGAGGTTCGCGACGCCGGCTCAACTATCAACAACCTGACGGCGGTGCTCTTCAACATGGTCTTCGACTGCGGCGTGTTTCTGACCTTCTACCTGCTGACGCTGAAGAAGAAGAACCCGCTGTTCATCACAGCCATGATCATAGCCGTGTTCATAGGCATGGTGATACCCGTCACCAAGGGCCAGCGCGGCATCGTCATCACCTGCGCCCTGACAGTTGTCGTGGGCTATCTGCTCTTCCGCCGCTACATGGCTCCGCGCATCAACAAGGTCGTACAGACTGTCTCTGCCGTTGCAGCCATAATTATCGCCCTGCCTATTGGCGCCATTACGGTGAGCAGGTTCGGCGAGCGCGACGGCAACATCGGCGTGGGCGGATTCATCAACTGGTACATTGGTCAGGGCAGCATCTACTTCAACAACTCGGTGCTCAACGCCGGCGGCATACGTTACGGCGACCGCACCTTCAACCTGTTCAAGCGCCTCATAGACCCTGACACGCCAAAGAACTATAACGAGCGGCGCGCCAAATATACCAAGCTTGAAATAGACGACTACTACTTCACCACCTTTGTCGGCGACTTCGTGCTCGACTTCGGGCCGGTGGCAGCCGTTGTCATCTTCATAGTGTTCAACCTTTATATACTTACCGTCATCCGCCCGCGCGACGGTACTATCAAGCTGCACCAGCTGCTGGCCGTCTACTTTACCATGTGTATCTGCATGCAGGGTGGCATGACGCTGTTCATGTACTCAGACGGGCTGAACCTGAAGATGGTCGTCTTCATCCTGCTCTATGTGTACCTCAGATATCATGATGTACTGTTACAGAAATTTCCGCTGAAGAAGTATGAAGAAAACCGTTAACACCGTACTCCTGTCCATAGGCCGGCTGCTGTCGCTGCTGTGGCCCGGCACGGCCTCACGGGTGCTGACCTACGTACGCGACAAGATATACACCGGCTACCTGACGCGCAGGTTTGCCAGTTTCGGACGCTCGTCCACGCTCCGATGGAAGCCGACGCGGCTGGAAGGGCTTCAGTTTGTCACTGTAGGCGAAGACACCCTCTTAGAGCCTGGCCTGGAACTGACCGCATGGCAGGGAGGCCCTGAAAAGCCACGCATAACAATAGGCAACCACTGCACGCTGCGCCGGGGATGCCATATTACGGCATTCCGCCAAATCAGCATCGGCGACAACCTGCTGACCGGGACCCACGTGCTCATCACCGACAACGCTCACGGCACATCGCTTCGCCAGCAGATGCAACTGCCGCCCGACAGCCGTCCAATCAGCAGCAAAGGCCCCGTCGTCATAGGCAACAACGTGTGGCTGGGTACCAATGTGTGTGTGATGTCAGGTGTCACCATCGGCGACGGCGCCATTGTCGGGGCCAACAGCGTCGTCACCCACGACATTCCCGCCTACAGTGTGGCAGCAGGTATTCCCGCCAAAGTGATGAAACAGCTGTAGCCGAATGACGACAGAGTAAGTTTTCTGCATGAAAATTTGGCCATATCGGGAAATCTGAGTAACTTTGCCCGCCGTAGCCCCACCGAGAGCCGGTTATGCTATAAACGGTAAACAGAAAGCAACAATGAAACCAAGAATCATAGGACTATACCTGCCACAATATCATCCCATCCCCGAGAACGACGAATGGTGGGGAAAAGGCTTTACAGAATGGACCAATGTGGCGAAAGCCAAGCCACAGTTCCGCGGGCATTACCAGCCGCGCATACCCGCCGACTTAGGCTTTTACGACCTGCGGCTACCGGAGGTCCGCGAGCAGCAGGCTCTGCTCGCACGCGAAGCAGGGCTTGAGGGCTTCTGCTACTACCACTACTGGATGGGCAATGGCAGACAACTGCTTGAGCGGCCTTTCAACGAGGTCCTGCAGAGCGGCAAGCCCGACTTCCCGTTCTGCCTCTGCTGGGCCAACCACGACTGGACCAACAAGACGTGGCAGAAAGGCAGCAGCCTGCGCAAAGACCCGATGATAGCCCAGATGCACTACAGCACCGACGACCACCGCGCCCACTTCATGGCGCTGCTGCCAGCCTTCCGCGACCCGCGCTACATCACCGTCGACGGCAAGCCCCTGTTTGCCGTCTGGGCACCGCGCGACATTCCCAACTGCCGACAGTTCATTGACCTCTGGCAACAGATGGCCCGCGACAACGGGCTTCCCGGCTTGCACCTCGTAGGCTATACCCAAAACTCATCGGGACGTTCCACTAAGAACGGCAAGATGACGCTATGGGACGCCAACCAGGCCACGGAACGCTATCAGGAAGTGCTCGACATGGGGTTCGACGCTGTCATGTCCTACGGCCTTGGCCGTGCCCAGACCATCTGCAACGGCAAGTTCAAAAAACTGCTCTACTACCTGTCGTACAACAAGAAATTCATACCCCCCATCCCCATGCGGACAGACTATGCCAAGGTGATGCGCCACTACTATGTAGCGGAAGACCGATGGGAGAATGTCTACCCTACGCTGATGCCCCAGTGGGACCGCACGCCCCGCGAAGGCTACCGCAGCGACCCGCTCATCAACAGCACCCCTGACAAATTCCAGGCCTCCGTAGAAGAAGCCCTCGGCCTCGTCAAGGAGAAGCGCCCGGAGCACCAGATCCTGTTCTTGAAGTCATGGAACGAGTGGGGCGAGGGCAACTACGTAGAACCCGACCTGAAATATGGCCACGGCTATATACAGGCTTTGCGCTCGGCCATTGAAAACTATAAAGACCAATAAGAGAAAAAGATGAATAGCGTTGCTATGTTAGGCCACTACGCCTTCGGAATGGACAAGGCCAACGGTCAAACCATCAAGGCAAAGATACTGACCACAGAGCTGAAACGGCAGATAGGCGAAGAGTCGGTAGACCTCTACGACACTATGGGCGGCTGGAAATTCCTGCTGCGGATGCCATTCGTCATATTCCAGATGCTGAAAAACCATCGCCACGTCGTCATACAGCCTGCCTACAAGGGGGTACGTGTCATCGTACCGACCCTGGTGCTGATGAACTATTTCTTCCACCGCAAGCTACACTACGTGGTCGTAGGCGGCTGGCTGCCCAGTTTCGTCAGGAAGTACCCCGTCTTGCGGTGGTCACTGCGACGGCTCGATGCGCTCTATCCCGAGACCCACCTCATACAGCGGGAACTGCAGGAGCAGGGACTGTCGCCAGTCTACTATCTGCCCAACTGCAAACAGCTCGACATTGTCAGTGAACAGCAGCTGCCAACAGACTCGCGCCCACCCTTCAAGGTGTGTACCTTCTCGCGTATCACCAAGACCAAGGGCATCATTGAGGCAATAGAGGCCGTCAGACGCGTGAACCAGGAGGCCGGCAAGCCTCTCTACACGCTTGACATCTACGGCCTGATAGAAGACAAGGCCTGGTTTGAGGAGCTGATGAAAGACCAGCCAGACTACATCCGCTACGGCGGCATCGTCGCCTACGCCGACTCCGTCAGCGTGCTGCGCAACTATTTCACCCTGCTCTTCCCGTCCTATCATGCCGGCGAAGGGTTTGCCGCCACCCTCATCGATGCCCACGCCGCCGGTCTGCCCCCCATCGTTACCCGCTGGCGCTCCAATACCGAGGTCATCACCGACGGCGTGACCGGCTTTGTCATTGAGCCCCACTCTGTGGACGAACTGGTGCAGAAACTACAGCTCATAGCTCAAGACCCCTCGCTCATCGACCGCATGCGACCCGCCTGCGTACGTCAGGCCGCACGCTTCCAGCCCGCCAGCGCCATACAGCCCCTGGTCGATCATTTAGATTAACGTCACCCTTTCACCTTTTAGAAAATGGCTCTTACACTTTACAATATGAAGCGATGGCTGCTGATGCTGCAGGGGAAAAGCCTCTTCCACGTCAACCAGGAAATCGGCAAATGTTTCACCAAGACAAGCCTGACCGGATATTATAACGACCTCACCGAGAAAGTGACCCGCGAACCCGACCTCATAGGCACCGACCGGCTGCCCCTGCACCCCGCGCCCGACGGCTCGAAGGTCTACTTCCCCGTGGCCGTGTTCCAATACGGATTCGGAGCTTACGACCTGTTCCTGCAGAATGGCGACAAGCGCTACTTGGACAAGTTCATGCAGTGTGCCCAGTGGGCTCTCGACAACCAGGAGCCTTCCGGAGCGTGGAACAACTTTTTCTTCAGCTACCCCCAGGCGCCCTACGGTGCCATGGCCCAGGGCGAAGGGGCTTCCATCATGCTGCGCGCCTATAAACGCAATGGCGACGAGCGCTACCTGCAGGCTGCCAAGCGTGCCCTCGACTTCATGCTCACGCCACTCAGTGAAGGCGGCACCTGCGTCTACGAGGAGGGATACCCCGTACTGATGGAGTACACCCACCTGCCAGCCGTCATGAACGGGTGGATATATGCCTGGCTGGGGCTCTACGACTACGTGGTAGCTACCGGCGACAACGGCCGCTACCGCCAGATGATGGAACAGTCGCTGAAAGCCCTGGAAGACCGCATGCCGCTGTTCACTACCAGCTACTGGAGCAAATACGACCTGGACAAGCGCATAGCCAGTCCCTTCTACCACCACATGCACATTGCCCTCATGCAGGCCATGTACCAGCTGACCGGCCATGACATTTTCAACGACTACGCCATCAGGTGGGCTGACGACGAACGGAAACGTTATAACCGCACACGGGCCTTCTGCGCCAAGGTGTGGCAGAAGATATGGGAGTGATTTCACGCCCACCTTGCAAAATAACACCGTAAATTTTGTACTGTCAGAAAATATTAGTACCTTTGCAACCGCATTTTTCCAGTACCAAGAAATAATGAGCCAGGAATTAGTATCTGTCATCATGCCTACCTACAACGCCGGGAAATACCTTTCCGACAGCATTGACAGCATCCTGGCACAGACCTACGGCAACTGGGAGCTGGTCATCTCTGACGACGGCTCTACCGACCCCGCCACCATCAGCACCCTGAAAGCCTACGCTGCCAAGGACCCGCGCATCAAGGTGGTCTTCCTCGAAGGCAACAACGGTCCCGGCTACGCCCGCAATCAGAGCATTGAGCGCGCACAGGGACGCTATATAGCCTTCTGCGACAGCGACGACCGATGGTTTCCCGAGAAGCTGGAGCGCCAGATAGCTTTCATGACTGAAAAAGACTGCGCACTGAGCTGCACATCCTACATCATCTGCGACGGCAACGACCAAGAGACCGGCATCATGATAGCCCCCAGGCGCATATCGTTCAA
Organism: uncultured Prevotellaceae bacterium; assembly: GCA_946541745.1. Classification (GTDB taxonomy): domain Bacteria; phylum Bacteroidota; class Bacteroidia; order Bacteroidales; family Bacteroidaceae; genus Prevotella. The sequence continues at coordinate 9,871 of CAMNJY010000011.1, forward strand.
CATGCTGAAGCGCGACAACAAGGTAGGATGTCTCACCGCCATCTATGACACCCGCAAGCTGGGCCGCAAGTTCTACATGCCCCTGCTACGTAAGCGCCAGGACTGGGCCCTGTTTCTCAGCATCATCAAGCAGTGCCGCATGGCCTACGCCATTACCGAGCCTCTGGCCTACTATCGCCACCACTCCCACTCCGTGTCGAGCAATAAGCTGTCGCTCATCAAGTACAACGTCAAGGTCTACGAATCCATTCTCGGCTACAGCAAGCCCAGGGCTTACTTCAATTTCTTCTGCTTCTTTCTTCCCACCTACTACGCCAAGATTCTGAAGCGCAATCGCGACAGCAAAAGCTACTTACGCAGTAAATGACACGCTCTGCATGCAGTATTTGTTGCTCAAATGTAAAAAAAGAGCTGCAAACGTGCCATATCTGAAAAAAAAGTATTACCTTTGCAGCCGTTTTGCTAAAGCAGCAAAAAAAATTCGGTAAGCTATGCAATAAAAAGCAGGGCTGTCCGTTGATATATATAAAAAAAATAATACTGCGACAAAAACATATATGACTGTTCACAAAAGTGGCTATATCATTGACGGTATGAACGGGTTGGAACGCAACGTCAAGCGCGTGTTCGACCTTTTCGTTTCTATTATATGCCTTATCATATTCTCACCACTTTTCCTGTACTGCTACATCGCCATCAAGCGCGAGAAAAACGGGCCGGTCATCTATCGGCAGGAACGTATAGGCCGTTTCGGACGCCCCTTCTATATCTACAAGTTCCGCAGCATGGTGGTCGATGCCGAAGAGAAGGGGCCCAAGCTCTGTGAAACCGAAGACAACGACCCGCGTCTGACCAAGATTGGGCGTTTCCTCCGTGCTCACCATCTGGACGAGCTGCCGCAGTTCTGGAACGTCTTCAAGGGCGAGATGTCGTTTGTAGGCCCCCGTCCGGAGCGCAAGTACTTCATCGACCAGATCATGAAGGAGGACGACCGCTATCAGTATCTCTACCAGATACGCCCCGGCATCACCTCGATGGCCACCCTCTACAACGGCTATACCGACACCATGGAGAAGATGCTCAAGCGGCTCGAGATGGACCTCTACTATCTGGAGCACCGCTCCTGGGCTCTCGACTTCAAGATTTTAGGTCTTACGTTCCTGAGAATAGCTTTTGGCAAAGTGTTCTAACCCCTAACCCGAAAGCCCTGTGAACCACCAACTACTCACCAACCTTGTGGTCTTCCTGCTGGGCACGACAACCATCAATGCCCAGGACACTGCCAAGACGCAGTTAAGCTACGACCTGACGACGGAGGCGGCTTTCGGCAGTGGCAACTACACGGCATCGCAGTTAGTGTCAAACCGCCACCACGTGCTCGCCACCCGTCAGAACACGGTCTATCTGCGCGGAGCCGTCAACCTGGAGCACAACTTCTCCGAGAAACTGACGCTCACCAGTGGTGTCGACGTGATAACCTCTGTACATGCCGACCACAAGGCCTATCTGCAGCAGTGCTATGCCAACCTGCAGGCCGGCCCGTTCTTCATCGAGGCCGGCAGCCGTGAGCAGGCGCCCGTCCTACGCCATGCACAGCTCTCCACAGGCTCGTTTGTCAAGGGCACCAACGCCAAGCCCATACCTCAGATACACATAGGCACCAACGGCTTCTGGACCATTCCCTTCACCAGGCAGTGGCTGCAGGCCAACTTCGACTTCGGCTACGGCAAGTTCCTTGACAGCAACTACCGCGAGGACCAGTTACGACCTGACGTCAACACGCTGCAGAAATATGCCACGGGCATCTATTATCACCAGAAGCACCTGTACTTCCGCACCAATCCCGAGAAGCGGTTCTTCGGCATCGTCGGCATTGAGCACGCCGTGCAGTTTGGCGGCAGCAGCTACATCTACAACCACAACGAGCTGAAAAGCAAGTCGAAACCAGCCAACCTGAAAGCCTTCTGGGACGTCATACTGCCCCTGGGCGACAGCAACTACTTTGTACACGATGCCCTCGAAGACTGGGTGTTCGGCAATCACGTCGGCATGATGACCTACCAGATAGGCTGGAACATCGACAGCACTCACCAGCTGCAGGCCTACCTGGACAACCCCTTCGAAGACGGCTCCGGCGTACGCAAGGGCAACGGATGGGACGGCCTCTGGGGGCTGCAGTATCAGAACAAGGCGGCCGGCCGCCAGCTTGTGCGCGGCGCCGTGATGGAGTATTTCCAGACCACCAACCAGTCGGGGCCGCTGCACTGGGACAGCGGCGATTTCCCTGAGCCTGTCCGCAGCCAGATCACCGACTTCGTCACCGGCAAGGACAACTACTACAACCACACCACCTACGTCAGCTACACCCATTACGGCATGACGCCCGGCAATCCGCTCGTCACATCGCCCAAATACAACGGCGACAACATCAGCACCGAGTTCCTCGACAACCGTGTCAAGGCCTGGCACGCAGGCGTCAACGGCGAACTGACCGACCGCCTGTCCTACCTTGTCAAGGGAGCCTATCAGGAGGGATGGGGCACCTACGACCTGCCTCTCGCCAGCAAGCACCACTCCTTTGGTGCCCTGGTCCAAGGCACTTACGCCGTGGGACCTTGGCAGTGTGCTGCCGCCTATGCCTTCGACCATGGCAACGTCTACGGCAACGTCTCTACGTTTAACCTTAAAATCAGTTTCCATGGCAAGATTCTTTAAACACCTCTTACCTTTTTACCTCCTTACCCCCTTACTTCTTTCCTGTCAGGAGGGAGGCGAGGCGGGCGACCTCTTCGGCCAGTGGCGGCTTTCGGGCAGCGACACCCACTACGTCAGTTTCTCTGGTTCCGTCACGCTGTTCCGCTGTTTAGACAAAGGCCAGGTCTACGGCAACTTCCAGCACGTAGGCGACAGTCTTTTCATTCAGTGCTTTTCGGTAGAGGGCGAACGCCGCGACACAACCATCATTGAGGAGGCGTTCGGCTGGAAGCCCATGAACAACATCCGCCTGAAGATTACCACCCTCGACGGCGACCGCCTCGTAGTGAGCAGCGGCCAGCAGATGTGGAGCTTCTGCAAATACTAAGTCACCGTCAGACTGCTAAATTCTTTCAAGAATTTGGAGGTTGTGACAAGATAATTATTGAGATGCCACAAAGTGTTAATATATTTTAAACTGAAGAAGAAAAGAGCAGTCAGGTGTCCATTCTTGTTGGAAAATGATTACTTTTGTATCACATTAGCAAACGGAAACATAAATAAAAGTTATGAAAAAGAAAAAAATCCAGTTCAGCCTTGTCTATCGCGACATGTGGCAGTCGAGCGGCAAGTTCCAGCCGCGTAAGGACCAGTTGGAGCGCATAGCGCCGGTAATCATCGACATGGGCTGCTTCAGCCGCGTGGAGACCAACGGCGGCGCCTTTGAGCAGGTGAACCTGATGGCCGGCGAAAATCCCAATGCGGCCGTGCGCGCCTTCTGCAAGCCCTTCAACGAGGTTGGCATCAAGACCCACATGCTGGACCGCGGCCTCAACGCCCTCCGCATGTACCCCGTGCCCGACGACGTGCGCGAGCTGATGTATAAGGTGAAACACGCGCAGGGCGTCGACATTCCCCGCATCTTCTGCGGCCTGAACGACACGCGCAACATCATACCCTCCATAAAATGGGCCAAGGCCGCCGGCATGACGCCGCAGGCCACGCTCTGCATCACCACCTCGCCGGTACACACCGTGGACTACTACAGCCAGATAGCCGACGAGGTGATAGCCGCCGGCGCCGAGGAAATATGCCTGAAGGACATGGCCGGCATAGGCCAGCCCGCCATGCTGGGCGCTCTGACCAAGGCCATCAAGACAAAGCATCCCGATATCATCATCCAGTATCATGGTCACTCAGGCCCAGGCCTGTCAATGGCCTCGATACTCGAAGTATGTAATAACGGTGCCGACATCATCGACACGGCCATCGAGCCTTTAAGCTGGGGCAAGGTTCACCCCGACATCATCTCCGTGCAGTCGATGCTGAGGAACGAGGGCTTCGAGGTGGCCGACCTCAACATGAACGCCTACATGCAGGCCCGCACGCTGACGCAGGAGTTCATAGACGACTGGCTGGGCTACTTCATCAACCCCGCCAACAAGCACATGTCGTCGCTGCTGCTGGGCTGCGGACTGCCGGGCGGCATGATGGGCTCGATGATGGCCGACCTGGGCGGCATCAAGAAGATGATTGACAAGCTGCGCCAGCAGAAGGGTGAGCCGGAACTGACCATGGACGACATGCTGGTCATGCTGTTCAACGAGGTGGAGTACGTATGGCCGCGCGTGGGCTATCCCCCACTGGTGACGCCGTTCTCGCAGTACACCAAGAACATCGCCCTGATGAACCTGCTGACCATTGAGCAGGGCAAGGGCCGCTTCGTGATGATGGACGACGCCATGTGGGGCATGATACTCGGCAAGAGCGGCAAGATACCCGGCATCATCGACCCCGAGCTCATAGAACTGGCCAAGAAGCAGAACCGGGAGTTCACCGATGTAGACCCGCACACCTTATTAAATAATGCGCTGCCCGACTTCCGCAAGGAGATGGACCAGAACGGCTGGGACTACGGTCAGGACGACGAGGAGCTGTTTGAACTGGCCATGCACCCCGAGCAGTACCGCGTCTACAAGAGCGGACAGGCCAAAAAGCAACTGCTCAGCGACATCCAGAAGGCCAAGGACGCCAGGCTGGGCGGCGGCCAGAAACTGTCGCAGGAGGAGATAGACACACTGAAGCACCAGAAGGCCGACGCCGTGAAGTCGCCACTGGCCGGACAGCTCTACTGGAGCTTCGGCGGCGAGGGCGTCATGGCACCGTGCGTAGAGCCCTACATAGGCCAGCGCTATAAGGAGGGCGACACCTTCTGCTACCTGCAGACGAAGTGGGGCGAGATTGTTGAGATTCCCGCCGCCCTCGGCGGCAAGCTCGTCGACATCAGCGTCAAGCCCGGCTCCCACGTCCGTCAGGGCGACACCATTGCCTGGATAGAACGGGAACAGTGCGTTTCAGCAAGCGAAAGTTGAATAGTGGACTATCAGGCTATTATTGACAAATATTATGCAGCGGACGACGACCTGCGGCGACTGCTCATGAAGCACTCGCGGCAGGTGGCCGACCGCTGCTTGAAGATATGCGACCGCCATCCGGAACTGCGGCTCGACCGCGAGTTCCTGCAGGAGGCGGCCATGCTGCACGACATCGGCATACGCTGGTGCAACGCACCGTCCATACACTGCCACGGCACGGAGCCCTACATCAAGCACGGCCCCATCGGCGGTCAGTTGCTGCGCCGCGAGGGCTGGGAGCGCCATGCCCGTGTAGCCGAGCGCCATACCGGTACCGGACTGCCCGGTCTGGAACCTGAGGCGCTGGAGGAACAGGTGGTATGCTATGCCGATAAATTCTACTCAAAAAGCCGCCCCGACCGCGAGCTGACCGTGCTCGAAGCGGCGCAGAGTTTGGAGAAATTCGGCCACGAGGGCGTTGAGAAATTCTTAGGATGGGCAAAAATGTTTGAATAAACCATAATTTCTCATTTCTCATTTCTCGTTTCTCATTTCTTTGTTGTACCTTTGCAGCCGAATGAAACAAAGAGCGGTCATCCTTACGATGTTCGTCGCCTTTATTATGGTGTGGGCATGCACGCCTTCGTCGCTGCGCCGGGCTGACAAGCCGGAAGTGTCGAAGGCTGTTGCTGAATTGCAGAAGGCCGACCTGCCACCACTCGACACACTGGTCAACGCTGTCAAGGGCATGCAACCCCTGCTGCCCGCCGACTCGCTGGCCCTTATAGCCGGCTCGCTGAAAAACAGCGTAGACTCACTGAAGAGCCTCGCCGACACAGCCGCGGTCGCCAAGGCTGCCGCCATGGCCGACTCCGTGGCCCGCCTCCAGGCGGCCGACCTACTGCCCACCGCAGGGGTTCAGGCAGCGGCCAAGACCAAGCGCGACACCACCACGATGGACTCGCTGGAACTGGCCATCTACAAGCATAACAAGGCCATCGACGACTCGCTGGCACTCGACAGCCTAAACCGCCAGAAGAAGAACGGCATTGACTCGCCGGTGAAGTACACCGCCAACGACTCGCTGACCTACGAGGCCGCCTCGGGACGCGCCCACCTCTACGGCGACTCCCATGTGGAATACCAGAACATGGACCTCAAGAGCGAGAAGATATACATGGTGCTCGACAGCAGCCTGGTACACGCTACCGGCACGCGCGACACCACCACCGGCCAGCTGACGGGAACCCCGGTGTTCAAGATGGGCAACGACACCTACGAGAACGACACCATGGCTTTCAACTTCAAGACCAAGAAGGGCCTCATCACCCAGGTCTACACCCAGCAGGAGGACGGCTTCCTGACCTCCGAGCTGGCCAAGCGCGGAGCTAACGGCGAACTGTTCCTGCAGCATGGCCGCTACACCACCTGCGACGAGCCCCACCCCGACTTCTACCTGGCCCTGTCGCGCGCCAAGGTGCGGCCCGGCAAGGACGTCATCTTCGGACCGGCCTACCTCGTGGTGTGCGACGTGCCCCTGCCGCTGGCCATTCCCTACGGCTTCTTCCCCTTCACCAAGAGCTACTCCAGCGGCTTCATCATGCCCACCTACGGTGACGAGACCGAGCGCGGCTTCTACCTGCGCGACGGCGGCTACTACTTTGCCATCAGCGACAAGGTAGACCTCAAGCTCATAGGCGAAATCTACACCAAAGGCTCGTGGGGCGTCTCCGCCGCCTCCAACTACCGCAAGCGCTACAAGTACAGCGGCTCGTTCTACGCCTCCTACCAGAACACCATCACCGGCGAGAAGAACATGCCCGACTACCTCAAGACCACCAGCTTCAAGATTCAGTGGAGCCACCGGCAGGACACCAAGGCCAACCCCTTCTCCAACCTCTCAGCCAGCGTCAACTTTGCCACCACCAACTACGAGCCCAATAACCTCTCGTCGATGTACAACCCCCAGGCCATGATGCAGTCTACGCGCACCTCGTCGGTCAGCTACAGCACGGGATTCTCGAGCATCGGGCTCTCGCTCTCTACACAGATGAACCTCAACCAGAACATGCGCGACTCGTCCATCTCGCTGACGCTGCCCAACCTCAGCGCCTCCATTGCGCGCTTCTACCCCTTCAAGCGCAAGAAGATGGCCGGCAAGGAGCGCTGGTACGAGAAAATATCCATGTCGTACACCGGCAACTTCTCCAACTCCATATCTACCAAGGAAGACAAACTGCTGCACTCCAACTTCCAGCGCGACTGGAACAACCGCATGGACCACACCATACCCATTGCGGCCAACTTCACGGTGCTCGACGTCATCAACCTCAACCCCTCGTTCAACTTCAGGGACGTCACCTCGTTCAAGAAAGCCCGCAAGTCGTGGGACGAGACGGCGCAGCGCGAGGTCACCGACACCGTGACCGGCTTCTACAACATCTACAACTGGAGCCTCAACATGTCGACCTCTACCAAGCTCTACGGTAGGTACATACCCTCGCGCAAGCTCTTCGGCGACAAGATTCAGGCCATACGCCACGTCATTACACCCTCGGTCACCTTCAGCTATGCGCCCGACTTCCACGCCTCGCGCTACGGCTACTACGACACCTACCAGAAAATCGACAAGAACGGCAACGTCTCCTTCGTGGAATATTCGCCCTACAACATCGGCGGCGTGTCGGTGCCCGGCAAGGGCATGACCGGGAGCTTCTCCTTCGACGTGTCCAACAACGTGGAGATGAAACTCAAGGACTCCAACGACTCCATCCGCAAAATCAGCCTCATTGACGAGCTGGGGGCCTCCATGTCCTACAACCTGGCCTCAGACATACGCCCGCTGAGCGACCTCAGCACCCGGCTCAGGCTGAAACTCACCAAGAGCTACACGCTGACCCTCAACGCCGTCTTCGCCAGCTACGTCTACGAGGCCGACTCCGTAGGAGCCACGCCGCGGCTCAGCGAGCACACCACCTACTGGGGACAGGGCAAGATAGGGCGCTTCCAGGGCATGTCGCAACACCTGTCGTACACCCTCGACAACACCAAGATCAACAACTTCCTCAAGTGGCTGCGCGGTGAGCGGGTAGACAAGAAGAAGGAAGAGGAGCACAGCCCTGAAGACGAGGACGACGACTACGACATAGAGTCCAACATAGACCGCGACATGGAGAAAGCCAAGCACGGCGCCAAGAAGGAGAGCGCCGGCAAGGCCGAAACCGATGAGGACGGCTACATGGCCTTCAAGATGCCCTGGTCCATCAGGTTTGACTATGGTATCTCCATGCACGAGGGGAGCGACGTGTCGAAGTTCAACTACAGCACCATGCGCTACCCCTACACCTTTACCCAGAACCTCAACATCACAGGCAACATACGCATCGCCGACGGATGGAACATCAACTTCTCCAGCGGCTACGACTTCGACAACCACAAGATTTCGATGACCACCGCCTCGCTCTCGCGCGACCTCCACTGCTTCAACATGTCGTGCTCGGTGGTCCTCGCCCCCTACACCAGTTATAACTTCTCGTTCCGCTGCAACGCCTCCACCCTGACCGACGCCCTGAAGTACGACAAGCGGTCAGGCTACTCCAACGCCGTGCAGTGGTACTAAGCAATAAATCCAGGCCTTGGATTTTCCAAAAGGAGCTATAGGTAGGTCTTTTCCCGACCGCCCCAGTCGATGACAACCCGCTGAACCATCATGCCGGGGTCGCCGACGATGAGCGAGAGGGTGTGGGAGGGGGCATTGCGGTCGATGGCGAAACGGAAAGTCTCCGCGTCGCCGTTCTGCATCACCTGCTCTTTCCACTCCGGCGACCATTCGGCCACCTCGTTGCGGTAGACCTGCGGACGAGCGTCGACGCTCACGCCGACGGCATTGCTACGCCCTTTGTAGAGGGGGAAGAAGGGTACGGTGTAGACCGTGACGCCGATGGTGTCGGCGCCGATGGCGGGCAGCAGGTAGTCGGCCCGGGGGCCGCGGCTGTCGGCAGCATTCTCGACCGCCTCGAAGGGCTGTCCCAACTGCAACACATGCCAGTCGTAGCCCATGCCTTCAACGAGCCTTATCTGGTGCCCCCTGGGATTGGCGGCCTCAAAGTCGGCCAGGTTGAGCACCATGCAGCCGTCGGCCCACTCGCGGCGCGGGTCGACGGCCAGGTCGGCAGGCCGCTCGCCACCCCCGGCGGTATAGGTCACCTGGGGCTTGTTCTGGTAAAGGGCGCAGAACCCCGGCGGCACGTCCATCATGCCGTTCCACTTGCCGCCGAGCAGGGCGTTGTACTGGCGGCAGAGCTGCTGCACGCTGTCGTGGGCGGCCTCACACTGGCGGGCGGCCCAGTTGGCCTGGGCCGGCAGTCCTTTCTTCAGCTGCTCGTGGTTGAGCTGTGCCATGAGGAACTTGCGGTTCATCTGGCAGGCAGCCTTCACCTGAAAGCCTACCATCTCGAAGAACGCAGGCCGCAGCGACGGCGGCAGGTCGGCGGCTATGGCCTCCACCCTGTCGCTGATGGCTTCATAGTCGGCCAGCCGGCGCTGGGCCTCGTTGCCGTGTTCGAAGGAGAAGTCGGTGTCTCTCAGCCCGGTGTGGTCAGGGTCTGACCACTCCCACTCCCAGCCCATGTACTCAGGCTTCCTGATCCATGCCAGCCGGTAGTACTGGTCGAGTATCCACTGGAAGTCGCGCCGGTATTTCTGGCCGAAGGTGCGGGCCAGGAACCGGCTCTGGTGGGTGTTGGCGCTGCTGATGGTGAAGTCGGACACGCGCCATGCCAGGTCGAAGAAGGTCTGTATGCCCAGTTCCATGGGCTTGATGTCGCCCACGTTGAGCAGCCAGTAGCGGTCGGCCCCGGCGTGGTAGGCCTTCATCAGCTCCTCGTACATCAGCACGGGGGCCGTGGTCTGCAGCCACAGGTAGTCGTGGGGCGTGCCGAGGTATGACAGGTGGTAGTAGACGCCTGCCCCGCCGCTGCGCCGCTGCTCCTGCGGGTTGCTTACCCGCTTCATGTAGCCGTAGTTGTCGTCTACCCACACCAGGGTGACGTCGTCGGGCACCCGGAGTCCGCTCTCGTAGATGTCCATCGTCTCCTTGTAGGGCACGAATATCTGGGGGATGTCGGCCACGGCCTGCTTCTTGTGGCGCACCAGCATGTCGCGCTGGTCGGCCAGCACCTGCTCTATCAGCGACACGCGCTCCTCCATGGGCAGACTGCCCCTGAGGCCCTCGTCGTGCAGGCCGCGCATGGCCAGCGTGTAGATATTCTCAAACCGCGAGGCCTCTGCCAGCCGGGCTTCCCACTTGCGGCGTATGGCGGGCGCGTTGGTCTTGTAGTTCCACTCGCCGTCGCGCCGTGTGTCCCACTCCGTGGGGGCGGCGTTGTTGAGCAGCAGGGGTTCGCAGTGGGAGGTGGTGATGACGATGCCGAAGGTGTCGGCCACGAGCTTGCTGGCCTTGTGCGAATAAAAGGCTCCGGTGCAGGTGTGCATGGCGGGGGCCAGCATGTTGCCCTTCAGGCGCAGCAGCAGTTCGCACACCTTGGCGTAGGTCTTGGGGCCTATGTCGCCTAACCGGCGCTCAAAGTTGTTGGCAGCCCAGGGCTTGAGGCCCCAGTCCTCGTCGTTGATGAAGAAGCCGCGATACTTGACGCTCGGCGGCTGCGAGGCCACATTGGCCCTGACGTAGAGCTGCCGGCGGTGTTCGGGCGGCACGTCGGCCCACCAGGCCCAGGGCGACACGCCCATCAGCCGGCTCACCTCGAAGGCGCCGTAGGCCACGCCGCGGCGGTCGCTGCCGGCGATGACGAGGGCCTGGTCGATGCCCTCGGCGGGGTGGTCGACGGTCTTGATAACATACTGTTCCCATCCGCCGGCAATAGGCGAAAGGTCTATCAGCCCGCGGCTGGCCATCTGGCGGATAAAGGCGTTGCCACCGGCCGTACCCATGACCACGACATGGCGGCCACGGGGCTTTTCGGTGAGTGTCACCGCCGGGCGCCGGCCTGTCACGGCCTGCACGTCGCTGGCCCACAGCTCGGCCACCTTGCTGACGGTCAGCCCGTCGGCCCTCGCCACGGCTACCGTGGCCGCAGGTCCTTCGCCGGCCAGGGCGAAAGCCCCCGCCGAGGGGCTACCAGATACCTCTACCTGTGCCCACAGCCCCATAGGGACGGAAGCGAGCACCATCTCGAGTAGCGTCTTCTTCATAGTCTGTATTATAATGTTAGCCCATCACCACATCGAGCACCATCATCAGTACGAAACCGAGGGCAAAACCGACGGTGCTGAGGTTGGTGTGCTCGCCCTCGCTGGCTTCGGGTATGAGTTCCTCTACTACGACGTAGATCATGGCACCGGCGGCAAAGGCCAGCATGTAGGGCAGCACGGGCGTCATCAGCGCGGCCAGCATCACCACCGCCAGTGCGCCCAACGGCTCGACGGCCCCGCTCAGGCTGCCAATGACAAAGGAGCGCCACCGCGAATTGCCCGCCGCCCGCATGGGCATGGAGATGATGGCCCCCTCAGGCACGTTCTGGATGGCGATACCTATGCTGACGGCCAGGGCACTGGCAACAGACATTCCGGCAGCGCCCTCCCCGGCGCCGGCGAACACCACGCCGACGGCCATGCCTTCAGGCAGGTTGTGGATGGTGACGGCCAGGGCCAGCATGGCCGTGCGCGACAAGTGGGAGCGGGGGCCTTCGGGCTTGTCGGTGCCTATGTGCAGGTGGGGGGTCAGCTCGTCGAGGGCCAGCAGGAAGCCGATGCCCAGCAGGAAGCCCACCGCCGCCGGCATTACCGACCACGAACCACGGGCCGCCTCCATCTCCATGGCCGGAATGAGCAGCGACCATACCGAAGCCGCCACCATGACGCCCGATGCAAAGCCTAAGAGCGACTTCTGAAGCCGGGGCGACATGTCGTCTCTCATGAAAAAGACGAATGCAGCCCCGAGCATGGTTCCCAGCAGGGGGATTAAGAGCCCAATAACCAGTGCTTTGTCCATATTTTTTCTTTTTCTGCTTTTTAAAAGGTTTTTTCACCTTAAACCCCCAAGCGAAGCGACCTTATAACCTCATAACACAGCATATCCTACCCCTTCAGCAGGGCATCCAGAGCCTCCTGCTCGCCGACGACCCAGATGATGTCGCCCTCCTGGAAAGGACGCTTGGGGCTGACGGGCGAGAGGTTCTCCTCGCCCTCCTCTAAGCCTACGACCATGCAGCTGTAGAGATGGCGTATGCCGCTCTGCTCCAGCGTCTTGCCCACAAAGGGGCTGTCGGGACCTATGATGAGCTGGCGCAACTTCATCTCGCGGGCCTCCACGTCGGTATCCTCGTCTAAGCGTTCGGTCTCGATGGCCTGGCTGATCTGGGCCAGTTGCCCGTCGCTGCCGATGACCTGCAGGCGGTCGCCGGGGAAGATGACGTAGTCGCCGTCGGGGATGTTCAGACGGTGACCGCCGCGCAGGATGCTGCTCACGTGGACACCGTATTTCTGGCCTAAGGCCAACTGCTTCAGCGTCTGCCCCATCCAGGCGGAGTCGGCGGGCACGGTGAACTCGGCGATATGGATGTCGCGGTCGAGCAGCCTGCCCTCATAGAGGGGCCGCTTGCGGCCGTGGACCTGAGCCTCGATGTCGCGCGAGCGGAGGTTGTTGATAAACAGCCGTTCGAGGACGATGCTGCGACGCTTGACCGACCGCGACAACACCATCAACACGACGGCCACAAAGCCCAAGGTGATCATGACGGCATTGCTGAAGCGGCCCAGGTAGTGGCAGACGGAGAAGACGAAACTGACGGCCAGCACCACACGCACCAGGACGGTAAACAGCAGGGGCAGACGGTTGCGGTTGCTCTCGGTCCAGAGGGCACGCCACTCCGGGCTGCGGTTTTTCTTCATCACCATGGCGCGCAGGAAGGGGGCTATGCAGACCACGGTGAGCAGTCCCGTCACGATGTCGGGCACGGAGAAGCCGATGCCGAAGAGCGTGAAGTTGAAGGATGCCAGCAGCTGGTGTGCCACCGGCAGCACGAAACTGAGCATGAGGGCAATGGTAGCCGACGAGAGGATGCTGTAGACCACGGTGTTGATGGTCATCTGTGTCAGCAGCCGTTTCCACAGACTCTGTTCGTTGGTGTTGGGATGGCTCAGCTGCAAGTGGTTCAAGGCTTTAATGAGCCGCAAGGGCAGCCTATGCTCCAAGGCGCCATAAGCCGGCGTGGCGAGCCGTATCATGTAAGGTGTGAGAAAAGTGGTTATGACTGATACGGCCACCACAACCGGATAGAGGAAATCGCTGATGACGCCGAGCGACAGGCCCAGCGAGGCAATGATAAACGAGAACTCACCAATCTGAGCCATTGAGAAGCCGCAGCGCATGGCCGACTTCAGGCTCTCGCCGGCCAGCATGAAGGCCATGGAGCCGAAGACGGACTGGCCGACAATGATAGTGAGCACAAGGGCAATGATGGGCAGGGCGTAGTCGACCAGTATCTGCGGGTCGACCAGCATGCCGACGGAAACAAAGAAAATGGCCCCGAAGAGGTTTTTCACCGGCTCCACCAGCCGCTCTATGCGCTCGGCCTCGACGGTCTCGGCCAGGATGCTACCCATGATGAAGGCACCGAAGGCCGACGAGAAGCCCACCTCGGTGGAGGTGACGGCCATGGCGCAGCACAGGCCCAAGGACACCACCAGGAGCACCTCGTCGTTGATGAGCCGCCGTACACGCCGCAGAAAGAGGGGGACGGCCGAGATGCCTACCACTAACCAGAGAATGAGGAAGAAGGCTATCTTGACAATGCTGCCCACCAGCTGGCCGCCGTCAGGACTGTTGCCGCTGGCTATGGCCGAGAGCATGACCATCATGACGATGGCCAGGATGTCTTCCAGTATAAGTACCGACATCACCAGCGAGGCAAACTGCTGCTGGCGCAGGCCGAGGTCGTCGAAAGCCTTATATATAATAGTGGTGGACGACATGGCCAGCATGCCGCCAAGGAAGATGCAGTCCATCTGGCTCCAGCCGAAGGCGTGGCCGACAAACATGCCGAGCATCGACATGCAGAAAATGATGGAAATGGTGGAGATGACAGGCGAGGCGCCCATCTTCAGAATCTTCTTGAACGAGAAGTCGAGACCTAAGGAGAACAGCAGGAACATCACACCGATGTCGGCCCACAGATGGATGCTCGCCTGGTCGACCACAGAGGCGGTGTAAGGCATGTGGGGCGACACCAGGAAACCGGCCATGATATAGCCCAGCACAAGGGGCTGCTTCAGTTGCTTGAAGACCAGGGTGACAATGCCGGCCATGACGAGTATCAGGGCCAGGTCTTGTATCATTGTGGGGACTTCTGCCATTTTTTTTGGTGAAGGGGGTTTGGTGAAAGGTGAAGGGTGAAGGGACTTGGGTGAAGGGTGAAGGGACCTGGGTGAAGGGAGTTGTGGCTAATCGTTGTAGGCGGCGGTCAGCTCGCAGATTTTGACAACGACCATCATGGCTTTCTCCATGGTCTGGACGCTGACGAACTCGTATGGGCCGTGGAAGTTGACACCCCCGGCAAAGATGTTGGGACAGGGCAAGCCGCGAAACGACAGCTGGGCACCGTCGGTACCGCCGCGTATGGGCTTCACCTTGGGGGCCACGCCTACCTGCTGCATGGCGCGCAGCACGAGGTCGATGACGTGCATGGCCCCTGGCTCTATCTTCTCCTTCATGTTGTAATACTGGTCGCGCACCTCCACGGCCACGGTGCCCTCGCCGTAGCGCTCGTTCATCAGGGCTGCACACTGCTGCACGAAGCGCTTGCGGTCTTCAAAGGCGTCGCGGTCGTGGTCGCGTATGATGTAGCTCATGCGCGCCTCCTCTATGTTGGACTGTATGGAGAGCAGATGGTAGAACCCCTGGTAGCCCTCGGTCGTTTCTGGGGTTTCGGCCTTGGGCAGCATGGCTGCAAACTCGGCGGCCAGGGCGTTGGCATTCACCATCTTACCCTTGGCATAGCCCGGATGCACGCTGACGCCCTTGATGCGAACCTTGGCCGAGGCGGCGTTGAAGTTCTCAAACTCCAGCTCACCCACGTCGCCGCCGTCCATGGTGTAAGCCCACTCGCAGCCAAACCGGCCTACGTCGAAGTGTTGGGCACCCATGCCAATCTCCTCGTCGGGGTTGAAGGCGATGCGGATGCGGCCATGCCTGATCTCGGGGTGCTGCTGCAGGTAGACCATGGCCTGCACAATCTCGGCGATGCCCGCCTTGTCGTCGGCACCGAGTAGCGTGGTTCCGTCGGTCACTATGAGGTCTTCGCCCACATGGGCCAGCAGCTCGGGAAACTTGCGCGGCGACGACACGATGCCCTCCGACAACACTATCTCACGGCCGTCGTAACTATGTACGATGCGCGGCTTGATGCCGGCTCCCGAGCAGTCGGGGCTGGTGTCGTAGTGCGAGATGAAGCCGATGGTAGGCACCTTGGCCTTGGTGTTGGCCTTCAGCGTGGCGTAGATGTAGCCCTTGTCGTCCATCTCGACGTCGCTCAGCCCCTCGGCCTCCAGCTCCTTCTTCAGGTAGTCGGCAAAGACCAGCTGCTTCTTTGTACTAGGCACGCAGCCGGCGTCTTCCGCCGACTGCGTGTCAAACTGTGTATAGTTCAGGAATCGTTCTACTATGTCCATCAATCTTCAATTTTTCAATCTTCAATTGTCCAGGGCCTTCAGGTTCTCGGCTATCATCTCGTCGGTGACGGTGTAGTTCTGCAGGTCGCCCTTGATGAACGAGTCATAGCTGGGCATGTCGATCAGGCCGTGACCGGAGAGGTTGAACAGGATGACCTTCTCCTCGCCGCTCTCCTTGCACTTCAAGGCCTCGCGGATGGTGGCGGCGATGGCGTGGCTCGACTCCGGTGCGGGGATGATGCCCTCGGTGCGGGCAAAGAGCATACCGGCCTCGAAGGTCTCAAGCTGCGGAATGTCGACGCCGTGCATCATGCCGTCCTTGATGAGCTGTGAGATAATCATGCCGGCACCGTGGTAGCGCAGGCCGCCGGCGTGGATATTGGAGGGCCTGAAGTTGTGGCCCAGGGTGAACATCGGCAGCAGGGGCGTGTAGCCGGCCTCGTCGCCGAAATCGTAGCGGAACTGGCCGCGCGTCAGCTTGGGGCAGCTGTCGGGCTCGGCGGCGATGAACTCGGTGGTCTTGCCGTCGAGCAAGTTGTGGCGCATGAAGGGGAAGGAGATGCCGCCGAAGTTGGAGCCGCCGCCGAAGCAGCCGATGACGATGTCGGGATATTCGCCGGCCATCTGCATCTGCTTCTCAGCCTCCAGGCCGATGATGGTCTGGTGCAGGCCCACGTGGTTGAGCACCGAGCCGAGCGTGTACTTACAGTTGGGCGTCGTCGTGGCCAGCTCCACGGCCTCCGAAATGGCGGTGCCGAGCGAACCGGTGTGGGTCGGGTCCTTGGTCAGGATGTCCTTACCGGCGCGGGTCGACATCGAGGGCGAACCCTCGACCACGGCGCCGAATGTGCGCATGATGGACGAGCGGTAGGGCTTCTGCTGCATGGTGATTTTCACCTGATAGACGGCGCAGTCGAGGCCGTAGATCTTGGCGGCATACGACAGGGCTGCCCCCCACTGTCCGGCACCAGTCTCGGTGGTCACGTTGGTGGTGCCTTCCATCTTGGCGTAGTAGCACTGCGGCAGGGCCGAGTTAATCTTATGTGAACCCAGAGGGTTGGTAGATTCGTTCTTGAAATAGATGTGGGCGGGCGTGCCTAAGGCTTCTTCCAAAGCGTAGGCGCGCACCAGGGGCGTCGAACGGTAGTATTTGTACTTGTCGAGCACCTCTTCGGGAATGTCTATCCACCGGTGCTCGGTGTCTAACTCCTGCACGCAGCACTCGCGCGGGAAGATATGAGCTAAGTCGTCTACACCCAGCGGCTGTCTGGTAACCGGATGGATGGGCGGCATGGGCTTGTTCACCATGTCGGCCTGAATGTTGTACCACTGTGTTGGAATCTCGCTCTCTTGGAGAATGAATTTCTTTTGCTTTGACATAATACTTTAGTTTATAGGATTGGTATATCCGCATGCAAAGGTAACAAAAAAATTGATAAAAGACACATTCTGCAACAAAAAAACTTCAGAAATCTGCCAACAATTCACGAAGCCCCCCCTAAATCAGTAGCACAGCCTACAGTCCGCGGGCTTTCCAGATGCGCTCCTTGGCGGCATTGATTTCCTGGAATTTCTTCTCGGCGGCACGGCGCACATCCTCACCCAGGGCTGCCACCTTGTCGGGGTGGTGCTCCAGGGCCAGGCGGCGGTAGGCCTTCTTCACCTCGTCGTCCGTAGCACTGGGACTGACGCCCAGCACCTTGTAGGCATCTTCCAGGGTGTCGCCCTCCAGGTGGAGCAGGGAGTCTACCTCCTGGGGCTGCATGCCCAGCCACTGGGCCACCACCTTCAGGGCCGTCACCTCGGTGGTGTCTATACGGCCGTCGGCCTGA
Organism: uncultured Prevotellaceae bacterium; assembly: GCA_946541745.1. GTDB lineage: Bacteria > Bacteroidota > Bacteroidia > Bacteroidales > Bacteroidaceae > Prevotella. The sequence goes on from CAMNJY010000011.1 coordinate 27,437, forward strand.
GCTATCATCACCAGGAAGCTGAGCAGCTGCAGGCGCTGCGAGTAGTCCATGTGGCGGTCTATCTGCTGGCAGCAGTCGCGCACGGTCTGCTTGAAGCCGTCCCATCCCTGCCGTTTCTGCTCGTCAAAGAGCTTGGCCATGATGTCGTTGCCCTGGCTGACGGCATCGCTGCCGAAATTCTGGCGCAGCATCTGACGCACCAGTTCCATCTCGGAGTGCATGGCCCGGCCGTCGGCCTTGATGATGTAGGATGCCAATACCAACAGCGCAAAGAGAAAACTGTTGCGGTCGCCCTGCGCCTGCTGTTGCCGGTAAGCCTGGCGATACGTGTCCTCATAGGACCGGAAGCCGCCGTCACGCCCTGAGCCATAGCCAAAGGTGCCGGCGTTATCGGACGTATTCACCGAGTCGAGGCCAGTCTCAAAGAGCGAGCCTAATAAATAACCTGCCAACGCCCCCAAAGGGCCGCCGGCCATCCATCCTATGATGCCTCCTATCCACTTTCCTGCTGCCATTGCTATTCCTAATTTTTAAATGTTATCAGCTCCAGACGCCGTACCAGCCTTCCAGATTATTCTCCTCACGCTCCAGGTCGTCTATCAGGCACTCCGCCAGACGGTGGACCACCTCACGCGGCACCTGCAGGCGAGGGTCGCTGCCGCCGGGATTGATGGCCTGGAGAAAGTGGGGCATCTCGTCCTTGTAAACCTGCTTCATGTGCTGGTTGCTGCCATCCATGGCCGAACAGCTGTAGGTAATGTTGGCCAGCCGGTCGCACAGCTTCACGAAGGGAGCATAGGGCGTTTCGCGTATGCCCTTGTAGTATTTCTCACCGGCACGCTCGGCACGGGTGCGCCCCTTGTCATTGGTCAGGGCATACACTATCTCGGTGGCCATCAAGGCCTGCTCAACGGTCATCAGCATCTGTGCCTGGTGCATGACGTCGTTGTACGTCAGCCGTGCATCCTCAATGCTGTCGTGGTAATAGCCGCCAAAGAGCAGGGGCACCACGTCGGCCTCGTCTGCACACACCAAATGGCCAAACTCGCAGACGTTGCTCACCACCATGTCGAGATGGTAGCCGTAAGGCAGGCTGTCGCCATAGGTCTGGTTGACGCTGTCGTGCAACGCGTGAGCCAACTGCCGTATGTGCTCATGCGTGTCTGCATATTTTTTGAGGTAGAGTTCAAATGATTCTTTTGTCATGATGGGTGCAAATTTAGGCATTTTTTTTGAAATAAGGCCCTATTGGCACGGAAAAAGTTACAAAATATTGGATTATTGTAGATAAAATCGTATCTTTGCAGCATCATTACGAACAACAACTTAAAACATGATGACTATGAAGAAACTGTTTTTCCCCATGTGTCTTCTCTGCGTGGCAGGCTTTCTGGCATGCGGCAACGAGACTGAAAAGATGAAGAGTGCCAACGACTCGCTGGCAGGGGTTACGGCCCAGCAGAAAGTGCTGCTCGACGACCTGACGGAAACACTGGTCGAGGTGTCGGCCAGTCTCGACTCCATCGCCGTGGGCGAGGGCTTGCTCAAGACGGCCAATGAGGGTAAGGGCATGACGCGCCAGCAGATTATGGCCAGCATAGGCACCTTCAAGCAGATGCTGGCCGACAACCGCGAGAAACTGGACAAGCTGCAGAAGATGCTGGCCCAGCGCGACGACAAGCTGGGCAAGCTGACGGTGCTCATAGACCACCTGACCAACGAGCTGAACGAGCGCGAGGCCACCATCGCCCAGCTGCAGGAGGTTATCAGCAGCCAGAAGACCACTATTGCCGACCTGGAAGAGCGGGTGGAGAAGAACCTGACCACCATCGGCGAAATGGAAGAGCAGAACGTGCAGCAGCGCGAACAGCTGTCGCGTCAGGATGCTGAGCTCAACAGCGTGTACTTCATCGTCGGCACGTCGAAAGAGCTGAAGGGTAAAGGCCTGCTCAAGGGTGGCTTCCTGAAGAAGACTAAGGTAGACTTCGACAAGATAGACCGCTCGCTGCTGACCAAGGCCGACAAGCGCCAGGTTGACGAAATAGCCGTCAGCGCCAAGTCGGCGGTGGTGATGACCGGCCAGCCGAAAGACTCCTACCAGATTGTGCCCAAGGGCAAGCAGTCCTGCACGCTGAAGATTACCGACAAGGCACGCTTCTGGAGCGTCAGCAACGTGCTCATCGTCGAGGCCAAATGAGGTAGTACACTTCCATGTGCATCAAGGAGACAGGAAACCCTGCTATGTGTGCTATAGTTGGGTGTATCGCTCTGTCAACCAGTCGATTATCCTATAGCACAGTTTCCAAAAACTATGCTACAACTATGCTATAAACCATGCTATAGCTTACGTTTTGACCGATGTCAACGTCTTCACGAGCGTCATGTACCTCAAGTTGTGGAGTAGGAAGAACGCCTTCTAACTCCGTAAGTCAATCGAATGAGAAAAGCACCGCCTATAGCATAGTTTATTCAACTTTCGCAAGTTGAGGAGTTAGAAGGAGTTAAAAGGAGTCAGATGG
>CAMNJY010000012.1 GCA_946541745.1 uncultured Prevotellaceae bacterium
AGATTTTAGCAATTTTTCAGAAGTGTATTTGAACACTTGCTGCAATGTGGGTTAACTTTGCAACGGGATATTAATATCATTAAAGTTATGACTTTACATGAGATGAAAAAAGATGTAGTGAGGCAAATTTCACTATTAGGCGATAATGACGCGAGTGCTATACAGTCTATATGGCTTTATGTGTCAGCCTTACCTGCTGTTCATAATAAAAAGCATGATGCAGAAGAGCGTGCTAAAGCAAAGGAGTTGGCACACTCTTTTCTTGGTGTTTTTAGCCCGAGTAGGACAGATAAGGATTGGAAAGAGGTGAAAGAAACGTATTTGGTAGAAAAATACGGCGACGAGCGATGAGGGTTTTTATCGACACGAACGTTTTTCTCGACTACATCCAACAACGACCTGAAGGTTGGAAAGAAGCTGAGGTGTTTTTCTTCTTGGCAATTCATGGTGACATTGATTTGCTTGTTTCCGATTTGACCATCGCTAATATAAGGTATGTGACAAGAAAGGATATATCATTAGAGCAGTTCTACAATGTTATGAAAAGCCTGCGCCAGTTTTACGAGATTGTTCCAGTAGGCGGCAAATCTGTTGATGATGCCTATGACATTGAAGCGGAAGACTTTGAGGATGCTCTACAATATTTCTCTGCTTTTTATGCTCATGCTGACATGGTGGTGACACGCAACTTGAAAGATTTTGGTTTTGCTTCCTCAACTGAGGTTTTAGAGCCGTCAGCATTTTTGAGCAAATACTTTCCCGGTGAGTTGATATAGAGAAAACTTTGGAAGATTTCACCACAGAGGCACAGAGTCTGGATGCCCTACGCAACAAAGGCTCTGTGCCTCTGTGTCTCTGTGGTGAGTCATCCCCAAAGCCACTGCTCCGAATTATCAGCTCCGAATGTTTGGCCGTTTCAGAATAATTGCTTAACTTTGCAGGCGAATTCAGATTTACGTACGTAAAGTAAATGAGAAAAAAGGAAAAAACGACCCGTCGCCGTCATGGCATGCAGGTCTTGACGTTGTGTATCAGCACGACGATGGTGCTGATATTGTTAGGCCTGGTGGTGTTCTCAGTGCTCACGGCCCAGAACCTGTCAAACTACGTGAGGGAGAACCTGACGGTGACCGTCATGCTGGGCGATACCGTCAGTACGAACGACGGTCACCGCCTCTGTCGCGAACTGTATCACCGCCCCTACGCCCGCAACATAGACTTTGTGAGCAAGGAGCAGGCCCTGAAGGAGCAGTCGGAGGCCATGGGCAGCGACCCGTCGGAGTTTCTGGGCGTGAACCCCTTTGTGGGCACCCTTGAGCTACAGCTGAAGTCGGAATATGCCAACGGCGACTCCCTGCGGTGGATAGCCGCGGAACTGAGACGCAACCCGCTGGTGAGCGAGGTGGCCTACCAGGAGGACCTGATGGACAAGGTGAACAGGAACCTGCAGAAGGTGAGCCTGGTGCTGCTGGTGCTGGCCTCCCTGCTGACGTTTATCAGCTACTCGCTCATCAGCAACACCGTGCGCTTAGGGGTTTACTCGCGGCGGTTCCTCATCCACACCATGAAGCTGGTGGGGGCCTCGTGGGGATTCATACGCCGGCCGTTCATGCGCGACGGGCTGATAGTGGGCGTCGTGGCGGCCGCCCTGGCCTGCTTGGTGCTGGGCGGCGCAGTATGGTCGCTCTTCCGCTACGAGCCCAACCTGACGGCTATCATCACGTGGCAGGTGCTGGTGCTGACGGCGGTGGCCGTGGTGCTGTTCGGCCTGATCATCACGTCGCTGTGCTCATACATCTCCGTCAACCATTTCCTGCGGATAAGGGCGAAAGACCTTTATGAGATTTAAAGGTGAAAAAGTAAAAAGGGAAAAAATAAAAGGTAAGATAACATGATGGAAAAAAGAAATTTCGCGTTTGGCCGCCTGAACTTCATCCTGCTGGGTGTAGGCATGCTGGTCGTCATCGTAGGCTTCATACTGATGGGCGGAGGCAGCTCCACCGAGGAGGCCTACAACCCCGACATCTTCAGCGCACAGCGCACCAAGGTGGCGCCGCTGGTGTGCCTGATAGGGTTTGTGTCAATGATTTACGCCGTGGTACATAAGAGCAAGGACGAGTAAATGGACTGGATAGAAACTGTCATCATAGCCATTGTGGAGGGACTGACGGAGTTTCTGCCCGTGTCGTCGACAGGCCACATGATCATCGCGCAGAACCTGCTGGGGCTCACCCCCGAGACGCTGAGCGAAAGCGACAAGGCCTTCGTCCACGCCTTTACGTTTATCATCCAGTTTGGCGCCATCCTCTCGGTGGTCTGCCTCTACTGGAAACGGTTCTTCAAGTTCGACAACACACCGGCACCGGAGGGCAGCAGCCTGTCCGTCCGGCTGAAGCATAAGTTCTACTTCTACTGGCTGCTCATCGTGGGCGTGCTGCCGGCCGTGGTGATAGGCCTGGCCGCCAAGAAGTCGGGCCTGCTCGACTGGCTGCTCGACAGCGTCGAGGTGGTGGCCGTGATGCTCGTCGCGGGCGGCGTGTTCATGCTCTTCTGCGACAAGCTGTTCAACAAGGGCACCGACCAGACGCCGCTCAACGAGAAGCGCGCGTTCAACATCGGCCTCTACCAGTGCATATCGGTCATTCCCGGCGTGTCGCGCTCCATGGCGACCATCGTCGGCGGCATGACCCAGGGCCTCACGCGAAAGCGGGCGGCCGAGTTCTCGTTCTTCCTGGCCGTACCCACCATGGCCGGAGCCACGCTGCTCGACCTGCTCGACCTGCTGAAGGAGGACACAGCGTGGGCCACGCCGCACAACATCAGCATGCTGCTCTTAGGCTGCGTGGTGGCCTTCATCGTGGCCCTGGCGGCCATGAGGTGGTTCGTCAGCTTCCTGACGAAGTACGGCTTCAAGGCCTTCGGCATCTACCGCATCATTGTAGGCTCCATCATCATCGTGCTGCTGCTGACAGGACACCCACTTGCTATGGTGGACTGATGGTGGAAGATTGAAAATTGAAAATTGAAGATTAACCAAGGTGGATTTCAACGAAGGAACGTTCATATACATCAACAAGCCCTACCGGATGTCGTCGTTCGGAGCGCTGGCCCATATCCGCTACTTAGTGTCGAAGAAGCTGCGCGTGCGGCGGGTGAAGATGGGCCATGCCGGCACCCTCGACCCCCTGGCCACGGGCGTGCTCATACTCTGCACGGGCAAGGCCACGAAGCAGATAGAGCGGCTGCAGCTGCACGACAAGGAGTACACGGCCACCCTGCAGCTGGGTGCCACCACGCCGTCGTTCGACCGTGAGCACACGGTGGACATGACCTACCCCACGCGCCACATCACGCGCGAGCTGGTAGAAGGTGTGCTCGCCGGTTTCGTCGGCGAGATACAGCAGGTGCCGCCCGTCTACTCGGCGGTCATGGTGAAGGGCGACCGCGCCTACGAGCTGGCACGACGGGGAACCGCCGTGGAGCTGCAGGCCAAGACCGTGCGCATAGACGAGCTGGAACTGACCGCCTTTGACCCCGCGACGATGCAGATGAGCATCCGCGTGGTGTGCGGCAAGGGCACCTACATACGCTCGCTGGCCCGCGACATAGGCTATGCCTTAGGCAGCGGCGCCTTCCTGACAGCCCTCTGCCGCACCCGCCTGGGCAGCGTGCGCATAGAGGACTGCCACACCTTCGACTCGTTTCCCCAATGGCTCGACGAGCACTGTGGCAAGGCGACGTAGCAGCGGCATGGCGAAATACCGGCATACCGAAACAACGAACCACCGAAACAACGAAACAACGAAAACAACGAAATATAGATGAAGTTATCACAATTCAGATTCAAACTGCCAGAAGAGCAAGTTGCCCTCTACCCGCCCCACCGCGAGTTTGTCAATGAGGACGGCACGAAGGAGCGCGTCTACAGCCGCGACCAGTCGCGCCTGATGGTCGTTCACCGCAAGCGCCAGACCATCGACATGCACAAAAAAGATGCCGACGGCCATGACACCAACGAGTTTATCACCTTCCGCAATCTGGTAGACTACTTCGACGAGGGCGACACCTTCGTGTTCAACGACACCAAGGTGTTTCCCGCCCGCCTTTACGGCACCAAGGAGAAGACCGACGCCAAGATAGAGGTGTTTCTGCTGCGTGAGCTGAACGAGGAGCAACGCCTGTGGGACGTGCTCGTGGAGCCGGCGCGCAAGATACGCATCGGCAACAAGCTGTTCTTCGAGAACGACGGCCCCATGGTGGCTGAGGTCATCGACAACACCACCAGCCGAGGGCGCACCCTGCGGTTTCTCTACGACTGCGAGCACGAGGAGTTCAAGCGCGAGCTCTTCAGCCTGGGCGAGGCACCCCTGCCCCGCTATATCATTGACCGCCGCCCCGCCGAACCCGACGACATGGTAAACTTCCAGACCTTCTTCGCCCGCAACGAGGGAGCCGTCACCGCACCGGCTACGGGCCTGCACTTCAGCCGCGAGCTGATGAAGATGATGGAGATACGCGGCTACGAGTTTGCCTACCTCACGGTACACTGCGGACTGGGATGCTTCGACCCCATCGAGGTGGAAGACCTGACAAAGCACAAGATGGGATCCGAGCAGGTCATCATTCCGGAAACCTGCTGCGAACAGGTGAACAGGGCCAAGCGGGACGGTCACCACATCTGCGTGGTGGGCGTGACCACGGCCCGCGCCACGGAGAGCGCCGTGGGCACCGACGGGCTGCTGAAGCCCTTCGACGGATGGACCAACAAGTTCATCTTCCCTCCCTACAAGTTCGGACTGGCCGACTCGATGATAGCCAACTTCTACCACCCGGAGTCGACCATGATAATGCTCACGGCGGCCTTCGGCGGCTACGACATCATCATGGAGGCCTACCAACTGGCTGTGGACAACGGCTACATGTTCGGCTGCTACGGCGACGCCCTCCTGATACTCGACGACTGATGCACCGGGTGTACTTTGGCCTTGGCTCCAACATGGGCAACAGGGGCCAACTGCTGGAACAGGCCATACAGCTTATCGGCGAGCGGGTGGGGCCGGTCACCCGCCGCTCGTCGCTCGTAGAGACCGAGCCGTGGGGCTTTGAGTCAGCCAACAGGTTCCTGAACGGCGTCGTCAGGTGCGAGACGGAGCGGACACCCCGCGAGGTGCTGCGGCTGACTCAGCAGATAGAGCGCGACTTAGGCAAAAGCAAGGCTCACGCCACACGGCGCACCCACCGCCCAACAGCCGACAGCCCACAGGCAACCTACCACGACCGGCCTATAGACATCGACATCCTGCTGTATGACGACCTGACCGTAGACGAGCCCGACCTGAAGATACCCCACCCGCTGATGACTCAAAGGGAGTTTGTGATGACACCCCTGCGCGAAGCGATGAGTGAAGAATAGCCATACATAAAACTACATTAACTAATTACCAAACAAATAACCTATGAAGAAAACTACCTTACTACTGACGGCACTCTGCTGGATACTCAACATGAGCGCTCAAAACGACTACAAGAAGTACACTGAGAACCTGCCGTTCAAGATGGCGGAAGTGAAGGCACCGCTGATTCCCGATGCCAAGGTCAGCCTGCGCGACTTCGGTGCCGTGGGCACGGGCGACGTGCTCTGCACCGACGCCTTTGCCAAGGCCATCGACCAGCTCAGCAAAACGGGCGGCGGACATCTGGTGGTGCCCCGCGGCGTGTGGCTCACCGGCCCCATTGTGCTGAAGTCGAACATCGACCTGCACCTCGAGGCCGGCGCCGTCATCCAGTTTGCGGCCGACGAAGACCTCTACCCGCTCATCAAGACCTCGTTCGAGGGCCTCGACACCCGCCGCTGCCAGTCGCCGCTGAGTGCCAACGGGGCAACGAACATCAGCATCACCGGCCAGGGCGTCATCGACGGCAACGGCCAGTACTGGCGCCCCGTGAAGCGCAGCAAGATGACCGACAGCCAGTGGAAGGCGGTGCTGAGCCGCCCCGGCGGCCGCGAGCTGCGCAAGGACTACTGGGTGCCCTCAGAGGGTTACGCCAAGGGCGAGAGCGGTGCCAACATGAACGTGCCCGCCGCCACGACCGAGGCCGAGTGGCAGGCCATCAAGCGATTCCTGCGCCCCGTCATGGTGAGCCTGGTAAGCTGCAAGAACGTGCTGCTGCAGGGCATCATCTTCCAGAACTCGCCGGCCTGGAACCTGCACCCGCTGATGTGCGAGAATATCATTATAGATAATGTACTCGCGCGCAATCCTTCCTATGCACAGAACGGCGACGCCCTCGACCTGGAGTCGTGCAAGAACGCCCTGATAGTCAACTCCAAGTTTGACGCCGGCGACGACGGCATCTGCATCAAGAGCGGCAAGGACGCCGACGGCCGGCGCCGCGGCATGGCCTGCGCCAACGTGGTGGTTGACGGCTGCACCGTCTTTGCAGGACACGGCGGCTTCGTGGTAGGCTCAGAGATGAGCGGCGGCGTGAACAACATCATGGTGCGCAACTGCCAATTCCTGGGCACCGACGTGGGCCTGCGATTCAAGTCGACACGCGGACGCGGCGGCATAGTGGAGAACATCTTCATAGACGGCATTTCCATGACCGACATCACCACCTACGCACTGACTTTCAACATGTACTACGGCGGCAAGTCGGTGACCGAGGTGCTGGCCGAGGGCGGTCAGCAGCAGCAGGCCAAGATGCCGGTAACCGAAGAGACGCCCATCTTCCGCAACATCGACATACGCAACGTCGTCTGCCACAATGCCGGCTTCGCCATGGAGTTCAACGGACTGCCCGAGATGCCCATAGACCGCATCACGCTGACCAACATCGACATCTTGGCTCGTCACGACGCGACGTTCCAGAACTGCCAGAACATCATCCGAGAGAACGTCAGAGTGAGGCTGACGAAATAACGATTACTCGAGACTACGAATTTCACGAATTATACGAATGGAGAACAACTGACTACGAATTTCACGAATTATACGAATTAGGCCGCGACTGTCAGTAAACCTGTGACCATTCGTATAATTCGTGAAATTCGTAGTCAGTTAATTATCCGTAGTAGGTTTTAGTCGTCGCACTTCTGGATTCTCCTCACGGGCTTCATGACCGTCGCAGCGCTGTCGTCACCTGTGCCGCGCGTCTGGCGCGACCAGTAGTTGCTGTCATACCAGGCATCGTAGCCCCAGCGGTAGCTGCTCCAGTTAGGCGACGACACGTGGTAGAGGCTGAACTCCACGTCGTTGTCGTACTCAGCAATATAACCCGTGAAGCGGTTGTCGTTCAGATGGTAGTCGTAGATTTCCAGCTCGCTGCCCTCCTCTACGAAGTAGACGCTGATACGACCGCGGTTCACCGTCCAGCGAATGTGGTTAGCCACATAGTCCCACGGAGCCCTTGAGTAGTAGTCCACCCAGTAACCGTCGCCGCTTGAGTAGCGGTAGGGGTCGCGCAGGAAGGTAATCTCAGTTGCCGTGGCGTAGTAGGTGTTACCGTTGTAGTATGTGTTCACGTACATATTGCCCTTCCAGGTTCCCTCCAGGGTGTATGCTACCGCGCTGTCGTCGTCCCAGTCGCAGGCTGTAAAGGTTGCCGTAGCCGTTATGGTCAGCAGCATGGCCAGTAATGTGTATAACTTCTTCATTGTCGTAAAGTGTTAAAAGGTGAATAACTAAGTTTCTTTTTCCTGGTGCAAAGATACACATTATTCCTGACATGGCAAGGGGGAAAACGATAAAAGCGCATAGGGAAATCCCTACGCGCCTTTTTGCTTCTTACTGTTCTACCTTTTACTTACGCAAGCCGAGAGCCTTGACGATAGCACGGTAGCGGTTGATGTCGTTGACATAGAGATACTTCAGCAGCTTGCGGCGACGGCCTACCAGCATGGTCAGCGAACGGGCGGTGGCAAAGTCCTTATGGTTCTTCTTCAGATGCTCCGTCAGGTGCTTGATGCGATAGGTGAACAGGGCAATCTGTGACTCGGGCGAACCCGTGTCGGTGGCTGACTTGCCATACTGGCCGAAGATCTCTTCCTTCTTTTCTTTGTCTAAATACATAACTTTAATGATGATTTGTTGTTAATACTAAACATCCGTCCGATGCCTCCCGCCACATCATCAGGACGGGCACATCTTCAAATGCGGCTGCAAAGGTACTACTTTTTCGCGAGACGGCCAAGTTTTTCGCCTTTCTTTTTACACAAAGCGTTAAGGATGTTTAAATTTCCACAGGAATGTCGCTTTATTCGCTTGTATGTCATCATAAAATGCTACTTTTGCGGCGCAAATGAATGATAACATGTCAAACTTAAAAAGAAATTGCAACATGAAAAAGATTCTGATGATGGTCGTAGCCGCCATGATGGCTACAGTGTCTGTCAATGCACAGCAGATGTTTATCAAGCCGATGGTCGGTGGTACGCTCTCCACGCTGACCGGCCAGGACGACTCAAAGATGAAGTTCGGCCTCGTCGGCGGTGCAGAGTTCGGCTATCATGTGTCCGAGCCCTTTGCCGTGACCGCCGGCGTGCTGGTAAGCATGCAGGGTGCCAAGCAGAAGGACTCTGAACTGATCATGGATGCCAGCACCTCGATGACCTACCTGAACATTCCCGTGCTGGCCAACTACTACATCATTCCCGGCCTGGCCGTCAAGGCAGGTATCCAGCCCGGATTCATGCTCTCTCAGAAGGCCAAGTACACCATGGGAGGACACGACTACGAGGAAACGAGCAAAGACCACGTGAAGACCTTCGACTTCTCGATTCCCATCGGCCTGTCATACGAGTTCTCAGACTTCGTCATCGACGCCCGCTACAACCTGGGCCTGACCAAGGTCAATAAGGATAGCAAGCTCTTGGACAAGGATATGAAGAACAGCGTCATCATGCTGACCCTGGGCTACAAGATTCCGTTCTAAAAGGCTCGCCCGATACTATTTTTAGGCGTAAACCCGCACGGTTTACGCTTTTTTATTTGGTATTTCGCTCACTTATTCGTACCTTTGCACCCGATTTCAACAAAAACGATTTATGCAGGATATCAGAAACATCGCAATCATTGCACACGTAGACCACGGCAAGACGACGCTCGTGGACAAGATGATGCTGGCCGGCAACCTCTTCCGCGAAGGGCAGAACCTGTCGAGCCAGGTGCTCGACGCCAACGACCTGGAGCGCGAGCGCGGCATCACCATCCTTTCCAAGAATGTGAGTATCAACTGGAAAGGAACAAAGATTAACATCATCGACACTCCGGGACACTCGGACTTCGGCGGCGAGGTGGAGCGCGTGCTCAACATGGCCGACGGCTGTCTGCTGCTGGTCGACGCCTTCGAGGGTCCTATGCCGCAGACGCGCTTCGTGCTGCAGAAAGCCCTGCAGATAGGCCTGAAGCCCATCGTCGTGGTGAACAAGGTAGACAAGCCCAACTGCCGGCCCGAGGAGGTCTACGAAATGGTGTTCGACCTGATGTTCTCGCTCAACGCCACCGAAGACCAGCTGGACTTCCCCGTCGTCTACGGTTCGGCCAAGAACGGCTGGATGGGCGAGGACTGGCAGAAGCCCACCACTGACATTACCTATTTATTAGATAAGATTATCGAGGTGATTCCCGCCCCGAAGCAGATAGAGGGTACTCCCCAGATGCTCATCACCTCGCTCGACTACTCGAGCTACACCGGCCGCATCGCCGTGGGCCGCGTCCACCGGGGCTGCCTGAAGGACGGCCAGCAGGTGACCATCAGCCACCGCGACGGCTCTACCGAGAAAACAAAAATCAAGGAGCTGCACACCTTCGACGGCATGGGCCACCAGCGCACCGACCAGGTGGACTGCGGCGACATCTGCGCCGTCATCGGTCTGGAGCGGTTCGAGATCGGCGACACCATCTGCGACCTTGAGCAGCCCGAGCCGCTGCCGCCCATCGCCATCGACGAGCCGACGATGTCGATGTTGTTCACCATCAACGACTCGCCCTTCTTCGGCCGCGAGGGCAAGTTTGTCACCTCGCGCCACATCAACGACCGCCTGGAGCGTGAACTGGAGAAGAACCTCGCCCTGCGCGTAGAGCAGTTCGAGGACTCTACCGACAAGTGGGTGGTATCAGGCCGTGGCGTGCTCCACCTCTCAGTGCTCATCGAGACCATGCGCCGCGAGGGCTACGAGCTGCAGGTGGGCCAGCCGCAGGTGATCTATAAGGAAATAGACGGCGTGAAGTGCGAGCCCATAGAGGAGCTGACCATCAACGTGCCGGAGGAGTTTGCCTCGAAGATGATTGACATGGTGACACGCCGCAAGGGCGAGATGACCTCAATGGAGAGCCAGGGCGACCGCACCAACATAGAGTTCGACATACCCTCGCGCGGCATCATCGGCCTGCGCACCAACGTGCTCACCGCCAGCCAGGGCGAGGCCATCATGGCCCACCGCTTCAAGGAGTACCAACCCTACAAGGGCGAGATAGAGCGCCGCGTCAACGGCTCGATGATAGCCTTAGAGACGGGCACGGCCTATGCCTACGCCATCGACAAGCTGCAGGACCGCGGCCGCTTCTTCATCGACCCGGGCGAGGAGGTCTACATGGGCCAGGTGGTAGGCGAGCACGTACACGACAACGACCTGGTCATCAACGTCTGCAAGGCCAAGCAGCTGACCAACGTCCGCGCCAGCGGCACCGACGACAAGGCCCGCATCATTCCCAAGACGGTCATGTCGCTGGAGGAGTGCTTAGAGTATATCAAGGAGGACGAGCTCGTCGAGGTGACGCCCAAGTCGATGCGCATGCGTAAGGTCATACTCGACCACGACCAGCGCAAGAAGGCGGGCATTAGGGTAAAGTAAAGACAAAAATATCCTGCACTTCCTGCACTGAGCCTCAGTGCAGGAAGTGCAGGTTCTTTTTGCTCTTTGCCTATGCATCGGCAAACTGGCGGCCGTCGCTGAGGGTGACCTGTAGCTTGGTGTATTCCGAGTGGAAGTCGTGCTGCAGGCGGTCGAGATAGCGGCGGCTCTCCCACTGGCACATCGGCAGGTCGTGGAGTAGGTAGTTGCCGCAGGTCTGCGGCTCCGTGGCCGGCACCTCGGTCTGCGTGAGAATCCACTCCAGGCACTCGATGGTCAGCTGGCGCATGTCCTCGACCGAGTACTGGCCCAGCATGATGATATACATGCCCGTCAGGCAGCCCATAGGCCCTACATACACCACGTCGTCCTTGACGCGTGAGTTGCGGAACCAGGTAGCCATCAGGTGCTCCAGGCTGTGGATGGCGGCAGGCGCCACGGCAGGCTCCTTGTTGGGCTCGGTGATGCGCAGGTCGTACGTCGTAAATCCCTTGTCCTCGCGCGATATGTAGATGCCCGGCTTCAGGCGGGTGTGGTCGATGGTGAAACTTTGTATGGCTTCCATATTACTGCTTGTTTAGAGTGAATTTCCCTTTTTTATTCTTTTTTCTATGGTTTCTGCGTGCAAAGGTACGAATTTTTTCGTACCTTTGCACGCAGAAACGTAAAAAACTTGCAAGTTATGACTACACTGAAGAGATTCGTGCCCGACATCGTGGCCGTGTTGTTGTTTGCCGTACTGGCCTTTGCCTACTTCTTCCCTGCCGATACCGAGGGGCGTATACTCTACCGCCACGACTCGTCGGCCGGCGTGGGCGCGGGCCAGGAGCAGCAGGAGTATTATCAGCGCACGGGAGAGCGCACCCGCTGGACCAACGCCCTGTTTAGCGGCATGCCTACCTACCAGTCGGCACCAGCCTACGACAGCACAGACACACTTTCAAAGGTGGTCAATGCCTACCACCTGTGGCTGCCCGAGAATGTCTGGTATGTCTTCGTCTACCTCTTAGGCTTCTACATCCTCCTCAGGGCTTTCGACTTCCGCTGGTACTTAGCGGCCCTGGGGTCAGTGATGTGGGCCTTCTCCACCTACTTCCTCATCATCATCGCCGCCGGCCACATCTGGAAGGTGTGGGCACTGGCCTACCTGCCGCCGATGATAGCGGGCATGGTGCTGGCCTACCGTGGCAAATACCTGTGGGGACTGATACTGACGGCCCTGTTCTCGGCCTTCGAGGTGTATGCCAACCACGTGCAGATGACGTATTACTACCTGATGGTCATCTTCTTCATGGTGGTGGCCTACCTGGTGGAGGCCGTCCGCAGCCACCAGCTGGCGCGCTTCGCCAAGGCTACGGCGGTATGCGTAGCAGGGGCGACCGTGGGCATACTGGTCAACCTGTCCAACCTCTACCACACGTGGCAGTACAGCCAGGAGTCGATGCGCTCAAAGAGCGAACTGGTGAAGAAGAACGCCGCCAACCAGACCAGCAGCGGACTGGAGCGTGACTACATCACCCAGTGGTCATACGGCATCGGCGAGACGTGGACGCTCCTCGTGCCCAACACCAAGGGCGGGGCCTCGCAACCGCTGTCGATGAACAAGACGGCCATGAAGCATGCCGACAACAACTACGTGGGCATCTATCAGCAGTTAGGCCAGTACTGGGGCGAGCAGCCCGGCACGCAGGGTCCGGTCTACGTAGGTGCCTTCGTGCTGCTGCTTTTCGTACTGGGACTGTTCATCGTCAAGGGCCCCATGAAATGGGCCCTGCTGGCAGCCACGGTGCTGAGCATCCTGCTGTCGTGGGGTAAGAATTTCATGGGCCTGACCGACTTCTTTATAGATTACGTGCCCATGTACGCCAAGTTCCGCACGGTGGCCTCCATCCTGGTTGTCGCCGAGTTCACCATCCCCCTGCTGGCCATGATGGCGCTGCGGGAATGGATCCGCCCCCAGTCCCTCCCCGCAGAGAGCGGACATAGCGATTCCTCCTTAAGAGAGGTTAGGAAGGGACTCCTCATCGCCTTCGCCCTTACCGGCGGCATTGCCCTGCTCTTCGCGCTAATGCCCGACGTGTTCTTCGGCAACTATGTGTCGACGCAGGAGATGCAGGCCATGTCGCAGATTCCCGCCGACCAGCTGCACCCGCTGCTGAGCAACCTGACGGAGATGCGCCGCGCCATGTTCACCAGCGACGCATGGCGCTCGTTCTTCATCATCCTGGCAGGCACGCTGTGCCTGCTGCTCTACAAAGCCAGGAAGCTGAAAGCGAGCTATATGGTGGCTGCGCTGTTCGTCATCTGCCTGGTTGACTTGTGGACGGTCAACAAGCGTTACCTGAACGACGCGATGTTCGTACCCAAGATAGAGCGCGACCAGGCTCAGCAGAAGACAGAGAGCGACGAGGTGATACTCCAGGACAAAGCCCTGGACTACCGCGTGCTGAACCTGGCATCGAACACGTTCAACGAGAACGAAACCAGCTACTACCATAAGTCCATCGGCGGTTACCATGCCGCCAAGCTGCGCCGCTATCAGGAACTGATAGAGGCATATATCGCACCCCAGATGGAGGAGGCCTTCCGGGCCGTGGCCGGTGCCGCCGGCGACATGACCAAGGTGAAGGGCGACTCGCTCTACCCCGTGCTCAACATGCTCAATGCCAAGTACTTCATACTGCCCCTGCAGACGGGCAAGACCGTGCCGGTGGAAAACCCCTACGCCTTCGGCAATGCGTGGTTTGTCAACAAGGTGCAGTTTGTTGACAATGCCAACCAGGAACTCGACGCCCTTGCCAAACTCGACCTGCGCCACGAGGCTGTGGCCGACAGGAAGTTTGAGCAGCAGCTCAAGGCCGTGGCCGAAGCCGGCACCGACTCGGCCAGCCTGGTCACCATGACCAGCTACGAGCCCAACCGCCTGCGGTACGATGTCACCTCAGAGCGTGGCGGCGTGGTGGTGTTCTCCGAGATTTTCTATCCCGAATGGACAGCCACCGTCGACGGCCAGCCGGTGGAGTTAGGGCGCGTGGACTACGTGCTGCGGGCCCTGACCGTAGGGCCGGGCCGCCACAAGGTGGAGCTATCATTCTTCCCCAAGTCGGTGGACACCACCGAGACCGTGGCCCACGTCGCTTTAGGCCTGCTGCTGGTCCTCGTCCTCATAGCCGCCTTCCTCTCTTACAGGAAATCAGGGCAACAGAGCTGACATAAAAAAATCCGAACCGCTTGGCGGTTCGGATTTTTTTGTATGAAAGGGTTGTGATTATTTCTTGTCCTGCAAATCATTTCACCAAGAGAATCTTCAAGACTACTTTTCCGTTCATCTGAGGAACCCGCCACCGACACTTGTCACACGGCTGAAGTCCTCATACTGTGCCAATACGAAACTCACCAGGGTAATGATGCTCATGAGCACCTGATTTACCATCATCTTTGTCTTTGCCATAATCTTTTATTTTTTTATTGTTTATATTATTTTTCTTTTTGACAATGCAAAGGTACGGCGATTTTCGGCTCTTTCCCCAAAAAACAGATGATTTCCGGCAGAGAAGCATGCGGCGCATATACGAAATTTGCGGCAGAAGTGGCAAGACTTGCCAAAGAAGGTCGTCTACAGCCAGAAAAGCACCTACTTAATATAGGCTCCAGGGGTTGGAGCATTTTACTCCAACCCCTGGAGCAAATTGCTCCAAGCCTTGAAACGTTTAGTAAGTAGCTCGTTCGGTCCAATAGTCATGGCTTGCTGTTGCTGTTAAGCCATAGACACTCCTTCAGACATTCTTCAAAAAACAGCACTTTCAGATTGCAGAAGACCCGTATTTGCTCATTTTTAGGGGCTATCCTACACCATCCTACACCCATCCTACACCACCTAACACACTAATTACCAACAAGTTAAACGTCGGTGTAGGCAGTGTAGGCAAAAATCAAAAAAAATTATTTTGAGATACATAGAGGCAGCCATCCTCCTGCCAGGCGCAGAGTTCCATCATGGTAGCTGTATGAGCACACCGAGGTCTTGGTCTTTGACAAGGTTGAACTCCTCCTCAGGCAGTCCGAAACGGGCTACCGACGACAGGGGATCCATCTGTTCCTGGACAAACCTCATGGCCGCCCACATGCCCACAAGGTTGCCAATGGGGTTAAAGGCCTGGGCCAGGTTCAGCCGGCGGGTGGCCGTCTCCTCACTGCCCATGCTGTAGATGTAGGGGTTGCAGCTGGTTTCGATGAACGACAGGCCGCAGGTCAACACAAAATAGGCCAGCAGGAAGGGGGCGTAGAGGCCCCAGGCCCTGGCGGGCAGAAACAGTAACGAGCCTATGCGAAGAGCGTCAGTCCCAGCATGACACCCGCCTTGAACGAGTGGCGCTGTATGAACAGGGCTGCGGGCAAGGCCATGACGAAGTAGCCTAAGTAGAAGACTACAGGCACCATGGCACCCTCGGTGACACTCATACGGAATATCTTGGAGAAAGCCTTCACCATGGGGTTGGTGACATCGTTGGCAAAGCCCCACAGGGCAAAGCACGCAGTGATGAGGATGAAGGACAACACCATGCAGGCACTGCCCTTATTAGATAAAAGTCCCGATTTTCTCATTCTATCAGCAGTTATACGAGTTAGTGAGGCCAAAAGTAGAAAAAAAAAATTCAATTTTGTGCAGGTTTAGAAAAATATTTGCTAATTTTGCCGCAAGAAACAGCTTTTGTATGAAAATATTACTCTCTTTGCCTCCCAACCTGGTGGATTGCTTTCACGACATCACCGGCCTCGACCGTAAGGACTACTTCTGCACCTGCGACCCCGTGGGTCACCGCCTCGGCAGTGGCGGCGGCACGGCGTGGCTGCTGGAGCAAGCTTGTCTGGATGAGAGATTAGAAGTGAGAGATGAGAGATATGATTACTCTGACGACGAGAACGAGCCGGGCGTATCAGGTAATCATATCTCTCATCTCTCACCTTTCACTTCTCACTTCGAAGCATGGCTGTCGAAGGAGAAGCGCATACTGATACACGCCGGCGGACAGAGCCGGCGACTGCCGTCCTATGCCGTGTCGGGCAAGATTCTGATGCCTGTACCCGTGTTCCGCTGGGAGCGGGGACAACGGCTGTCGCAAACGCTGATGGACCTGCAGCTGCCGCTCTACCGGCGGCTGATGGACATGGCGCCTGACCCGATACACACCATGGTGGTGAGCGGCGATGTCTACATACGTACCACGCAGCCCCTGCCACTGGTGCCCGATGCCGACGTGGTGTGCTACGGCCTGTGGCTGCCGGCCACGGTGGCCAAGAACCACGGCGTGTACGTCAGCAGCCGCCAGACGCCTCACGTACTGAAGCGGATGTTGCAGAAACCGAGCGTGCAGACGTTGAACGAGCTGCAGCGCGACCACTACTACCTGACTGACATCGGCGTGTGGATGCTCAGCGACCGCGCCGTGGAGCTGCTGACAGACCGCTGTACTGTGAAAGATGAGAGATTAGAAATGAGAGATGAGAGATATGATTACACTGACGGCGACAAAGGGCCGGGCGTGCAAGGCAATCATATCTCTCATCTCTCACCTCTCACCTCTCGTCTGAAAGAGTACGACCTCTATGGCGAGTTTGGCTGCACGCTGGGCACCGACCCGCTGATAGACGATCCGGAACTGCGGCAGTTGCGCGTGGCCATCGTGCCGCTGCCGGGCGGCGAATTCTACCACTTCGGCACCAGCCGCGAGATGATATCGTCGACCTTGGCCGTACAGAACTTAGTGAGCGACCAGCGCGAAATCATGCATCTGGACCGCAAGCCCCACCCCAGCATCTTCGTTCAGAACTCGGTGACCGAGGTGACATTTACCGAGGAGAACACTAATATATGGATAGAAAACTCGCACGTGCCCAACACATGGCACCTGAGCCACGACCACGTCATCACCGGCGTGCCCCGCAACGACTGGGACATCAGCCTGGCCCCCGGTGAATGTATCGACGTCGTGCCCGTGGGCGACAGCGACTACGAGGTGCGCCGCTACCGCATAGACGAGCCCGTGGACAGCAACGCCCTGGCCGAGCGGGCCAACCTGCACCGGCTGTTCCAGCAGCGGCGCGCATTCCGCCGCGAGAACTGGCCGGCCCTGGCCCGTAACTGGCAGCACTCCGTGTTCTACCAGCTCGACTTGGCCGACGCTGCCCACCAGTTTGAGCAAGAGCAGATACCACTGCCCCCTCCCCTACCCGACGATGCGCCGCTGATGACCCGCATCCACGACGCTATGTTCCGCGGCGAGAGCGAGCGGGCCTTCGGACTGCTCAGCAAAAGCCTCAGCCTCAAAAGCCTCACCCCCAACCCCTCTCGCTGGGGAGAGGGGAGTCATTACTCTGCTTCAGATACTGCCGTTCAACACATCACTCCCCTCTCCTCAGCGAGAGGGGTCGGGGGTGAGGCCCTATCCGACCAAATCGTCTGGGCGCGCTCACCGGTGCGCATCGACATTGCCGGCGGATGGACCGACACGCCGCCCTACTGTCTGCTGGAGGGTGGCAGCGTCATCAACCTGGCCATAGAGCTGAACGGCCAGCCGCCGCTGCAGGTCTACATCAAGCCCTGCCGTGAGCGCCACGTCGTGCTGCGCAGCATCGACCTCGGAGCCGTTGAGGTGGTGGAGAGCAGCGAGCAGCTGGCACAATACAACAAGGTGGGGTCGCCCTTCTCCATACCCAAGGCGGCACTGACGCTGGTAGGTTTTGGAGCGCAGGAGCTGAAGTCGCAGCTCGAGGCTTTCGGATGCGGCATGGAGCTGACCCTGCTGTCGGCCATACCCGCAGGCAGCGGACTGGGCACCAGCAGCATACTGGCCGCCACCGTGCTCGGTGCCCTCAACGACTTCTGCGGCTTAGGGTGGGACAAGAACGAGATAGGCCGCCAGACCCTCACCCTGGAACAGCTACTCACCACCGGTGGCGGGTGGCAAGACCAGTTTGGCGGCGTGCTTGGCGGCGTGAAGCTGCTGCAGACGGAGCGGGGCTTCAACCAGAACCCGCTGGTGCGCTGGCTGCCCGATGACCTGTACACCCAGCCGGAGTATGCACAGTGCCACCTGCTATACTATACCGGCATAACGCGCACAGCCAAGCAGATACTGGCCGAAATCGTGCGCCGCATGTTCCTCAACGAGCACGACCAGCTGCTGATGCTCCGACAGATGAAGCAGCACACGCTCGACATGTATGAAGCCATACAACGGCAGGACTTCCTGCTGATGGGTAGGCTGCTGCGCCAGAACTGGCAGCAGAACCAGCGGCTCGACAGCGGCACCAACCCGCCGGCGGTGAAAGCCCTGACCGACCTGGTGGACGACCTCTGCTTAGGCTACAAGTTGCCGGGAGCCGGCGGCGGCGGCTACCTCTACATGGTGGCCAAGGACCCCGAGGCGGCAGTCCGAATTAAAACCGTGCTCAACGAGAACCGCCTCAACGCCAACGCCCGCTTCGTTGACATGACGCTGTCAAAGAAAGGGCTGCAGATCAGCAGGAGCTAAGGACATTGAGGATTGAAGATTAAGAATTGATAATTGAGGATTGAGAATTGGAGTTTAGGACGATAGTAGACATAGCGAAGCCGGGGTTCGAGATAGAGCCGCGCGAGGAGCTGCTCTTCGTGGGCAGCTGTTTTGCCGACAGCATAGGGCAGCGGTTCCTGCAGGAGCAGTTCCGGGCCACGGTCAATCCCTACGGGGTGATGTACAACCCCGCCTCGGTGCTGCACACGGTATCGAGGCTGCTCGCTCCTCCCTCCTCGCTCCTTCCTCCTCGCTCCCCGTTCCACGTTCCACGCATAGTCTTCCTCACCCTCGGCACCAACCACGTGTACCGGCTTCGTGAAACGGGCGAAATCGTTGACAACTGCCAGAAGCGGCCGCAGTCGCTCTTTCTGGAAGAGGAGCTGAGCGTAGACCAATGCGCCGACTACCTGCACCAGGCCATAGACCTGCTGCACAGCCGTCGCTCCGACATCCACGTGGTGCTGACCGTCAGTCCCATCCGCTACCGCAAGTATGGCTATCATGGGAGCCAGCTCTCGAAAGCCACGCTGCTGCTGGCCGTACAGAAGGTCATCACGACGCTGAATGCCCAACGCTCAACGCCCAACGTCACTTATTTCCCGGCTTACGAAATCGTGCTCGACGAGCTGCGCGACTACCGGTTCTACGCCCCCGACATGCTGCACCCCTCGCAGCAGGCCGTGGAATACATCTGGCAGCAGTTGGCCGAGCACTACCTTTCGGCCCGTGCCAAGGCGTTTCTCCGGGAGTGGGCCCCACTGAAAGCGGCCCTCGCCCACCGTCCCTTCAACGCCGAGAGCGACGAGTATCGCCGGTTTCTGGCTGACACCCGCGCCAAGGTCGACGCCCTACTACAGAAATACAAATCATAAAACCATGACATATACTATAGAGAAAATCACTACCCTCATTGGTGCACGGCGCTACGGCGACCACGACGCCAACGTGCGCTGGCTGCTGACCGACAGCCGTTCACTATGTTTTCCTGAAGAGACCCTGTTTTTCGCCCTGCGCTCAAAGCGCAACGACGGCCACCGCTATATCGACGACCTCTATCGCCGCGGCGTCCGCTCGTTTGTGGTGGAGCAGGTGCCGGCACAGCCCCTGGCTGATGCCAACTACCTGAAAGTGCCCTCGACACTGGCCGCCCTGCAACGGCTGGCCGAACGCCACCGCGACGAGTTCTCGATACCCATCGTGGGCATCACCGGCTCCAACGGCAAGACCATGGTCAAGGAGTGGCTCTACCAGCTGCTGCTGCCCTCGCAGAAGATTGTGAGGTCACCACGGTCGTACAACTCGCAGATAGGGGTGCCGCTCTCTGTATGGCTGCTGAACGAGCAGACGGAGATAGGCATCTTCGAGGCAGGCATCAGCCAGCCGGGCGAGATGATGGCCCTGCACGACATCATACAGCCCACCATCGGAGTGCTGACCTGCTTAGGCAGTGCCCACCAGGAGAACTTCCGCTCCATGGAGGAGAAGTGCATGGAGAAGCTGGAACTGATGCACAACACAGAGGCGCTCGTCTACCCCATGGACGACAACACCGTGAGCCGCTGCATCCGCCGGCTGGGCTACCAGGGCGAGCGCATAGGCTGGAGTCGCACCGACAGCCAGGCACCCTTCTACGTCAAGGAGCAGAGCCTGGACGGACAGGCTACCCACATTGTATATATATACAAAGGAAAGCAAGACGCCTACAGCATACCTTTCATCGACGATGCCAGTATTGACGACAGCATCATCTGCGTCGCCACGGCGCTGCACTTAGGGCTGACCACGGAGCAGGTGGCCGACCGCATGGCACGACTGGAGCCTATCGCCATGCGCCTGGAGGTAAAGCAGGGTCAGCACGGCTGCACGCTCATCAACGACTCGTACAACTCTGACATCAACTCACTCGACATAGCCCTCGACTTCATGAACCGCCGCCCCGACGAGCGGGGACGGCAGCGCACGCTCATACTGAGCGACATCGACCAGAGCGGCGAACAGCCCGACGAGCTCTACGCCCAGGTGAACGACCTCTGCATGCAGCGCGGCATAGCCCACCTCATCGGTATCGGCGACGAAATCAGCACACAGTCAGCCATTTTCACTGTGGCCGGAAAATCCTTTTTTGCCACCACCGACGATTTCCTCAACAGCACCGTGTTCCAGCAGCTGCACGACGAGGTCATCCTGCTGAAGGGCGCGCGCCGCTTCGGCTTTGAGCACATCAGCGAACTGCTGGAGCAGAAGGTACACGAAACCATCCTTGAAGTCAACCTCAACGCCCTGGTCGACAACCTGATCTACTACCGCTCGTTCCTCAAGCCCGACACGAAGATGGTGTGTATGGTCAAGGCCGACGCCTACGGGGCCGGGGCCGTAGAGGTAAGCAAGACGCTGCAAGACCACCGCGTAGACTATCTCGCCGTGGCCGTGGCCGACGAGGGCGTGGCCCTGCGCCGGGCCGGCATCACGGCCAACATCATGGTGATGAACCCCGAGATGACCGCCTTCAAAACCATGTTTGACTACGACCTGGAACCTGAGGTCTACTCCTTCCGACTGCTCGACGCGCTCATCAAGGCCGCCCGCAAGGAGGGTATCACTGCATGGCCCGTCCACATCAAGTTCGACACTGGCATGCACCGCTTAGGGTTCGACCCTAAAGCCGACTTAGACGAGCTCATCGACCGCCTAAAGCACCAGCAAGCCGTCATTCCGCGCTCGGTGTTCAGCCATTTCGTGGGTAGCGACAGCGACGACTTCAACGATTTCTCCGCCCGCCAGTTCCAGCTCTTCGATGAGGCCAGCCGCCGCTTGCAGGCCGCCTTCAGCCATAAGATACTGCGCCATATAGACAACTCCGCCGGCATAGAGCACTTCCCCGAGCGCCAGCTCGACATGTGCCGCCTGGGCATAGGACTCTATGGGGTGAACCCCTATGAGTCTGACAAGCCCCTCAAGCCAGTGAGCACCCTGAAGACCACCATCCTACAGCTGCGCCATGTCAAGGCGGGCGACTCGGTGGGCTACAGCCGCCGCACGGTGCTGGAGCGCGACTCGGTCATCGGTGCCATACCTATAGGCTATGCCGACGGGCTGAACCGCCACTTGGGCAACCGCCACGGCTACTGTCTGGTAGGCGGGCGCAAGGCAGAGTATGTAGGCAACATCTGCATGGACGTAGCCATGATCGACGTCACCGGCATAGACTGTCAGGAGGGCGACATGGTGGAGATATTCGGCGAGCACCTGCCTGTGACCGACCTCAGCGCGCGCCTTGACACCATTCCCTACGAGGTGCTCACCGGTGTCAGCAACCGCGTGAAGCGGGTGTACTATCAGGATTAGCGCACTACCTTCCTGCCGTCAACGATGTAGATGCCATGTCCAAGCGACGTGGCATCTGCGTTTCTGACGGCTCGTCCGTCGAGGGTGTAGACGGTGGCAGGCCTACGGTCCGACCGCAGGGTGGCCACGGCGTCGGTCTGCGACGACTGTCCGGCACGGTAGTCGAAGCTCATGGTGCCGTCGGTGTGCTGAGTGATGTTGAGAATGGCTCCCCGCATCAGCAGCGTGCCCTCGGAGTTTGGCGTGTAGAGCGTGGTGGCCGGCGTTGAAGTGGCGGTCAGGCTGTCACGCTGCTGATAGGGGTAGAGCCGTGGACTGCGGTCGTTGTCGTTGGCCGCGAAAATGGTCATGCGCGGGTGGTCGTTGCCGCAGGTGAGGTCTTCGCTAAGGGCCTCCTCCAGCGTCATGATGGTGTTGGGCAGGTTGTTGAACCACACCTCGGCGTCGTAGTCAACGTGGAGAATCATCAGCCCCGTCCTGGGGTACGATTTGTCCCATCCCGTCTGCTGGCGGTTTTCTATGGTGTAGAATTCGTCGGGGTTGGCATCGTTGTAAATGATGTAAGTGTCGCCATGCTCGCTGATGGGGCCGATGCTGCTGACGGTCACATCCTTGTCGGAAAGGACGATGGGCTGCTGCCACCCGCACACCATTTTCTCGTAGGCCGTGTAGCCGGGCGGACAGAATCCGTTGCCGTTGTAGTTGCCACTGTCCATCAGGTCGAAACGGCCCATGCCGAAAACGTTGTTGTCGTTGATGCTGTAGAAGTCGGGCAGGCCCAAGCAGTGGGAAAACTCATGACAGATGGTGCCGATGCCGGTGATGCTCCCACTATAATCCACCTCATTGCAGCAGGCATAGACGTTGATGCACTGGCCGTCGAGCCAGAAGCGGCCCGTAGGCGATTCTTCCATCGTCCACATGTGGGGCCAGATGAGGTCGGCCGCATTGGCACCGTAGCTGTCGGCCTCGCCCTTGCCGGCATAGACGACAAACACCTCGTCCACCTCGCCGTCGCCGTCCCAGTCATAGTCGGCAAAGTCCACCTCGCCGTCGGCGGCTATACACATCTCCTTGATCAGCTCCTCCGGGCGCAGGTCGAGGTCGTCCTTCGGACTGTTCTGACCGTAGTAGGCCACCTCGTGGGCAGCGGTGTAGGGACCGGCCACGTCGAAGGTCAGCAGGAACTGTCCCGCCGACTGGTCACGGAAATAGTCGGCCACGCTGCCCCGGAAGCCCTCGCCGGTGGTATAGCCCGGCTCGTTGAGCAGCCGCTGGTATTTCTCGCGGTCATTGGCACGCTTAAACTTGGCGTCGGGAAACTCAGCCAGGATGACCAGACCACGCTTCTGGCCGGTATAGCCTTCCTGCACCCCGCCGTCGAAGTTGATTCTCCGGCTTTGCAAACGGGTGGTAGCAGCATGGTTCTTAGGCACTGACCTCCAGCAGCCCCGGCCCTTGCGGGGAGCTGCGTGGGTGGCGAGGGCTGACATCACGATGACAGCGAAGAGAGTCACTATTCTATTCATACAGTAAGATTGCAAGTTTCGAAAAAAAGATTTTCACGGCACAAAGTTACAAACTTTCTGTCAATTTGTAGCTGTAATTAAAAAATATTTAGTAATTTTGCACCGACTATATGCTAAAACAAACAAATTACTAATAGAAAATGGAACAAGTATTCAGTTACATTATCAGCTTAGGCGCATCGGTGATGATGCCTATCCTCTTTACCATCATTGGCCTGTGCATCGGGCTGAAGTTCGGACGCTCGCTGAAGTCGGGTCTCTACGTCGGAGTGGGTTTCGTCGGTCTGGGCATCGTCACGGCACTGCTGACCACCAATTTCGGTGGGCCTCTTAGTGACATCTCCCAGCTCTACGACCTCCAGCTGAAGGTCTTCGACATGGGCTGGCCTGCTGCCGCCGCCGTGGCCTATAATACTGCTGTCGGCGCACTTATCATCCCTATCTGTCTGGGCGTGAACTTCCTGCTGCTCATCACCGGCTGCACCCGGACGGTCAATATCGACCTGTGGAACTATTGGCACTTCGCCTTCATCGGCGCCGTCGCCTATTTCGTCATGGACGAAAGCCTGCTGTGGGGCTACTTCGCCGCCATCGTCTGCTACATCGTGACGCTGGTCATGGCCGACCTCACTGCCGACCGCTTCCAGCAGTACTACCCTGAGTGGCAGGGCATCAGCATCCCGCAGCCCTTCTGCCAGAGTTTCGTGCCCTTCGCCTTGGGCATTGGCAAGCTGCTCGACATGATTCCCGGCTTTGACCGTCTGAACATCGATGCCGACGGTCTGAAGAGGAAGTTCGGCGTGCTCGGCGAGCCGCTCGTGCTCGGTGTCATCGTCGGTGCACTCATCGGCGTGCTGGCTCAGATGGACATTAAGAAAATCCTGTTCCTCGGCGTCACGATGGGTGCCGTCATGGAACTGATACCCCGCATCACGTCGCTCTTCATCGAGGGTCTGAAGCCCATTGCCGAGAAGACGCAGGAGGTGGTGAAGCGCAAGTTCAACGGCAAGAAGGTGTATATCGGCATGTCGCCCGCCGTGGTCATCGGCCACCCTACGACACTCGTCGTCTCGCTGCTGCTCATCCCCGTGGCCTTGGGCCTGGCCGTCATCCTGCCCGGCAACCAGTTCCTCCCCCTGGCCTCGCTGGCCGGCATGTTCTATCTGTTCCCCGTGGTGCTGCCGTTTACGAAGGGTAATGTCGTCAAGACGTTCATCATCGGACTGGTAGCCCTGGCCGTCGGTCTCTATTTCGTCACCGACATGGCACCCGCCTTCACGCAAGCCGCCCATACCGTCTTTGAGCAGACGGGAGACAAGGCCGCCCAGATACCAGAGGGCTTCCAGGCCGGTGCCCTGGACTTCGCCTCGTCGCTCTTCGGCTACACCATCTACGCCTGCGTGAAATACATGAAGTGGATAGGCATGGCTGTGCTGACGCTCATCACTATCGGCATGGTGGTGTGGAACCGCATGCGCATCGTTAAAGAAGAAAAAAACAACAAATAACGACAAAACAACAATGAAAAAAACAATTCTGACCATTGCGGGGGCATTAGCCCTCACGCTTTCTGCCCAGGCGCAGGAGGCCGACAGGTACGTGGGCGTTCAGCACGTGAAGTTCCAGACAGCCTGTCATCCCGAGGATGTAAAACACTACGACACGCAGATGCTTCGCGACCGGTTTGTGATGGAAAAGGTGATGGCACCCGACTCCATCCTGCTCACCTATTCCCACTACGACCGCTTCATCTTCGGTGGCGCCATGCCCGTCAACACCACGCTGACGCTGGAGAACTTCTGGGAGTTGGGACTCGACGTGGACAACACCATCAAGGAGAAGTACTTCATGTACAACCGTGAGCTGGGCGTCGTGAACTGTGGCGGCGGCGACGGCGTGGTCATCGTCGATGGTAAGGAGTATGCCCTGTCGCCGAAGGAGGCCCTCTACATAGGCCGCGGCCACATTGCCAAGGACAAGGATGTGAACAAGAAGGTGCAGTTCCGCTCGAAGGATCCCAAGAACCCCGCCAAGTTCTACCTGAACTCGGCCACCGCCCACCAGCACTTCAAGACGCAGTGGATCACCCTCGACGGCCGCAAAGGCTCGCTGAAGGCCGCCGTATGGGGCCCCGTCGGCTCGCTGGAGGAGTGCAACAACCGCACCGTCTACAAGCTCATTGTCAACGACGTGCTCGAGGAGGGCCCCTGCCAGCTGCAGCTCGGACTGACGCAGCTCAACCCCGGCGCCGCGTGGAACACCATGCCGCCCCACACCCACGGCCGCCGCATCGAGGCTTACTACTATTTCAACCTGCCCCAGGAACAGACCATCGCCCACATCATGGGACAGCCTGAGGAGAGCCGCGTCGTATGGCTCCACAACGAGCAGGCCATCATGAGTCCCGAGTGGTCGATGCACGCCGCTGCCGGCACCTACTACTACACCTTCATCTGGGGCATGGCCGGCGAGAACCTCTACTATAACGACAAAGACAACATTCCCGTCATCGATATCAGATAATTATGACACCAATTCAAACCACCAAAATGTCCAACTTCCGTTGGGTCATCTGTGCGCTGCTTTTCCTGGCAACCACGATTAACTATATGGACCGGCAAGTCCTGTCGCTCACCTGGAAAGACTTCATCGCACCGGAGTTCCACTGGAGCGATGCCGACTACGGCACCATCACCGGATGGTTTTCTATCTTCTACGCCATTGCCAACCTCTTTGCCGGAAAGTTCATCGACTGGATGGGCACCAAGAAGGGCTACCTCATAGCCATCTTCGTATGGTCCACGGGTGCCGTGATGCATGCCGGTTGCGGCTGGGTGGCTATGCAAGTGGAGGGCTACGACTCTATAGAGGCCCTGCGCCTGGTGCAGGCCGGTAGCGATGCCGCCGTGGCCATCGCCACCATCTCGGTATGGCTCTTCCTCTCATGCCGCATGATTCTGGCCCTTGGCGAGGCGGGCAACTTCCCCGCTGCCATCAAGGTGACAGCCGAGTACTTCCCCAAGAAGGACCGCGCCTTCTCGACCTCTATCTTCAACAGCGGCGCCTCCGTAGGCGCACTGGCAGCTCCCGCCACCATCCCCCTGCTGGCCCGTGCCTGGGGCTGGGAGATGGCCTTCATCATCATCGGTGTACTGGGCTACGTGTGGATGGGCCTGTGGATGTGGCTCTACGAGAAGCCCCACAAGAGCAAGTTCGTCAACCAGGCCGAGCTGAACTACATTGAGCAGGATATCGACATTGCCGAGGTGCAGAACAAGCAGGAGGCCAAGGAGGAGAAGGTCATCCCCTTCTTCGACTGCTTTAAGTACAAGCAGACGTGGTCGTTCATCGTCGGCAAGTTCATGACCGACGGCGTCTGGTGGTTCTTCCTCTTCTGGGCACCCGCCTACTTCTCCGACCAGTATGGCTATACCAGCGACTCAACCATGGGCATCCTGCTCATCCTGACGCTCTATGCCATCGTCACCGTGCTCAGCATCGGCGGCGGATACCTGCCTACCTACTTCGTCGAGAAGAAGGGCATGAACCCCTATCTGGGTCGCATGCGCGCCATGCTGATCTTCGCCTGCTTCCCCGTGTTAGGTCTCTTCGCCCAGCCCTTAGGAGCCTACAGCGCCTGGTGGCCCGCCATCCTCATCGGCCTGCTCGGTGCAGGCCATCAGGCTTGGTCAGCCAACCTCTTCTCTACCATCGGTGACATGTTCCCCAAGTCTACCATCGGCACCATCACCGGCATCGGCTCCATGGCCGGCGGTGTAGGCTCGTTCCTCATCAACAAAGGCTCAGGCAACTTCTTCACCTGGGCTGAGAGTCAGGGCGCAGCCTTCTCGTTCTTCGGCTTCGAGGGCAAGCCCGCTGCCTACATGGTGGTATTCTGCATCTGCGCCGTGGCCTACCTCATCGGCTGGTGCATCATGAAGACACTCGTACCGAAGTACAAGCCCATCGTCGTTGAATAAACTTCGCTGACAGGATATTTACCTGTCACACAGCCAGAAATCACCCGGAAATTTTGTCTGACGACGTAATTTCCGGGTAATTTTTGGTATTTTCTTTCTATATTTTCGTAACGATACAGGGCTTCGCTTGGCTTTCCTTTCTCCACGCTCTATCTTGCTATACATAGGCGTGTCTATATCCAGTGCAGCCGCCAGTTTTCGCTGCACCATCCCGTGCTCTTCTCTGAGTTCTTTTATTTTCTTACCGAATATCATACGCTTCCATTTATTCCTTTCTAACTTTCCGATACTTCTGATTCTTGCTGTTGGGCTTCTCCGGCTCAGTCATTTCTATAAAGCCATGTTCAAGAAGGGGCTTGATTTGATTGGCTATGTTTGTAGAATTGTATGCATAGCCTATGCGCTCAAGAATTTCCCTTGCGCTTCTGGGAATGCTGCAGAATTGAATGACATCTTTTTGAACCCCACTAAGTGACTTGTAAGAAATGTGCTGCATCTCTATCACACTATCTCTGTCTTCTCTGTCTCTTTTAGCATCTTGATTATTTCCCAAATTGCTGTTTTCTAACGTTTTATCTCTGTTTTCTCTGTCTTTGTCTTCTCTATCATCTCTATCACTATCTCTATCATTTTTAGCATCAGTTTCTTCTACATTTCTACGCTCTACCGTCACCACAAACTCATTAAGCGTCTCATCGTTTACGAACTTGATGTCAGGAGTAAACTTCAAGGCTCTGGTGATGCCACTTCCTGCACCAGTATAAGGCAGCAGATTGATACCGTGATTAAAGAGCAACTTGTTTCTTGGAACCGATGCACCATGCTTGATACTTTCCATACTGACCCCTTCTGGCAACAGCCCTGGGCTGTGAATCTCAATTCTGTTGTCAAAGATAAACACCCGCAATGGTGCTTCTATCACATACGAGCGATGTAGGATGCCATTCGTGACAATCTCTGACAAACTGGCAATCGAAACCTCCAACTCGCCCTGACTATTAAAGTCCTTTTCCACTTGCTTCTTGCGAAGATTCCTGGTCAGGAATGAAATGATATAGTTGTACAAATGCACGGCATTGCCATCAGCATCATTCCCACTCTTATCGCGGAACTCCGTGCCCCCAATGCTGTTACCAACGAAACTGACGCATCTCACCGTGAAGGCAGGCAACCAGCGTTGAGGGTACCTTCCCATCAGCATCAAAGCGGCAACAGTCAGTGTCCCGTCCTCCATGATCAAACCATTATTCTTCAAGATTCCTTCTGGTGTCTGGCTTAGGACATCGGCAATCTCGTCAAGGCTTCTATGCCTTAGTTCCGTAACGGATAACTGCTGCCGCTCAAAATCACTACGGAATCTGTTGAGCAGATAGTCACGCAGGGTGTTCTCATCCAAATCCCTGATACTGGTGCCATTCACGGGCATGCTGTCAGGATGCATCTGTCCGTTCTCCATCAGCATGGCTATCAGTTCTGCGTTGTCGAACACCTTGCGCTTGTCTGCTCCTTGCTTTACCCATACAATACCCTTGCTGTCACGATAAGGTTTGTTCCTGCCTTGTTTTACGGTAGCCACTACAATAACACCACCTTCCATCTGAACATTCTCGATGTCGAGCAGGATCTGTGGCACAACACCTTCAGATGCCAGACTCCCCAACAAGTTTGTCGTCTCTTGCACCTCCACAAACGAGAGTGGGTTTATGCGCCCTGTCTTGTCATCAATACCCACCACAATCATACCGCCACGAGAATTGCTCTGTGCCACCATCTCGCAGCTCACGTCATACTTGTTGTCACGAGTCACACGCTCCTTGAACTGCACCCGCGTCTGTTCTGCCGTGTCTCTTAGCCTTATGATGTCTTCTTTCGTCATATATCTAATAACGTTTT
>CAMNJY010000013.1 GCA_946541745.1 uncultured Prevotellaceae bacterium
AACGTGCCCTGCTCGTGGATAGGCGTAAGCCTCCCCCCGTCCCCCTCCCGCAGAGGGGGGGCTGAATACCTCTTGCGCTGCTTCGAGCAGCTGACGAATGACACTGTCAGTGTGCCCGTCAGTTTACCCAACGGGAAAATTTGGCTGCGCTCCATCGGCGACTACGACAACGACCAGGCCCAATACGCTTACTCGGTTGACGGCAAGACGTTCCAGCCCCTGGGCCGCATGATGCCACTGTCATACCAGCTCATCTCGTTCCAAGGCTCGCGCCACGCCCTGTTTGCGTTTAACACGAAGGGCAAGCAGGGCGGCTATGCCGAGTTCGACAACTTCACCGTCGACGAGCCTTGCGCCGACCGCAGCAAGAACATTCCCTACGGCAAGACCTTCCGCATCATCAACAAGGCCACCAACCGGCCCGCCGTCTGCGACCCTCACGGTCTGCTCTACGACACCCACCAGGGCGACCGCAGCGAGCGCACGCAGTTCCAGATTATAGACCGCGGCAACGGGCGCGTGGCCCTGAAGTGTGTCGACGGCCGCTACGTGAAGGTCTATGGCGAAGGCCTGCCCGGCGACGTGCGCTTCACTAAGGACGAAAAGGAAGCCGAGGTATTCCTCTGGCAGGACTACCCCGACCACGACTTCATGCTCTTCTCGCTGAGGAACCACCGCTACATAGGCAAGAGCCCCACCACGGGCAGCCCCTACTCGATGGACTATGCCGGTGCCGACCCCGCGCGCCGGGGTGGTGCCGTGCTGCAGTGGGAAGAGGTGAAAAGATGAAGAATACGAAATGAAACAACCAATGGAGCAACAGTCAAGACGTGACAGGCATCGCACAATGATGAGAACAGTCATGTGGGCGTGGGCATTGCTGATGGCGACGGCCTGCCAGCAAGCCACCGTTCCCACGTCGTTTACCGACACGGGGCGGCAACCCGACATCTACCCCGACTACCGCGACGTGACAGTACCGGTAAACATAGCCCCGCTGACGTTCGAGATGGACAGCACGGCGGCCGACGAGATGGTGGCCCGCTTCTCCACCGAGGGCTACGAGCTGGTGAGCGGCGGCGACAAGGTGCAGCCCGACATTGACGATTGGCGGCAGCTGACGGCCAAGGCCGCGGGCAAAGCCATCAGCGTAGAGCTCTACACCCGGCAGGGCGACCAGTGGCAGCGCTACAAGCCGTTCGCCATCAGCGTGTCGCCCGACAGCATAGACCCCTACATCAGCTACCGCCTGATTTCACCGTCATACGTCACCTACGAGGAGCTGACGCTCAACCAGCGGTGCTTAGAGAACTACGACGAGCAGGTAATGGTCGACAACATGCTCTGCAGCACCGAGGCGAACGGCCAGTGCGTCAACTGCCACAACTTCCAGCAGTACAACCCGCAGCGCATGCAGTTCCACGCCCGGCAGCACCACGGGGGCACCGTCATAGCCTACGACGGCAAGGTGCGCAAGATCAATATGCGCAACGACTCCATCATCTCGGCCGGCGTGTACCCCGCCTGGCACCCGTGGCTGCCGCTCATCGTCTACTCCACCAACCTCACCGGCCAGAGTTTCCACACCCGCAACCTGAACAAGATTGAGGTGTTTGACTCTGCCAGCGACCTCATAGCCTACGACGTGGAGAAGAACGAGGTGACAAACCTGGAGAACGACACTACAGAGTTTGAGGTGTTTCCCTGCTGGGCACCCGACGGCCAGACGTTGTACTACTGCAGCGCCCACTTCGAGTTTCGCGACACCACAAGCCACGAGACCGAGGTCATCATGCGCGCCAAGGACTTCAAATACAACATCTACAAAAAAACGTTCAACCCCGACACCTACGAGTTTGGCCCCCGCCAGCTGGTGTACAGGGCCGACAGCCTGGACCTGAGCGCCACCCTACCCCGCGTGTCGCCCGACGGCCGCTACCTCATGTTCACACTGGGGCGCTACGGCGTGTTCCACATCTGGCACCACGAGGCCGACCTCTACGTGATAGACCTCAAGAACGGCTCCGTGCGCCCCATGGACGAGCTGAACTCGAAGGACACCGAGAGCTACCACTCATGGTCGAGCAACGGCCGGTGGGTCATCTTCAGCAGCCGGCGCGACGACGGCGGCTACACCCGGCCCTTCATAGCCCACATAGGCACCGACGGCCACGCCACCAAGCCCTTCGAACTGCCACAGGCCGACCCCGACTACCACCGCCAGTTTATGAAGAGCTACAACATACCCGAATTTATGAAGGGACCCGTGGAGCAGACCCCCCAGGACTTTGCCCGCGTGCTCAAGGAAAGCGACGGCGAGAAGGTGAAATACGTGGGAAAACTTAGCAAATAGCAAAACAAGGAAATGGACCAATATCATATACTGACCGACAACGGCAACGGACTGTTTGCCAACCGGTTGGACACACTTTACAACGAAGCCAAGCACTATTTGGACACTGAACTGCGGAACGGGCGCAAGCTCTGCTACACCAAGGTGCTGCTCAGCGACATTGCCAACCAGGAGGACGAACTGCGGCACTCGCCGCTGATGACCCGCCTGATAGGCCAGGCGGCCTGCACCCTGATACAGCAGTCGCCCATAGGCGGCGCCAAGGTGGCCCTGCTGCTGAAGACCAGCGACGAGGCCGAACCGTTTGCCCTGCACAGCCTGCGGCTGAGCGATGACGAGATAGCCAACTTCGGCTCCTACGTGCAGACGGTGATGCTGTTCGACAAATATCTGGCCCTGCTCAAGGCCGAGGGGCTCAACCTGAAGGACCACTGCGTGCGCACCTGGATTTACGTGCGCGACATTGACACCAACTACGACGGCGTGGTGAAGGCCCGCAACGACATCTTCCGCCAGCACGGACTGACCGTCGATACCCACTTCATAGCCAGCACCGGCATCGGCGGCCGCGCCGCCGGCAAGAACGTCTGCGTGGCCATCGACTTCCTGACCGCCCGCAGCGTGCGGCCCGAGGACAAGCTCTACCTCAAGGCCCTCGACCATCTGAACCCCACCCATGAGTACGGTGTGGCCTTCGAGCGCGGCGTGCGCATCGCCCTGCCCGGCAAATATGAGTATTTCATATCGGGAACGGCCAGCATCAACCATCTGGGCGAGGTCATCAACGTGGGCAACGTCACAAGCCAGGCCGACCGGCTGTTGGAGAATATCGGCGCCCTGCTGGCCGACGGCGGGGCCACCATGGCCGACGTGAAGTACTTCATCATCTACCTGCGCGACCTGGCCGACGCGCCGGCCATTGAGGCCTATATGGCCGGACACTACCCCGACGTGCCCCACATCGTCACCCACGCCAAGGTCTGCCGCCCAGCCTGGCTGGTAGAGATGGAGTGCATAGCCGAGCGCCCGCGCCGTCAGTAGGCCAGGCTGACGACATAGGGTGCAAAGTTGATGTGGGTCTTGACACCCGTCTCCTTGTCGGTGACGTCGGCCCAGGGCGTGAGGGTGACGTCTACCGAGGGCTGGTCGATGGTGGTGATGCGCCAGCCGGTGGTGAAGGAGCCGTCCTCGATGCCGTAGGTGATGCCCTGCACGGTGTAGGGCCACTCCTGCGACTGGGTCTGAGTGCTGCCAGTATTATCCTTCCATGTGGCAATGATGCCTATCTTCTCAATCTTATGGGTGCGGGCACCGTCGAGGGTGGTTATCGACGAGAACTCGAAGATGTAGCCGTCGTGCTCCTTGCCGTCAGGACTTGACGAGGCCGTCATGTGGCTTGAGCTGCAGTTGTCCTGACTGGCGTAGTTAAGGCTGAAGATGGGAGTGCCAGCTGCGAAAGGCAGTCCCTTGTCGTACCACTTGATGTCGCCGTCCGGCTTGTCGGAATAACAGGGGTAGGCTATATAGTCGTCATCGAAGTTCAGACCCTTGAATTCGAAAATGAATTCCGTGTCAGGGCTGGTAGAACCGGTGATAGGTTTAGTGATTTTAGGCTTGTAAATGTTGATGATGTCTTTGCCCTTGTACAATGTTATTGATGGGTAGAACTTGTCGCCGCATTTGGCCTTGTAGCCGGGATCCGAAACGCGAAAGCTCCCCTGGAAGTCGGTAGTACCGTCGTCATTGCGCACAGTGACCCTGGAGATGCGGAATTTGTTATCGTTGATTTTAGGATACCACGCCTTTGCCAGATGCCATTTCTCTATGGTTTTCTCACCTAATGAGAAACTGATGGCCCATGGCCCCTGAAGCTTTTCGAGCAGTGTCTGACGATGCTCGTCTTTCAGAGTGCCGTCTTCATCCAGGTATTCCGTGTAGTCGTTCCACTGGTCGCGGAACTCCTTAAGCGCTGTTCCCTCATCCCACATGCTGCCCGTCAAGTTCTCAGTGAGTTCCAACAATGAAGCGGCGTCATTGATGAAACTGCCTAAGACGTTAGATGCTATTCTTTCCAGATTGAGGTCGATCATGAGTACAGCCTCATGGCCTATCTTAGGGATAAACTCCAAGGCGTTAGACCCACTGATGTCGATAACATGTCCATCGCGCTCAAAGGGTAATGACGTCTGTAGACCAGCGTAGAGATACGGCTGGTATCGAAATCCCATGGATTTGGTATAGAGTCCAATTCCCAAACTGAATTGAAGCCGTAAGCCAACGGATCCACTGATGACAACCTTGCTGAAATCGAAGTCAACGTCGCTGTTGGCAGCAGCATTCCCAAAGTCTTTTAAATTAGACAATTCCGAAATGCGCATGTCGGTTTTTATCTTCGGTGAGGAGAGGGAAACCTCATTGTCAATATTCCCCGTCACGGTGCCTGTCGCAGCCACGTTAGCTACTATTGTAGCTTTGAAGCCAAGAACGAACCTGATAAGTACATAGCCAGCTTTAATCTGCGCTTTCGATGGTAATATGTTCTTTTTTTCCTTTAATACCTTTTCACCTTCGAGGCTACCGGAAATGTCGAAATCCCATTTGCTTTTGAGAGTGCTTTTCAAGGTCACTTGTGGAAGCATCCCTTCATTCATGTTAACCTTGATATTGACGTTCAAGTCCACAGTGTTCTTGCTCTCGTCGAAAGTGATAGTTCCTGTGGCAGGACCTTTAGCCAGTGAGAACGACCCGCTGGGGTGGAACGTTTCGTGGAAGGTGTGGCCCTTGTTCAAGTCAATTTCATCCTCGTCGGCACGGGTGGCTGCCACGTTGCCGGCTTCGGGGTTAGCCAGGTCAGCATCGAGCGAGAAGGTCTTGAAAATGTCCTTCATGTCGGCCACACAGGTCAGGCAGCGGTAGCAGCTTCCGGTATCGAGCATGAGAAGGACGTGGTTGCCAATGCCTTCGGGGAAATGTTCCGTCTCAAGGCTCACCAGGATGTCGCCCTTTACGGGCAGCAGCTCTGCGGGCGTGTCGTAGTCGAAGTCGATATAGGTGAACAGCTCGTCGGGGTCGGACTTGATTTTGATGATGTGACGCTGCATCTCGTCAGTGAAGTGTCGCACGTTGGCGTTGTACTGATAGTACATGTCCATGTCGTCCTGCTGTACGTGCACCACCTCGTCGTATCCCTCACCTGTATATACAGGCAGTACGTCGTCGTTGTTGACAGGGGCTTCCTCGTCCATGTAGAGTGTACACGAGACGCATAATAATGTGGTGAGTGCCAAAAACAGTAACTTCTTCATAGTCGTGAACGATTGCAATTATTCAATAGTGAGTCTGAACAGGTTGCTGGGCGAGCCGTGCGACTCACCGTCGAAGCTGAGTGCCTCGTTGAACTCCTCAAGTGTGTAGCGACGGCGGTCGTAGCAGCGGAAGATGATGGTCTCATTGCTCATGGCGTAGGGTCCCCAGACGCGGATAAGCGTGTAGCGTACGCCCCTGCGCTCCATGGTCTGTCCCACGCCGCGCAGCTCGTCGCCGCAGAAGGCCCCGATCATCATGTCGTCGCTGACGGGCTGCCCGTGGACGCGGATGTCGGCATAGACCACCATGTCTTCAGGATAGTCGAAGTTGGCCGTCAGGCGCCAGCGGCTGATAACGCTGACACGGCAGGTGTCGGCCTTGCGGTAGTCGCTCACGCTGATGGCGATGGCCTGGGTGCTGCCCTGCCCCACGGCCACCAGGGTGTCGGC
This sequence comes from uncultured Prevotellaceae bacterium, assembly GCA_946541745.1. Lineage (GTDB taxonomy): Bacteria > Bacteroidota > Bacteroidia > Bacteroidales > Bacteroidaceae > Prevotella. Next base: position 6,109 of record CAMNJY010000013.1, read on the forward strand.
GTTCAGGAAGCGGGCCACCTGCTGGTCGGCGGTCATCCAGAAGACGGCGCGGTTGGAGATGGAGTCGGGCGTGAACAGGGGACGTATGACGCAGGTGTCGCCCTCCATGACGGTGACGTCGTGGCGGCTGAGCGTCATGGCCGTGGGCAGGGTGGCTTCGTTGGGTTCAAAGAAGTCGCCGCAAGCTGTCAGCACTACGCTCAATGACAGATGGCAAATGATAAATGATAATTTTATCAGCCGTCTCCTTGTCTTATCATAGATTCCCATCACGTTCAATCTTCATTTTTCAATCTTCAATTTTCAGTCTTCCACCTTCATCGTCACAGAGGCCGTATTGGAGCGGGAACTTTCACGCCCGTCGCGGAACTTGATCTTCACGTAGTACTCTGCCGTTTCGCCGGGCTTCACGGTGTAGTCGAGATAGGTAGGGTCGTCCTTCGGCGCCGAGCTGACAAAGCGGAAACCGTCCTTGCCCTTCGACTTGCGGTACACACAATAGTAGTAGTCGGCACCGGCCACTGTCGGCGGCAGGGTGCCCGTCTCCCAGCCTAAGCGCACGGAGCCGTCGCGCAGACCGGTGCCGGCAAAGAGCTTGATGGGCACCTGGAACACCTGCGGGCCCCGGAACAGGAACGACTGCTGCATGCTCAGGCCCGACGAGGCTCCCATGTGGCTCAGCGTCTCCACGGCGTAGTAGTAGCGGCGCTCCTGGTTGTAGGGCGGGCGGTCCTCCATCAGGAATGTGTTGTCCAGTAGCGAGTCGGCGTCGACGGTGGCTATGAGCGTCCAGTGGTCGTCGCCCTTGAGCTTGCGCAGCACGCGGTGCGTCTTCACCGAGGCCTCGTTGGAGCCTATCCACCAGATGCGGATGGCCTCGTCGTCCATGGCAATGCTGTCCACCCGGCACGTCATGGGTGGCGTGAAGTCGGGCACGGGTGCCGCCACGGCCTCTGACAGCGGCGAGCCGTTGCCGCTCCAGTCTGTGGCCTTCACCTTATAATATACGTAGCGCTGGTTCAGGTTCAGCGAGATGGTGTCCAGCCAGAGCGTGTCGCGCAGGTCGGTGGGGGTGATGCGCGTAAACTGGTGATCCAGGGCGTTGGCCTTATAGACCTCGTACTGGCGGACGTCGCGGTCGGGCGGAGCATTCCATCGCAGGGTGACCAGCCCCGTGGGCGACACCAAGGCCCGCAGGTTCTGTGGTGTCTCGGGTGCCTTGACATCTGAGATGCGGATGGGCATGGGCACTGACATGGCCACATTGTGGGCGGTGTCGTAGGCAGCAATGACCAACGTACCAGTGGGCAGTCCCGTGACGTTGACCAGACAGGTGGTGTCGGTCCTGGCCAGCAGCTTCTCCGTCAGCGGCAGCCACTGCCCCATCGTTGCCTGCTCATGATAGTATAGCGGGGCAAAGCCCTCAAAGTCGGCCTCCATGGTGTCTTTCCGCCAGTAGAGGCGGGCCAGCACCTGGTCGCCGGGGCGCTCAATCTCTATGCGTTGTAGCACGGGAATGGCGGGTGGCACCAAGTCGGGTATCTCGACGCGGTGGGGGGCCGACGGATTGCTGCGCAGCCCGAAGGCATCGTAGGTGCGGATGCGGTACTCGTAGGTGCCTATGGGCAGCCCCTGGTCGTAGTACATGTTGCGGTTGCTGTCTAATGCGGGATTGACTTGCGAGGGCAGGTATGGACGCTCGTTGAGTACACGCCAAGGCCCCGTGCCGTTATCGCGTCTTTCAATATCGTAAACGGTATGCTGGTCGCGTGACCAGTATATCTGCACGTTGTTGGGGGCAATGACCGAGTCGGTGATTTCCGTCGTGTAGTCGTCGGGACGATAAGGCTGGTTGTCGACGCCGAAGCTGATGCCGCCTTGCACGGGCAGGATGCTGTCGGGCACCAGGGGATTGACTTTGTAGTCGTAGGTGACACCCTTCTGGGCCGTGCGGTCGACGAACATCAGGCCCATGGCCCGTGCCAGGTCGGGGCGCATCTCGGCAATAAGCATGGCAAAGCTGAACAGCGTCTCCTGCTCCTCCTTCACCTCGAGAATGCTGCCCGGCGTGCCGGGAGCACTTTGCGTCTGGTCGAGGGTTGTCCCCTTGCCGAAGACGAGCTGCACGGCAGCGGCGGCCAGCGAGTCGTTCTCGGCAAAGCGGCTCATGAACTCGCGGCGGCGCAGTGGGTGGACGTTTCGGGCCAGCGTGTCGATAAGTGTGGTGTTGGCCTGCCGGCAGATGCGCACCACCTCATAGCCGTAGCCGTTCAAGTATTTCCAGGGTACATACTCGTCGGGGGCCCAGCGCACCAGCACACTGTCGCCCATGGCGCGGGTCAGCACGCTGACCTTGTACCAGTGACGGTCGGGCACGGCCCTGCGGCCCGCCGTCGTCTGTGCCGTCAGCGCCAGGGGCATCAGTGCCCCCACGAGCCATATTGCTATCTTGTTCTTGCTCATTTATTTCATGATGTCTTTAATGTCAAACGTATAGTCTAATGATGAAGTATTCCAAATGTCCATGCGTGTGATTGGACTGTCATACTCTACGATGTCGGGCGCGATATAGTACCTGCCCGCCTTGTCCTTTTCTATGCAGACATCGTAGGCGTTGTCCTTGCCGGCACCCACCTTGGTGTGGAAGGCGTTCTGGCGGTATGTGGCCATGTGCAGTCCATACCCTACACCCGTGAAGTTATTCATCAGCGAGCCTGCCTGGATGTCCTTGGTGGTGTTGGTTTCCGCGTCCAGGAAGTCGCCACCGTTCAGCACGGTTATCAGGTCGTTGTCCTCGGTCACCTTGTGCGCTATCTGGCGGTTGAGTCGCCAGGCAATATTCGGCTGTTGTCTGATGACAAAATAATCATCGTTACGTAGGATACTGCCCTCATTGATGAATTGGTCGTAATAGCTGTGCTTTCGGTCTTGGTACAAACCATCGTAATCGGCATAGATCATAATCGGCACATTCAGCACCCGGAAGGTGGCCTTGTTGTTGAACAAGAAATAGCCTCCTGGCTTTGTCCTGAACGTGAAGTTATCGTTGAGCATGACGTTCATATTGCCGTAGGGATTCTCTATATTACTGAAGATTTCAGAGAGCTGCTTGGTATGTGACAGCCGCGACACCTTGTTGGCGGCGTTGCGGATGGCAGCGGCCATGCGGCAGTCGGCATAGATGAGGGCTGAGAGGAAGTCAACGGCTTCCTGCTTAACTCCGAACCCGCTCGTGTAGCGGCGGTGGTCGTCGCGGTTGGAGGCGTCGTACATGGCCGGTGCCAGGAACTTGCCCACACTGTTGATTTCATTGCCACCAGCACTGGCGGCCAGATGTCCACCATCGGTGTACTGCGTGTGGTTGCCCCGGCGGTACTCCGGCTTGTCGAGGGTGAGCTGCAGCCCCGGGAAGTCAGAGTCGTTGTAGGGCGGGTAGCCGCCTATCATGGCCCACTTCGTCCAGTAGCCGAACGACAGGTAGGGATCCTGCTTCCATAAGCCGTTGGTCACCACCTGAAGGTTGCGGTAGTCGGCATTGACTTTGGTGTTCAAGTGCTGTAGCTGTGTGTAGATGAACTGGCGCTGATTGTAGTCATTGAAGTAGGACGACTTCTTGTAGTCGTCATTGAAGTTTTCGCGCGTGTTCTCGTTGATAAACGTATCTTTGTAGTACAGACAGGTGGAGAAGTCCTTCATATCGACGTTGCGCTTCAGACGCTGTACGGCTGTGCTGTCCAACTGGGTGGTCTCGCCCTCCATCTGGCTCAGGTAGGTAGTCAGGTAGGCATCCATGTTCAGCTGTCCGTCCTCGCTGACCTCGGCCTGCCCAGCCTGGCTGCTGTCGTAGCCCTTCTGCTGTTCGTCGCCCATCTGCAGGCCTTCCAGCTTCTCGGCTTTCTGGGTGCTGTAAGTCAGTGCCAGCTCGTCGATGTGTGCCATGAGGTTGTCGTAGCTCTTTTTGTGGACGCGGTTGATAGACACACGCACATTGTTGTAGCCATTATACATGAGACGCTTGAGCTGTTCGACGTTGACGTCCTTCTTGGTACGCAGGAAGATGTAGTCAGCCTTCACGTCGGTGTCGACGGTGATTTCCTCTAATGGAATCTCGAACGACTCCGTGTCCATGTCGCGCAGCAGCTCAGGCTCGTGTACCTCGGGCAGGTCGGTGTTGGCAATGACGTCGGCCAGCGACGGCTGCGGCGGCAGGGGCACGTTGTAGACGAACACGGGGATGCCGTCATCGTTCAGGAACCTCCACTGATCACTGGTCATGCCGTCATGAGCCAGCACCATGTATTTCCCGTCATAGAACGGTTCGCTGCCAACGTCTACATGTGCCGTTCCTGAGAGCAAGAAGGGATTCGTGCTCTGGTCCTTGTCAATCTCCTCATGGCCGTCGGTGTAGACTCGTATGACGACGGTGCCCGGCTTGTAGCTGTCCTTGTCGCCCTTGGCCGGGTTGTAGATATTGAGGATGGCCGCAGGTGCTTTGACGACGGTTGCCGCCAGCTGGTACTGAGGCGCATCCATGTCGGGCATGGGGCCGTGCAGCCGGCGCAGCTGTGCGCCGCCGCCCATCTGCATGACGTTGGTGTTGGTCACCCGTGTGTTGGTAGTCTTCGGCTCTGCCACCTTGGTGTTAGTGACTTTCGTATTAGTGACCTTAGTATTGGCGACCTTGTCTGTTACCTTCGAGCCGGCTGTGATGGTCGCCGTATTGACCAAAGCATCCATGACGGCAGTAGCTTTGCCTGTCGAGGCTTTGCCGGCTATCTGCTGTACGACGTCGTGTATTTTAGCCACTTCGGCCTTCTGTCTGGCATCGTTGATGAAGACTTCCCTCACCTCTTTCTCAAAATGGTTGACATCGAAGCCCTTTGGTGGTACGTATGTGGCCGGTGGCAGCTGAATCTCGGCGGCCTGGGTGTAGAATTTCTGGCGGATGATGAACTTCCAGTCTTTCCATCCGGCATAGTGGTTGTCTAAGTATGTGGAGTACACCGTGTTGTACCATTCCTTGTAAGCCTGCTGCCTGTTCTTGTTGTACTCGGCCAGGGGGCCGTTCCTGTACTCCTCCATAGCGGCATCGTAGGCTTCCTTCAGTGCTTGGTTGTAGGCGTCTTGCTCCTTGTTGTATTTATTCATGGCATCCTGGTTGGCGGTAATCTTGTCGGGCGATTCCCATACGCCGTTATAGCCACGCCTAACCTCAATGCGCAGCGACACCGGGTCGTCGGCGCTGCCGAAGTTGTCGACGCTCCAGCGCGAGTGGGCCAGGGCGAAGGTAGGCCGCTTCAGGTCGTCGAAGTAGCTGGTATGGAATATCTTAATCTCGTCCTTCAGCTCGGGTGCCGTCGGGTCGGTACGGAAGTAGTAGTACTGCGTCTGGTACCAGGGCACGCGCTTGTCCTTGTTGTTGGTGGTAGAGTCGTTGAAGAAGGGGTCGCCCCATTCGCCGTCACGCCACTCCTGGGCGTAGCCCGAGAGCTTCAGCTGGTAGAGCTTGCCGTAGTCGAGCGTGCCGGAGGCCACCGAGTAGATGGTGTGGTTCTTGGTGTTGAAGGGCACCGCCATGTCCCATGTGGCCTTGGGGTTGTCCTCCTGGGCCTGGTCGGGCTCGTAGCACGACAGGCGGATGCTGTCAGGCGACAGACAGAAGCGGTAGGTGCGTGATGCCTGCTCGGTGTACTTCTCCAGTTCCTCGTCGAAGTCGGCCAACTGGTAAGCCTTGTTTTGGTCGAGCAACCGGAAGGGCGTATCCATCTCCATGTTGGTGTTGAACTCCGGGTAGACACTGGACGAGACGATGTTGTCCTCGTTCCATCCGCGCTCCATGTCCTCATCGCCGGGCGACACGTCGCCGAAGATGTCGATGTTGTCGAGCGGGTTGCCGAACTCCGGCGTACACACCTCGCCGGCCTTCAGCTGCACGGTGGCACTACCCTTGATGAGTCCGGCCAACAGGTTGAAGTGGGCCTTGGCCTTGCCGTAAATCCACGTCGGGTTGGGCATGCCGGCTTTGAGCAGGGCACCCACGCCCACGTCGACCAGGGGTATCTTGCCCCGGAAGAGCCACAGGTTGATGTCAAGACCTATCTCACCCTTGAGCAGGGCGTAGACCTGGCCCATGCCGTACCAGCCGTTCTTGCCGGCCTCGCCGCCGCCGATGCACTTGGTGCCCTTCTTCAGCTTGGCTATCAGCACGTCGAAACCGGCGATGGCTGTCGAACGGGCGTAGACCAGTCCTAAGTTGAGCCCCATGTCGCCGTAAATCTTGGCCCCGAAGGCCACGCCGCCGTTGTTGCCGCCGGGCTTGAAGGTGGAGAACTGCTTGGTGCGCGTGTTCTTAGCCTCGGCCACGAGGTCGCCATCGCCCTGGTTCAGGTTCTCCTGGTTCAGTCCTAAGTAGTCGCTGATCTCCTTGGGAATGGGCGGTAGGTCGTCGAGGGGCAGTTCGTTGCCGAAGCACAGGTAGGCATCGGCATAGATGGTGGCCCACATGGCGAACGAGTCGTCCTTCTTGCCCAAGGCGAAGTCGATGAAGGTGATGCGGCAGCGCTTGTCCTGCTCCTCGCTCTTCGAGGGCTGGCCTACATAGAGGTGCCATAGGGCTTTCTCGTAGGCCACACTGTTCTCCTTCCACGTTATCTTGAAGTTCACGTTGACATGGGCACCGGCCTTCAGGTGGCCGCTGTTCTCGCCCTTCTTCTCCTCCTCGTCCTTGTCGGCCTGGCTGGTCTCGGTGTTGCGCCCGGACTCCTCGCCCATTTCCGACAGTCCAGTCTCTGACACCTCCTTCAGCTTGGCCACCAGGTCGGAGCCTATGAACTGCTTGAATGCGTCGTCCATGTCGGCAGTGGCATCGACGGTGACGTCCACCTCGAAGTATTTCTTCTCGTCGGTACACTCGTAGACGATGGTGGCCTCGGCGTTGACCAGACCCTTAGTGCCCTCGTCGTTGGACACGGCGTGCATGTCGGCCTTCATCTTGATGGTCGACAGACGGTCGTGGAACATGTCGTAGAACAGGGTCATGTCGCCGTTGGCCGTGATGGCATTGTCGCCGCCGCAGCTCAGGCCTACGCCCAGCATGCCGCCCACCATGCCGTATTGGGCTGTGATGTTGTCCTTCGAGAAGACCTCCTTGGTGTCTTTCTTGCGGCAGTTCCAATAGAAACCGCCTTGGATGCTCTTGATGGAGACGGGCTGGATAGACGACAGGGCCTTGGAGCTGACCTTCACTTCGAGGAAGCAGTAGTTGTAGGTGCTGTCGACCGTTGCCCCTTCGGGCACGGTGCTGCCGTAACGCTTCTTCAGCTCCTCGCTGATTTCGGTCTGCGTTTTCTGCGTTTCCACGTAGGCACCGGCGGCGTCAAACTCTAACAGTCCGCCCGGCAGTTTGAAGGTCAGTTCGCCCTTGTAGCCCTTCTCGGTGGTGTTGTCGGGCACTTCGAGCTTGCCCTTCAGTTCCACGCCGCCGAAGTCGGAGGCGATGGAGACCTCCTCAAACTGCGTGTCCTTGTAGCTGAGCGAGAGGTTCTTCAGATCGGCGTTGGCCATGATGCTGAGCTTGGCACCAGCCTCTATCTTGCCTTCGAGCATGCCGATCTTGCCGCCCACGGTGAGCCCTATCTCCTTACTGGCCAGCTTGCTGGTGTTCAGCTTGAAGTCGGTAATGGTGAAGCTAAAGCCGCCGAGTTCCTTCTGCGGCGAGGCCCCGCCCCACTTGCCTATGTCGAAGTACAGCGACTTGTCGTCGCTGACCATTGTACGGTCGTCCTCACGCCCGGCGGCGGCCCACTCGTCTACCCAGTTCTGGTACTGCTGGGCCTGGTTCTTGTCGACCGCCGACTTCCAGCGGGCGCAGTTGGCCAGTCGCATGCGCGTGAACGGCATCTCGGGCAGCTTGAAGCCCAGCTTCGTCACCTTGCCTAACTTGTCGGCCACACGGCTGCTGACGGTAATCTTGCCACCGAGACACAGCTCCACGCGGGCCGTCTTACTGTCCTCGGCCTCGACGAGGAAGAAGGTCTGCTTCTCGTCGAAGTTGACGTCGGCCAGGAAAAAGTCCATGCTGATTTGCTCCGTCTGCCACGTCTTGAAGACGAAGAGACGGTTTTCAGGCTTCGGGTCTTCATTCTTATTGTACGACTCCAGCCCCGCCATATAGTGGATAGTAGCCTTGTCGCCCTGCTTGTTCTTCAGCAGCGGCACCTGGAACGTGCCGTTGAAGCCACAGCGCTTGAAGTTGTTCTGCAGCACGTCGATGTAAATCTCGTCTAAGCTGATGGCCCAACCGCCTACCTTGTTGGTCGAAGCCTTCAGTATTTCGCGCGTATCGACCTCGGCCTTGCAGCTGACGCCTGACGCGTCGATGTAGAGGTTCTTCAGCATAACCTTTAAGCGCTTGCCGTCGATGTCCACCTTCTTCTTGCTGGTAGTCGTGGTGGCGGTCTCGCCGTCCTGCGTCACGATGTCTTCAACCTGCTCGGTGGCACTGTCGTCCACCTTGCCCTGAGCCTCGATGATGGTTGGTATCGAGACATACATGTTGCGCATGTACAGCCCCTGCCACTCTACGTCCTCTGTTATCTTGGCCAGACTGTGGTCGTAGCCCCCCGGCATGGGCATCAGCTCGTTGTTCTCACGGCTGTGGTGGTCGTAGGCAATGTAGCCCGGCGAGAAGGTGAAGCCCGGCAGGTCCTCTACCTGGAAGGGGTCCATGGCCGCCATGGCCATCCAGTTGTCCCAGTCGTGGATGCTGGCCTTGAGCGTCAGTACGGGCATGGCCTCGGTGGCCTCGCCACCCACGTCCTTCTTCAGGTTGGGTATCTGCATTTCGACGTGCGCCTGCAGGAACTCAAACTTGTCTTTCTTCCAGGCCACGTAGCAACCGTCGATGGGGTTGGTGATGTCGTCGGGGGCTATGAACTTGCACTTGAAACCCGACTTCGGATCCTTCACCGTGAAGTGCGACAGCAGACACATGCTGCCCGACTCAGGCAGCAGCCGGTCGGGACTGATGCAGAGCATGGGCGCGCCGAAGATGAGTATGTCCTCCTCGGTATAGTCGTTATCGGGCATAGTAAACTCGCCGATGATGTTCATCATGGCCCGCGTCGGGGCGAACGTCATGCTGGCTATCTGGATGTTCACCGGCGTGTCGTTGTAGATGTCGTCGATGCCTAAGGGCAAGTGTACGTCGTTCACGCCCTCGCCTGTGAGCAGGCTCAGTGCGCCCTTGCCGGCATTGTAGTATTTGTAGTAGTTGGCTATGTGCAGGCTCTTGGCCAGGTTGCCCACCTCTTCGTTGGCCAGTCCCTGTAGCTGTTCGGAGTAGGGAATGCTCAGGTCGGCCACGAAATTGTCGACGCCCCATTCCGAGAAGAGCTTGTCCACGCACTCCGTGTCGGTCATGTCAGGCCGGGGGAACGTCTTGGCCGTGCCGCTGTAGACTACGTTGTCGGTGTTGATAGAGAGGTTGTCAAACTGCACGGCGACCATCAGCCGCATGCCAAGGGGCGACCACTCCACGTGACCCTTGCCCTTGAACGATCCGTCGCTGTTCTTCTGCAGGTCAGTGCCGAGGGTTAGCTTGTACTCGCCCATCCCCACGGTTTTACCCTTCAGCTGCTCGGCAGTGCTGGTGGTGGGTGTCGTGTTGGCGGGTGCCTTCGACTCTGGACAGGCCATCTCGCGAGTCTTGGTGTAGCGATTGGCTAAGTAGAAGTCGATGGTGTTGACACTGTCGTTCTCGTAGCGCACCGATTTCTCGTTCATGCTTTTGGCCAGCACGCGGAGTATGTAGTAGTTGCCCACCTCCATCTGTCCGGCCAGGTCGTCCCACTTGATAGTGTCCTTCAGTTCCTCGGTCTCCTTGGCGTAGAGGGGCTTCTTCTTGAAGGTCTGCGAGCGGTTCTCGCTGATGTCGCCCAGGAAGAGTTGCACCGTGTACTTGTGCCTGACGGTGTCCTGCCGTCCGCCCTCGCCCTTGGCAAACCACGCTTTGCGCCATTCTGCATAGATATTCTCGCCGGTAAACACCTTGCGGTAGGTCATCTCCGGGAACTTGGGACTGGTCAGTGTGGGGTTGGTGAAGACGTATAGCGAGTCCTTCTCGGCAGTCTTGAAGCCGGTGCCGGTGACAGAGCCGTCGCCCCCGACGGTGCCGCCGGGGCTGGTGTCGTCCTTCTCGTCCTCTCCGGCTTCAGGCTCTTCCTTCTTCTCCTCTACGGGCTGGAGTCGCGCTATGCCCTTCGACACCTTGAACAGGCGTATCTCGCTCTTGCCCTCGTTCTCAATCACCATATAGTCCAAGGCCCTGGACGCACCGCGCGGGAATCGCGCAAGGGAGGAGCCGGCAATGCTGGCCGTCACCTGTGCCACGTAGGTCTCACCCTCCTTCATTCTTCGGAGGTAGTTGGCGGGAATGATGCACTGCGGTGCCCTCAGCCGGGTGTTCTCATAGACGGCACCGTTGGCCATGGCCTCGGTGGGCGACTGGCCGGGCAGCAGCAGGGCTATCTTCAGCGCGTAGGCGTAAAGGCCCATGCTGGAGCAGTTGGTGGTGGGCGGCGTCCAGGTGAGGATGGGGTTGTCGGCATAGAGGGTGGCCACGGCAAACGACTGTATGCTGTTGCCGAAGTCGAGGAAGCGGTTATCCATCTCCCTACGTCCATCCGCGTCCAGCAGCTTCGTGCCCGCCTGCAGCCTGCCGACGGTGGGTGCCGCCTCGACCATCGGCGAGAGGAATCGCGGGGCCTGCGCCTTGTAGCACACCTCAAACTGGCAGTTGCCGCCCGTGGGCATGCTCAGGGGCTGGGGCGTGGTCAGCGTGGGGTCCCACTTGTAGGCCGTGAGCCGTGCCTCGTAGGTGCCCTCCTCGAGCAGGCCGTTCTCGGTGTCGCCGCGCACGGCGACATCGGTGGTGTAGTTAAGGTGGTTGAACAGGCTCTTCATCTCCACCAGGTTGAGCATCTTGACCTCGCCTGGTGCTACGATGATGGGCGTGCGGGGCAGTCGTGCCGGCGGCGTGATGACACAGAGGTTGTTGTTGGGGGCTATCTGCTCTATCTGCATGCCCATGTAGACGTTCTGGGCAACGTCGGTGTTGTTCTTCAGCGTCAGCGTGAAGTACTTGCCGGGGTTGTCAAGATAGAGTCCCACCTGCGGGGGCAGCACGCGCTGTACGGCCGCCACGGTGACGGTGATTGGCTCCTGGGCCAAGGTGCCGAGAGCAGCACAGGCCATGTAGAGCACGCAGAGTATATATCTGATTCTGGTCATCATAATCATTCTCGTTTACGGTTCTCAATACGTGGGATTAGACTTCTCGCTCTTGCGTTTTATCTCGAGCAGGCTGAAGGTGTAGCTGTAGTTCAGTCCTACGTTGAACTCGTTGTCGTCGAGGCCGGAGCGGCGCTGTGTCACGTTGACATCGCCGTACTTGCACAAACCGGCCGTGAGTGAGAACACGTGTACTTTGTTTAGAGTGTAGCCCACCTCCATGTCGGCTCCTATCGACAGACTCTTCATCTGGCTTTTCACCTCGTTGTAGCACATCGACAGCGTCAGCTGGGCGTTGAGGTTCTTCTCTTTCAGGAAGCTGCGCCCCGTGGTCAGCGACAGCACGTCGCTGGTGTAGCGCCGCTGGTAGCCGTCGGTGCGCTGGTGGCTCAGGCTGGTGGTGAAGTCCATGTCCCACGACTGCACGCCGAGGTTGTAGGAGGCGCCTATGGCGTAGGTGGTGACGTCGCTCTCGCCGGTGGCAAAGGGGTTGAGGTCTTCATTGCGGGTATAGCTGCCCGATAGCGAGACGGTGTGCGTCAGGTCGTCGCCGGCCACCATGTACGACGGCGAGAAGTAGAGGCTGTGCATCACGCGGTCTACCCTGGTGGTGTCGTTGACGTGGGCTGTGCCGTCGCTCTGCAGCTGGCGGTAGCCGTTGTAGCCGGCGGCCAGTCCCAGTGCGCCGAGGCGTGTCGAGGCGTTGGCATTGTAGACGAAGCCGCGCGTGGTGTAGAGCTGGTTGCCCGACAGGTTGTCGGCCTGGCCCGAGAAGCTGGCCGTGAGCGACAGCCGTCTCAGCAGCAGGGTGCTGAAGTTGAGGCCCAGGGCATGGTAGTTGTTCGACATGTAGTAAGTGCCCAGCGACGTGTAGTCGGGCTGTATCATGCGGTAGAACACTGAGGCGTTGAACCCCGTGAACGACATGTTCAGGTTGACATCGCCGGCATAGCGGGCCAACGAGCTGTAGCGTGCGTCGAACACCTTGTCGAAGCGCCGGGCCTCGTCGTTGTCGACGATGGTGGCCGTCTTGTCGAGCGACAGCACCGAGGCGGCCATGTTGGCCGTCAGCGACAGGTGGCTGCCGCAGGTCAGTCCGCCGCGCAGGCCCACCACGAGGTTGTCCTGCGGCGCGAGGGTGTTGGCCCACCGCTCGTCGATGCTCTTCAGGCGGTCGTAGGCGCGCAGGAAGTAGAGGTCCAGATAGTTGCGGGCCGAGCCGTAGCCCAGCTTCACGCCCCATCCCGTGCGCTTATACTGCGGTGCGCGGGCGTTGGGGTCGGTGGGGTCGTCGTTGACAGCCTTGCGCAGTGTGCCGTAGAAGGCCCCGAAGCGCAGACGGTCGCCCTGGTACTCCACACCGTAGCCGTTGAAGGGCATGGTCATGACGTACGAGCTGTAGCTCATGCTGCTCTGCCCGAAGTGGAGCGACCAGTTCTTATAGCGCGGACTGATGTGGAACGACAAGTGGGGGTAGTTGAAGCTGGTGTTGTCGTTAGTGTAATAGAATGAGAAGGGCATCGATATGCCATAGAGCGAGATGTTCAGGTTGGCGTAGATCATGTTGCTTAGCGGCGAGGCATAGCCGCTGCTTATGGAGGAATGATAATAGGTGTTGCGCGTACCGACGGCTCCCGAAATGATGAGCGGATCGCTCTTGGCTATCTGCGAGATGTCCTGTGCCGCCACTGTCATACAGGACAGGGCGGACACAAGCACTACGCATATTCTACAGATTCTTATCATACCTCAAAAAAACTGACGACGTTTACTTCACGAACTTGGCGCGCCTGGCCTGTCCCCTTAGCTGCCCCTGAGTGGTGAGAATGTAAACGCCCTTAGGCAACTGGTTGATGTTGATGTGCCCCGATTGTACCATTTTCCCGCTCAGGTCGGTGACGACGGCATCGCTATATTCGCTGTCTCCGGCCGTTAGCGGACGGATGGCCGTGACGGTGGTGGCGCCTAAGGTGAGCGGGCGGCTGAGACTGCCTGCCATTTCTGTGAAGCCGAGACTTTCACGGCCGTCGATAGTCAGGGCGTGGAACGTCTCTGTCTGTCTGTCGTAAAGCCGGAGCGACACTTCCTCTCCGCCCTGTAGGTGAGCCACAACATACCACTTGCCGTCACATAGTGTTCCTTGGCCGCGGCACTCGCCGCCTACGAAGGCGCCGATGGTGTAGCGGTCGGCATCGTCCAGTCCCTCGCCTGCAGCTATGATACCCATGTTACCGGCAAAACGGTGAGCGTCATAGTTCCATAGACGTTCTGCCCCCGTCAAGGTCTGACGGGCATTGGCTGTGCCGCCCGCGATGATACCTTCGACGTAGGAGTCTGTATCCATGACAGCGCCGGGCGCCCATCTGAAGCTTGTAGCCGCCGATGCCTTGTACATGAATGCCTCATGCTCGCTGATGGTCAGGTCGCTGCTCCACTTGTTGGCTTCATAGGCTGCGACATGGTCAAGCGTCTTTACGATGTCGCCGTTGGAGGGACTGGCTATCAACTGGCTGATGGTTGTGGCACGGGGATGTGGATTAGCCAGCCAGTTCCAGCCGACGCGGGTCTGCAAGCTGATGGCTCCATTAAGCCAGCTGTCGTTCGTAGTGGTGGTCACGGTAGTGACGGCCGTTGTCTTCATCTTATAACCCTCGCCGGCAGCCAACTGTTCCAAGTCGCCGAAATAGCCATACTTAGTGTCGTTATAGATGAGAGCCGACTTACTGCGTGCCTCGACAAATGAATGGCCGATGGCATTATAGAAAATGCCGGCATTCTCAATGTCGTAGCCCATTCCTATCCAGTTCCAGCCGGAAGCCAGTTCTTGCATGTCTTGAACATTCACAGTGCAGGAAATATTGGTATCTTGTATGTCAGTGCTCACTTGCAAGGTATATGCGGGGTAGGGAGTAAGTCCTATCATATACCAGCTGCCATTATTCTCCTGTCGGGTCAATAAGCCTCGCAGTCCGTTGGTGATGTTTTCCACGGTAGAGAATTTGAAATTCGCGAGGTCGAGGTCTCCATTGGCAGGTTCGATGGTAAACATATCGGCAGTGATGGGTATCTTCGTGTCACGAACGATGGTCATGTCCGGGTTCTTGAATGCAATTGAGGTCACGCGCACACGTACATTTATAGTAATAGTGGTCTTAATGTCGGGGTATTCCTTTGAGGCTATGGTCAGCGTGGCCGTACCTTTCTGCTTTGGAGAGAAGGTGAACGCTCCGTTAGCGGCGGTACCTGCTGCTACGATGCTGGCATCAGCGCTCGTGATAGTAACATCTTGGGGTGTGCCCTGTGGCAAGACGCTATAGGTAAGATGGCTGTCTTCGCCTACATAGTAGTATTCGGCTGGTGTATCGACGGCAATAGATGTCGGTATGGCAAAGACGGAGATGTTGACGGTAGTGGTGATGTTTGGAACGTCTTTAGAGGCGATTTGAACCAGGCAACTGCCAACTCCCGTGGCTGTGATAACGCCGTTTTTGGTAGTCATGATGCCATCAGCGCGAATGGCCGTATAGGTGACTTCCTTGTTATCGGCATTGGCTGGCAGCACCTTAAAAATGGAGATTGCATTATTATTCAGGTACTCGGTGATGTTTGTCCCAACGGGGACACGGATGGTGTTGTTGGGATTTAGCACGTCAATACCCGTAACATGCTGCTTTACTATGATATTGTATGTTAAAGTCTTGTTCCCGTCTAAAGTAGATACCTTGATGGTTGTCGTACCTTTGGCTTTTGCATTGAAACGGCCAGAGGCATTCAGCTGCGGGGTAATTACATTTTGATCACCGATTTCGTAAATAACGTTTTTGTTCGTGGCATCGGCAGGAAGGATGGAGAAATTCAGTGTGAACACATCGCCCACCCATTTTTCTAAGTCCAGGCTGGTTTCATTGTTTTCAATGCCAGTGACGGGTATGGTCTTTGCCTTCACATCCACTGTTGCTGAACCTTGCCACTGTCCGGCATATACATTTAATGTACCCTTTCCTACCGATTCTCCTTTCAGCGTTTTTGTACTTTCATCAACACTGAACGGAACTACTGGGGAATCGGAAGACGCAGAGCACTGGAATCCCGGCTCATTCTTGAGCGCTGAATGTTCTTTGGGCAGGTAATTGATAGAAAAATCGGCGGTTCCATCGACTACTAAGCTAATGGGATTAGGTGTGATGGAGATTCCTGTGACAGGAATAAGTCGCATCTGGATGGGGTTGCTGGGCGTGCCTACGGTGTTCTCGGCTGCCGCAATATCTCTTGTGGCAAGTCTATATTCTATATCGTTGACCTTAGCCCGGAACTCCAAGGTTGCTGCTTCTGTTGTCCAGGCCCTGACTGTGAACACATAGTGGCCTACATTATTCTCACTGGCCCATGCCGCATAGCCTGCGCCTCTCAACTCATCACCTACAAAGGCTCCGATAACATGGTTTACAACACCGTCGGATGCACTATATTGTTCAGAAATACTTTTGCCATCGGCATCTACAATATCAATATAATACACGGTTGAGTAGGTGTAAGTGCTTGAAAGGTCTGTTGGCTGATAGCCTTGGGCATAGACGTTAGCCAGTTGTAGCCAGCTCATGCAAAAAAGTAGCATGGATAGTAATAACTTCTTCATAATTAGAGTTTTTAGTTTTACATTTTCTCTTGCAAATATAGTGCAATATAATAAAACGATGTTGTAAAAAACAGTTTAAAATTTGTAGTGCCGACGATAATTATTTGCAATTACTTGTCTAAATTTAGCAAAATAGAGATATAAGTAGCTGATATACAGTTACTTTTAATTACAACACTTTGTATAGTCAAGGAGCGTTAATTGCGCAGGGGTATGACTGCTACTTTACCCGTCTGATATATTGCGTTGGGCTGATGCCGTACATCTTTTGGAAGGCATGGGTGAAATGGGAATTGTCGGAGAAACCGCACTTAAAGGCGATTTCGCCGATGGACATTTCGGGGTTCTTATCCAGGAGCCGCTGGGCGTAGGTCAAGCGGATTTGCATGATGTAGGTCGCGGGCGACTTGCCTGTTGCGGCGCTTACCTTGCGGCGTAGTTGCGACGGGCTGAAGCCGAGCTGCCCGGCAATCTGGTCGATGTCTATGCCCTTGCTCATCTGGGCGTAGACTACGTCGGTCAGCTGTACTAAGAATTTGGTGTCGGCATCTGTGGGCTGCTGGATGTCTGCGGGCTGCGACGGCTTTTCTGTCTCAGCGACATGGTCGGCTATATCCCGAAGCGGTTCAGTGCCATCGTCCACTTTGCGGCGATGCCAAAGCAAATAGGCCAGCACACCTATTATTATAAGAAGCAGACCGCCGCCGACGGATAGGCCTGCCAGCAGGAGGCGGTTCTGCCGGTTGTCGGTATTGACCTGGCTGAGCAGTTCGTCCTGGTGAAAGCGGGTGGCGTAATAGCACAGCATCGACTGCACTTCCTGGTGGTAGATGCTGTCGCGTAGCCGGGTGTACTCGTCGATGTAGGCCAGCGCCTCCTGTGGATTGCTTTCGCGGCTGCACTGGTAGAGTCCATAGAGCGAGTGGAGCAGGTTGTAGAGGTCGCCGTGCTGCCTGAAGAGGTCGCGGGCCTTCTGGTAGCAGCTTCGGGCGGCAGCGTTGCCCTTGGGACCTGTCGCTGCCATGAGCTGGCCGTAGGTGTTGTAGCCGATGCCCAGGGTGGGCATCATGTCGTACTCTTGTAGCGTGGGCAGAGCCTCATCCAGCTGTCGGCGGGCCTGCTCTGTCTCGCCCAGGCCGAGGTTGGCGGCGGCCATCTGGGTCAGTCGTATGGCGGCTTTGCGGCTGCCTGTCTGCCGGTCGGTCTCGTAGGCCCGGCGAGCCAGGTCGAGAGCCTTCCGGGCGTCGCCTAAGCGCAGGCTGACGTCGGAGGCCACGCCGAGTATGGCCGAGCGGTGGCTGTGGTCGTCGGCCTGGCGGTCGACCTCGATGGCTCTTTCTATATAGGTCTTGGCCTGCTCGGGCTGGTTTGCGCCCAGAAAGATACAGGCAATGGTGTTCAGCGTGGAGCATACGCGACCTTGGTCGCCGTGACTGTTGTCTATCTGAAACATCTCTTCGGCGTAGGTGAGTGCGCTGATGTAGTCTGACTTGTAGAAGTGGGCCTGGGCCAGCAGGTTCAGGCTCTCCGACTGCCATGTGTAGTCGCCGTTGCCGCGAGTCAGCGGCAGGGCCATGCTGGCATAGCGGATGCACGGGTCGTATTGGCGGACGGCCAGCAGGTATTCTGCCGAATAGTAGCAGACGGTCATGGTCACGCTGTCCGACGGATCGGCATCGGCGAACAGCACCTGGTCGCCGTAGCCCACGGCTGTCAGTTGCTGCATGACCTCGTTGGCCAGGGCCGTGCGATGACGGCCCGCTGACTTGCAGAACTGGCCGAGCAACTGATCCAGTTTCCTGAACGTGGAATCAGCGTATGCAGGCGTGAAAAACATTCGACACAAGAGGAATATGGCTGTCAAAGTGAAATATTTTTTCATGATGTCCAAACAGCGTTTTGCGTGCAAATGTACGAAATTATTTTGAAATGACCACGCCAAAAAGCAAAAAACATGTAATTTGTTTTGTCATGCCACTGATTTTGAGTAATTTTGCAGGCAAAATAGTAAATCGTAAATTGTTAAACAGTAAATGATGTACACGCGTATGACTGCTGCCGAGGCTGCAGCACTGATTAAGAATGGCGACAACATCGCCATGAGTGGTTTCACACCCGCCGGCGTGGCCAAGGCCACCACCAAGGAGTTAGCAAAGAAAGCACTGGCCGAGCACGAGGCCGGGCGCGAGTTCAAGGTGGGCATCTTCACCGGTGCCTCCACCGGCCAGTCTACCGACGGCGACCTGGCCAACGCCCAGGCCATCAAGTACCGGGCCCCCTACACCACCAACCCCGACTTCCGCAAGCATGTCAATGCGGGCGAGATTCCCTATAACGACCTGCACCTGAGCCACATGGCACAGGAGCTGCGCTACGGCTTCTACGGCGAGGTGGACTGGGCCATCCTCGAGGTCTGCGACATTGAGGACTGCGGCGACAACTGGCACGTCTACCTGACGGCCGCCGGCGGCATCAGCCCCACGGCGGCACGCCTGGCCAAGAAGGTCATCCTCGAGCTTAACTCGTTCCACAGCCCCGACGCCAAGTACCTGCACGACGTCTACGAACCCCTCGACCCGCCCTACCGCAAGCCCATACCCATCTTCAACGTCAGCGACCGCATCGGCGTGCCCTACGTGTCGATACCTAAGGAGAAGGTGGTGGGTGTCGTGGAGTGCAACATCCCCGACGAGGCCCGCGCCTTCAAGGACAGCGACCCCGTGACCGACCGCATAGGCTATCTGGTGGCCGAGTTCCTGGTCGACGAGCTGCACAAGGGCCGCATCCCCAAGGAGTTCCTGCCACTGCAGAGCGGCGTAGGCTCGACGGCCAACGCCATCCTCGGCGCACTGGGCGAGGACAAGCACGTGCCCGACTTCAACATCTATACCGAGGTGCTGCAGGATGCCGTGGTGGGCATGATGCTCCACGGCCGCGTCAAGGACGCGTCGGCCTGCTCGCTGACCGTGTCGAACGACTGTCTGAAGCAGGTGTACGACAACATGGACTACTTCCGTGACCACCTGACGCTGCGCCAGAGCGAGATTTCAAACCATCCGGCCGTCATCCGCCGACTGGGTGTCATCGCCATCAACACGGCCATCGAGGTCGACATCTACGGCAACGCCAACTCCACCCACATCAGCGGCACGAAGATGATGAACGGCATCGGCGGCTCGGGCGACTTCATCCGCAACGCCTACCTCTCTATCTTCACCTGTCCGTCGGTGGCCAAGGGGGGCCTCATCTCCTCTGTGGTGCCCTTCGTCACCCATCAGGACTCGTCGGAGCACGATGTCAACGTCATCGTCACCGAGCAGGGCGTAGCCGACCTGCGTGGCAAGAGCCCCATGCAGCGCGCACAGACCATCATTGAGAACTGCGCACATCCTGACTACAAACAGCTGCTCTGGGACTACCTCAAGCTGGGCACCGGCGGCCACACGCGCCACTGCCTGACCGCCGCCTTCGCCATGCACGACACCCTGGCCCGCAAAGGCGACATGAAGCTGACCGACTTCTCAGAGTATCTGAAGTAAATGCCTTAATAAAGCAACTACGAATTTCGCGGATAAAACGACTACGAATTTCACGAATTATACAAATTTTATTTCCGGAATAATTTGTAAAATTCGTGAAATTCGTAGTCGTCAATCAAATGCTCTGAGCAGAAGAACAAAAACAGCTTATATATTCAACAAAGATTAATAAGATGAAAAAGATTTCATGCGGCTTATCCCGCCACACACATAGCGTTAGCAACGCTTTTAAATCTTTTCCATCTTTGTAATATAATAACTACGAATTTCACGAATTATACAAATTTTATTTCAGGGATAATTTGTATAATTCGTGAAATTCGTAGTCGTCAATCAAATGTTCTGAGCAGAAGAACAAAAACAGCTTATATATTCAACAAAGATTAATAAGATGAAAAAGATTTCATGCGGCTTATCCCGCCACACACATAGCGTTAGCAACGCTTTTAAATCTTTTCCATCTTTGTAATATAATAACTACGAATTTCACGAATTATACAAATTAAGCCTTCAGCTCTTCTGTTACCGGGATAATTAGTAAAATTCGTAAAATTCGTAGTCGTCAATCGCAGTCTTACCACGGCTCGTCCATTTCCATTTCGCGGGCGTAGCCGGGCGTGTGGGC
>CAMNJY010000014.1 GCA_946541745.1 uncultured Prevotellaceae bacterium
CTATCCGCATGGAGCCTATCGGCGAGTTCTACACCAAGTGGAAGGCCATCGAGGCCATGGAGCAGGGCTATGTCTGCATATTCTCGGCAGGCACGGGCTCGCCCTACTTCACCACCGACACCGGCTCGTCGCTGCGCGGCATTGAGATTGAGGCCGACGTGATGCTCAAGGGCACACGGGTGGACGGCGTCTACACCGCCGACCCCGAGAAGGACCCCACCGCCACGAAGTTTACCGACATCACCTATAAGGAGGTGCTCAACCGCGGCCTGAAGGTGATGGACCTCACGGCTATCTGCATGTGTCAGGACAACAACCTGCCCATCTACGTGTTCAACATGGACGTAGTAGGCAACTTGAAAAAGGTGATGGAGGGTGAGGAGATAGGCACCCTGGTACACAACTGACACGCCCCTTAACCGCTGACCTCGACAAAGTCGACATACTCACCCTCGCCATCATCGAAGATTTTTCGGTCGGCGGGGGTTTTCTTACGGTGGTCAGTGACGGTGACGCCGCCGTCGGTCTGAGTCTTGCGGCCGGCGCCGGTGTCAGGCTGTTGCGATGTGGTTTGCTGACGGGGTTGCTCGTCGGCGGTGCTCTTGAAATAGTCGTCGCTAAACTTCGGCGTGTCGTCCTCGTGGTAGTACTTGGTCGACGTGCGCCTGAAGTAGGCATCCTCCTCGGCCATCCTCCGCGCCTCGCGGGCGTCGGCAGCCTGCTTCATGATTTTCTTGAGGTTGCGCAACGACTCGTGGAACAGTATGGCCAGCACAATGACCACGAAGAGTATGACGCACAGGATGATGACAATAATTTCTTTCATACGACGGCGGATTTTCAGTTAGTTCAACAACGGCTATTTCTATTTTCTCCTAAAACTCACTATGACAGAGAGCAGCACGTACCAGGCGATGACGACGGCGATGCCAATGACTTGGAGACACAGCAGCAGCGGAATGCAGGTGAGCAGGAAGACGTACTTCACCTCGTTCCCCTTCCAGCCCCACGTCTTGAACTTCAGGGCGAACATGGGTATCTCGCTCACCAGCAGGTAGCAGCTGACGGGTATCAGCGCCAGGATGATATACAGCCAATATTCCGGGAGTTTGTAAGGCTCAAACCAGGTCTGGAAATCAAGGGACACAATGAGCGCCCCCCAGAACAGGGCGTTTGCCGGCGTGGGCAGCCCGATGAAGCCTAAGGTCTGGCGCTCGTCGAGATTGAACTTGGCCAGGCGCAGCGCCGAGAAGGCCGCGATGACAAAGGCCAGGAAGGGCACAAACGTCAGGTGAATGTGGAATGAGCCGAGAAAGCTGAACACCATTGCCGAGGGCGCGAAGCCGAAGGTGATGTCGTCGGCCAGGGAGTCGAGCTCCTTGCCTATCTCCGACGAGACGTGCAACAGCCTGGCCGACATGCCGTCGAAGAAATCAAAGACGGCGCCGATGACAATAAACAGCAGTGCGTCTTGATAGTGGCCCTGAAAGGCAAAATAGGTAGCGATGCAGCCCGAGATCAGGTTCAGGCACGTGATGGTGTTTGGTATATGCTTTTTCACTTCAATTGTCAATTATCAATTGTCAATTATCAATTAGCGAAGCTTTGCTATCACGGTCTGGTCGCCGGTAGTGGGCTGATCCATAGTGACACACACCTTGGCCGTGAGGGGCAGGAACACGTCAACCCTCGAACCCAGCTTGATGAACCCCAGGTGCTGGTCGATATAACAGTCCTCCAAGGGCTTGGCGTAGGTAACGATGCGTCGCGCCATGGCCCCCGCTATCTGTCGCACGAGGATGTCCTCGCCCTCAGGGGTGGTTATCATGATGTCGGCGTGCTCGTTCTCCTCGCTGGCCTTGGGTAGCCAGGCTTTATGATAGTTACCGTTCTGGTGGTGAACAAACTTGACACGTCCGTCAACCGGGAACCAGTTGGCGTGTACGTTCAGCGGACTCATGAATATCGAAATCATCAGTCGCCTGTCGTGGAAGTACTCGTTCTCCTCAGTCTCCTCGATAACCACAATCTTGCCATCGGCCGGAGCCACCACCGTGCGCTCGGAGTCGCCATTGAAGTAGCGTATCGGGCAACGGTAGAAATTGAGCATCATCAGCCAGGCAACGGCCAATACGCCCGCAATGAAAGGCAAGACGACATGGCGTGCCAGCGGACTGATGGCATCGAGCGCGAAGTATGACAGAATGCTGATGGCAAAAGCGGCAATGGCACCATAGACCAATTCGCTCGTGCCTTCACGGTGAATTCGTATTTTTTTGAGTTTCTTGATTCTTTCTCCCATGGTTAGTCTAAAAGCAATTGCGCTGCAAAGGTACGTCTTTTTTATGGAAACCACAAATATTTCAATGTTTTTTTACCTCAGCAGGCCGTAAAGAGGCTTCAGACTATCCCAAGTATTTTATCAAGATTTTGGCATAGCCACTGTCGCGCAGCTTGGCAATACTCTTCTCACGTATCTGGCGTACGCGCTCGCGAGTGAGTCCCATCTCGGCGCCTATCTCCTCAAGCCCCTTCTCGTGGCAGCCTATGCCGAAGCACTCCTTCACGATGCGGCGCTCACGGTCCTTGAGCACCTGGGCCAGGACGTTGTCAAGGTCTGACGTGAGCGACTCGTAGTCCACCTGACGGTCGGTGCGGCTGTCGTCGCTCGATGACAGCAGGTCGGCCATGGAGTTGTCGTCGTCCTCGCCGAAGGGTGCGTCGATGCTCATGTGGTGGGCGTCGGCCTTGATGGCCTGCTCTATCTTCTCGCTCTCCACGCCTGTCAGCTCCTCGAGCTCCGAGTTGGAGGGCCGGCGGCCGTGCTCCTGCTCAAAGCTGTTGATGGTCTGGTTGATCTTGCTCAGGGCGCCCGTTTGGTTCAGCGGCAGGCGCACGATGCGGCTCTGCTCGGCAATGGCCTGCAGTATGCTCTGGCGAATCCACCACACGGCGTAGCTGATGAATTTGAAGCCACGGGTCTCGTCAAACTTCTCGGCAGCCTTGATCAGCCCTATGTTGCCCTCGTCTATAAGGTCGGTCAGCGTCAGCCCCTGGTGCTGGTACTGCTTGGCCACACTGACTACAAAGCGCAGGTTGGCGCTTACCAGTTTCTCCTTGGCCCGCTTGGCCTCGGGTCCGCCGCGGCGGATGGTCTGTGCCAGTTCTATTTCTTCGTCGATAGAGATGAGGGGGGCACGTCCTATTTCTACAAGGTATTTGTCGAGTGCTTCGCTCGAACGATTGGTAATGCTTTTTTGTATCTTTAGCTGTCTCATACGTATGTATTTTACTCCTCCTTTTGCAAAAGGTGTGCAAAATTACAAAAAAGCAACCACATAACGCAATGTCGCCCGGATAATTAACATTTTTTATCAGCACGCCAAATTACTTGTTGCGACGTCCGCGCGTATTTATATGTAAACGCGCGTAATAGGCTATCAGAAAAACAGCTGTGCAGCAGAGTGGTACTCCGGCAGTAAGTCCGTTTGCTCCAAAAGGGACTCCCTTTTGCGCGAAAGGGACTCCCTTTTGAACGAAAGGGACTCCCTTTTTGAGCAGACGCGAATCTTCTTCAAGTAGACTCTGCCAGCATGCTTCTCATCGGGGGGATTTTGGAATAGTTTTGTACAAGACAAATATTTTCGGTAAAAAATTTGCACAGAATGATATTTATTTGTAATTTTGCGAGCACAACCTATCGACCTGATGAAATTAAGAGTCCTTCGGGCACTCATGGTCATGATGATGGCTGCCATGACGTCGCCCTACAGCATAGGCCAGACTATTGCCACACGGCAATACACCAACGAACGCCCGCTCGTCTACGAAGATGCGTGGGACCTTTGGCCATACGTCTTCCTCAACGACCGTGGCGAGCCAGAAGGCTTCAACATCGACATGCTGAAAATGGTGTTCGAGGAGCTGGGCATTCCCTACGTCATCAAGCTCAAGCCCACGTCGGAGGCCCTTGAGGACCTGAAGGCCGGGCGCTCGGACCTGATGATGAGGCTGGCCGACACTTTCAAGGCCGACTACGGCCACTACGGCCACGAGGTGGTGACGCTGTTCACCCACAGCGTGGTAGGCCCCAAGTCGAAGCCCGTCACCATCCACGCCATGGAAGACCTGGGCAAGGAGCACGTCATCGTCCACTGGGGCAGCCTCAGCCACCGCATGATGATAGACAACGGATGGGAAGCCAACTGCGAGGCCAAGGGCGACATGAAGGAAGCCATCCAGCAGGTGAGCACCCGGGGCGAGGGCTACGTGGTGTGGAACACGCTGGCGCTGAAGTGGCTGATGAGGAGATACAAGACCGACAACCTGCAGATAACGCCCATAGAGATGCCCTACGGCGAGTATAAGTTCATGTCGAACGACACGCTGCTGCTGCAGCGGCTCGACAGTGTCTATGCCCGCCTCTGCGCCACCGACCGCATGCAGCCCATTCTGAACAAGTGGTTCTACCCCGACCGGGTGGACTCAGGCATACCCTACTGGGTAGAGTACGTCGTGGGCTTCATAGCCCTGGCCGTCTTCCTGCTGCTCTACTATATCATTACGCTGCGCATCCGCGAGCGCAAGATGACCGGGCTCATAGCCAAGCACAACCGGCGCCTCGCGCTCATACTGCGCACCACTAAAGTGTGGGTATGGCTCTACGACGTGAAGCGGGGCACAGTGACATGGATGAACGCCGACGGCAGCATGGACAGCCGCCAGTACACCATGGAGGAGTTTGGACGCACCTACACCCCGGAGTCGTTCGAGCGACTGTCGCACGCCATCGACCTGATAGTGAACGACCGCAAGGAGAGCTACCAGGTGGAGCTGGCCTCCTACGAAGCTGACAGCCGGTGCGAATACGTCTGCACGCTGTCGGTATTCAGACGCTCGCGACGGGGCAGCCCCACCACCGTGGTGGGCATGATGGACGACCAGACGGAGCGGCTGCTGTCACAGCGCAAGGCCAAGGACAGCATGCTGCGCTACCAGTCCA
Source organism: uncultured Prevotellaceae bacterium (assembly GCA_946541745.1). Taxonomy (GTDB): domain Bacteria; phylum Bacteroidota; class Bacteroidia; order Bacteroidales; family Bacteroidaceae; genus Prevotella. Next base: position 5,003 of record CAMNJY010000014.1, read on the forward strand.
TATTCTCGTCCTCCATGGTCGACATGACCTACTACGACACTGACGGCATACTGGCCGACATCAACCAGAAAGCCTGCCAGACCTTCCACTGCAACCACGACGAGATAATAGGCGAGCACGTGCCCTTCACCTTCGCACTGGAGGACATAAACGTCAAGCTGGAGGATTTCGAGGGCAGCTACTCCAGCCACATCATCAAAGCCACCAACAACCACAACCTGGCCGACGCCATCCACATTTCTGAGGACGTGTACTACGAGCAGCAGTTGCTGCCGGTTTACGATGCCAGCCACCGCTTCCTGGGCATCTTCGGCTCGGGGCGCGACGTGTCGGAGTTTGTCAACTCCTACCACCAGCTGCAGCACAGCATCAGCAAGCTCATGTCGGCCGCCAACGACGTAACCGAATACATCAGCAACATCAACTTTGCACTCCATGCCGGCGGTGTCAGGCTGGTCAACTACTCGCCCAGCACCCACCTGCTGACCATCTACAAGGAGATGAACGTGGTGCAGTTGACGCTGACCCAGTCGCGATGCCTGTCTATCATCGACGCGGCGTCGAAGCGCGTCGCCTCGCGACTGCTCGACGCCATGGACACCGGCATGGCCGAAGTACAGAGCCTCGACGTGAAGACCACCATCCGCGCGGCTGGCGGCCACAGGCTGGCCCTGCATTTCCACTTTATACCTATTTATAATAATGAGGGGACGGTGGAAAACTACTTCGGCCTGTGCCGCGACATCAGCCAGGAACTGGCCATTGAGGAGGAGCTGGAGCGCGAGAAGGCGAAGGCTCAGGAGGTGGAAAACGTCAAGAACGCCTTCCTCCACAACATGAGCTACGAAATCAGAACCCCGATATCGACGGTCATAGGCTTCGCCGAACTCTTTGCCAACGAGCACGACCCGGCCGACGAAGACGGCTTCATCAACGAAATCAAGAACAACGCCGCCTACCTGCTGAAGCTGGTCAACGACATACTATTCCTGTCGCGACTCGACGCCCACATGATAGAGTTCAGCACCTCGCCCATCGACTTTGCCGGCACCTTTGAAGGTCACTGCCAAATGGGGTGGGCCAAGCACATGAAGAGCGGCGTGAAATACATCGTGGAGAGCCCCTACGAACAGCTGGTGCTCGACATAGACGACGCCAACGTGGGCCGCATCATAGAGCAGGTGGCCGAGAACGCCGCCATCAACACCGACACCGGCCACGTCAGGGCCCGTTACGACTATATAGGCGACAAACTGCTGGTGACCATCGAGGACACCGGCTGCGGCATGGATGCCAACCGCCGGGAACGGCTCTTCGAGCGCTTCGGCTCGGCTGCCGCCAACAGCACCGGACTGGGACTACCCATCTGCAAGGAACTGGCCCAGCAGATGGGCGGCACCATCTACGTCAACACGGCCGACGGCCGCGGCACCACCGTCTGGGTCGTCATACCCTGCAAGGTCATGACGGTGGAAAAGAAACTGCTAACTACTTAAGAGGCGACGGAAATGGCAACAACAGACAGATATATCACAAGGCTGCTGACCGTCATCGCACTGCTGCTGACAGGCAGCGCGACGACCCAGGCCCGGCTCACCGACAGATATGACAGCGAGCACCCCCTGGTCATCTACTGCGACTGGGAGCTGCCCCCCTACGAGTTTCTCGACGACAACGGCACGCCCACGGGCTACACCATTGACCTGCTGACCATCATCATGGAACGGCTCCAGCTGCCCTACAACTTCATCCTGAAAGAGAACCCCGTGGTCAACGCCGACTCAGCCACGAGCAAGACGGGCCTCTTCATCATCTCCAACCAGCAGCCCAGCCTTAAGGGGCTGGCCGTGGGCACCAACGTGCTGAGCTACTACAAACTGATGCTGGCCTCGCGGGCCAACGAGCCTCCGGTGACGTCGCTCAGCGGCATAGAGCCCGGCAAGATGGTCATCATCAGGCTCGACGGACGCATCTCGGTGCCCCTCATGAAGAAGTCGAAGATGCACGCCTCCGTGGAATACCACGCCCCGATGGAAGCCCTCTCGGGCGTGTCGAGCGGCAAGTACGACTACTTCGTCTGGGGCGAAGAGCCGCTGAAATGGAAAATCAAGGAGCTCAACCTCGACAACCTGCGGCTCAACGACGTGGGCATCACTCCCGCCGAGCTGCGCGTGGCCTCCTTCGACCACGAGCTCGTCACCTCCATCGACGACACCTATGCCCGCCTGGAGCAGAGCGGCGAACTGACACTGCTGCGCGACAAGTGGTTCCACCCCGAGCGCCACCACGACAACGCCTCGCCAGTAGCCCTCTACGTAGCCATTGCCGCCGTGCTGATGCTCATCGTGCTGGTACTGATACACCGCCTGGTGAGCAAGCGCGTGGCCAAGATGACACAGCAGAACTCTGAGCAGACACGACTGATGAACATGGCGCTCGACATGGGCGGCTACATGGTGACGGAGTACAACCCACGGCGCGACAGTTTCAGCAACCAGCGCGGCCGGCTCATGGCCGACCACGACACACTGGCCAGCGCACAGGGATCACTGCACCCCGACGACCGGCAGGCCTTCATGGACAAGGTGAACGAGCTGAAAGGCCAGGGCATCACCACCTCTGACCTGCTGGTGCGCCGTAACAACGGCACCAACGCCAACCCCCAGTGGCACTACCTGACGGGCAACTGCATCAAGGAGCACAACGAGGACACCCACCACACCACCTACCTCCTGGTGGCCAAGGACATCACCGCCGAGATGGAGAAACAGCACACTAACGATATCATGGCGGCCAAATACAGGAAGGCGTTCGACATCTCGCTGGTGGCCATGTCGTTCTTCGACCCGTCAGGGCAACTGCTCGACATGAACGAGCGCATGAAACAGATCATCAACGAAAACGAGGAGACCATAGACTACTTCTACACCACCAACCTCTTTGAGGCACCCCTCTTCGTCGGCGTGCTCATGCCGGGCATGACCGAGGTGGTGCATGCCTGCCAGCACATGTACTACCCGGAGATGGGGCTCGACAAATTCCTGGAATACCGCGTCCGTCCCGTCTTCAACGAAGCCAACGAGGTGCGCTACTATGCCGTCACCGTGCGCGACATCACGGCCGAGCGCCAGCTCTACCTGCAGCAGACGGCCATAGAGCGGCAGCTGAAGGTGACCAACGATGAGAACAGCAAGTTTGAAGACCAGCTGCACTACCTGCTCTCCAACAGCAACATGTTCCTCTGGCGAAGCTACTACAAGACTGGCATGGTGGAAGTGTCGCGGTCGCTGCGCCAGGTTGACTTCACCTTCAGTTTCAACGACTATCTGGACAGCGTTCCCGACGAAGACGAGAAGGAGTCGGTGCGCACCACCTTCTACAACCCCCTGATGCGCGGACACAGCATCAACCTCATCAGGCACTACTCCCACTCGGTGCTCACCGACGGCGAGGCCTGGTTTGCCGTCAGCGGCACCCCCGTGTTCGACAAGGACGGCCTGAGCGTGGGCCACTTCGGCGTGATACGCAACGTCACCCAGCTCATGCGCTCACGCGAGGAGCTGCGCCGCGAAACGGCACAGGCACAGCAGTCGGGACAGCTCAAAGCCACCTTCCTGGCCAACATGACCCATGAGATACGCACACCGCTGAACGCCATCGTGGGCTTCTCTGACGTGCTCCACATGACCACCGACCCCAACGAGCGGCAGGAGTTCTTACGCATCATCCGCCACAACTGCGACCTGCTGCTGCGGCTGATTGACGACATACTGGAAACCTCGAACATGAACGAGCGCCCGCAGAGCATAGAGCCCGTGGACACCGACTTCGCCACCTTCTTCAACGAGGTGAGCCAGACGGTAGCACAGCGTGTCACCGCGCCCGGCGTCAGCTTCATCAAGGACAACCCCTTCGACACCTTCACCGTGTGTACCGACAAAGAGCGCATACAGCAGGTTATCACCAACTTCGTGACCAACGCCGTGAAGTACACCAATGAAGGCCACATCAAGGTGGGCTACCGGCAGGAAGAGCGCAACGGCCGTGACGGCATCTACATCTACTGCGAGGACACGGGCGCTGGCATACCCAAGGAGAAGCAGGCATCGGTGTTCGACCGGTTTGTCAAGCTGAACGACTACGTCCAGGGCACGGGTCTCGGCCTCTCCATCTGCAAGGCCATAGCCGACCGCTGTCAAGGCCAGATAGGAGTGATGAGCGAAGGCGAGGGCAAAGGGTGTACTTTCTGGCTCTGGATTCCCCGTTACTTGACATCAAGCAATTTATAGGGATAAAATTTAAAAAAATCATCCCTACGCTTGGCGTTAAACGCTATTTTTAGTATCTTTGCACCCTATTTATCAGTATGGACATATAATGCTTTACAGAAATGGCAGAGACAAAGAAGATTAAGACCGCACTGGTGTCGGTATTCCACAAGGACGGCCTCGACGAGCTGCTGAAGAAGCTGAACGAGGAAGGCGTCAAGTTTCTGAGTACGGGAGGCACTCAGAGTTTTATTGAGTCGCTCGGTTATGAATGCCAGAAGGTAGAGGACCTGACGACCTACCCCTCTATCCTCGGCGGCCGCGTGAAGACATTGCACCCCAAAGTGTTCGGCGGCATACTGGGACGCCGCGACAACGAGGGCGACCGCGAACAGATGGTCAAATATGAGATACCAGAGATAGACCTCGTCATCGTTGACCTCTACCCCTTTGAGCAGACCGTGGCCAGCGGCGCCGGCGAGGCCGACATCATCGAGAAGATCGACATTGGCGGCATCTCGCTCATCCGTGCCGGTGCCAAGAACTTCAACGACGTCGTCATCGTGCCCTCCAAGGCCGAGTACGGCGTACTGCTCGACATCCTCAACGCACAGGGTGCCAACACTACCATAGAGCAGCGCAAGGCCTTCGCCGAGAAAGCCTTCGGCGTAAGCTCTCACTACGATACTGCCATCCACAACTGGTTTGTTAAGTAAATTAGAAAGAATATGGGATTCTTTAGTTTCGTCCAGGAAATAGCCATGGACCTTGGCACCGCCAACACGATTATTATCAGTGATGACAAAATCGTGGTTGACGAGCCCTCAGTAGTAGCCCTCGACCGGCGCACCGACAAGATGATTGCCGTCGGCGAGAAGGCCAAGATGATGTATGAAAAGACGCATGAAAACATACGCACCATTCGCCCCTTGCGCGACGGCGTGATAGCCGACTTCTCAGCCTGCGAGCAGATGATGCGCGGACTCATCAAGATGGTGCATACGGGGTCGCGGCTGTTCTCAACCTCGCTGCGTATGGTCATCGGCGTACCCTCAGGCTCTACCGAGGTGGAGCTGCGCGCTGTGCGCGACTCTGCTGAGCACGCCGAGGGACGCGACGTGTACCTCATCTTTGAGCCGATGGCCGCTGCCATCGGTATCGGCATCGACGTCGAAGCCCCCGAAGGCAACATGATTGTCGACATCGGCGGCGGCACCACCGAGATTGCTGTCATCTCGCTGGGCGGCATCGTGGCCAACACCAGCATCAAGGTGGCCGGCGACGACCTCAACTCCGACATTCAGGAGTACATGTCGCGCCAGCACAACGTCAAGGTGTCGGAGCGCATGGCCGAGCGCATCAAAATCAACGTCGGCTCGGCACTCACAGACCTGGGCGACGAGGGCCCCGAGGACTACATCGTCCACGGACCGAACCGCATCACGGCCCTGCCCATGGAGGTTCCCGTGTGCTATCAGGAGATAGCCCACTGCATCGACAAGACTGTGGCACGCATAGAGGCCGCCGTGCTGGCCGCTTTGGAGAACACGCCGCCCGAGCTGTATGCCGACATCGTGAACAACGGCATCTACCTTACCGGCGGCGGTGCCCTGCTGCGCGGACTGGCCAAGCGATTGACCGACAAAATCAACATTCCCTTCATCGTGGCCGAAGACCCGTTGCACTGCGTTGCCCGTGGTGCAGGTGTCGCCCTGAAGAATGTTGAGAACTTCTCATTCCTGATGAGGTGAGAAACCTGCTGGCCTTTGTCACGAAGTACTACCACTGGCTGATGCTCCTGTTGTTGGAGGTGGTCAGTGGTGTGCTGTTGTTTCAGTACAACAGCTATCAGGGCAGTGTGTGGTTTTCTACCGCCAACGCCCTCACGGGCAAGGTCTACCAGGCTGACGCTTCCGTGCGCAATTTCTTCTCGCTGACACGCGCCAACGAGGAACTGACCTTGCGTAACTTCTACCTCGAACGGCAAGTCAACCAGCTGCGCCGGCTCTATGCCGAACTTACCCGCGACACCACCATCCAGGAGCGGCAGGAGCTGGAGTTTCTGAACCAGTACCAGCTGATAAACGCCAATGTGGTGGCCAACACGGTCGACAAGGCCAACAACCTCATTACCATTGACAAGGGCCGCGCCGACGGTGTCGAGAAAGACATGGGCGTGGCCTGCGGCAACGGCGTGGTGGGCGTGGTCTACCTCGCTTCGGCACACTACGCCGTGGTTATCCCGGTGCTCAACGTGGCATCGTCGCGCATCAGCTGTGTCATCCGCGGGCGAGGCTATTTCGGCTACCTGCAATGGTACGGCGGCGACCCTACGGTAGCCTACGTCGAGGACATTCCCCGCCACGCCCGCTTCAAGCGCGGCGACTGGATAGAGACCAGCGGCTATTCGGCCATTTTCCCGCCGGGGGTACTGGTGGGCAAGATTACCAACGTCTACAACTCGACCGACGGACTGTCGTACAGGCTGAAAATCAAGCTGAGCACCGACTTTGCCTGTCTGCGCGACGTCTGTGTCATCAACGACAAGAGCATTGCCGAGCGGCTGCGGCTGATGGAGCAGGTAAAAGACTCCATCACCATGGCGCCGCCTAAGTAAGGGAGCGGTGAAAAGGTGAAAGATATTAATAAAGATAGGGAGTATGGCGATTGATACTTTGAGAAGAGCCGCGATATTCGTGGCACTATGTCTGGCCCAGGCGCTGGTGTTCAACCACATCCACCTGTTTGGCTATGCCATGGTGCTCATCTACGTCTATTTTGTCGTCATACTGCCCCGCAGCTACCCCCGCTGGGCCAACCTGCTGTGGAGTTTCTTCTTAGGACTCACCGTCGACATCTTCTCCAATACGCCGGGACTGGCCGCCGCCTCACTGACGCTGACAGGTTTCCTGCAGCCCTATGTGCTGGAGATGTTCCTGCCCCGCGAGGCGCCTGGAAACCTCAAGTCGTCCATGGCGGCACTGGGAACAAACAAGTTTCTCGCCATGTGCACACTGCTGGTGTCCGTCTACTGTCTGGTATTCTTCACACTCAATGCATTCAATTTCTTCAACTGGGTGCAGTGGATAATAAGCATGGTGAGCAGCACCGTGCTGACCATCATTCTGATGATGGCTATAGAGACCGTTCGCAAGTAAGGGAAAGGGTAAACGATGAAGGACCACAGCCTTGATAACCGGCGCTACGTCATTGGCGGGATGGCCACGCTGATAGTGGTCGTCTACATCGTGCGTCTGTTCATTCTACAAATCTCCAGCGACGACTACAAGAAAAGTGCCGACTCCAACGCCTTCCTGAAGAAGATAGAGTTCCCCTCGCGCGGCGTCATCACCGACCGCAACGGCCAGCTGCTGGTGTTCAACCAGCCGGCCTACGACATCATGGTGGTCATGAACGAGGCCCGCGGACGGCTCGACACCCTGGAGTTCTGCCAGACGCTGAACATCACGCGCGAGGAGTTCGACCAGCGTATGGCCAATATCAAGAATCCCGCCCTCAACCGCGGCTATTCGCGCTTCACCGAACAGCTGTTCATGAGCCAGCTCTCCGACAAGGAGTTCTCGGTCTTTCAGGAAAAGTTGTACCGGTTCCCGGGGTTCCACGTCCAGCGCCGCAGCATCAGGCAGTACCAGTACCCCTACGCCGCCCATGTCTTAGGCGACGTGGCCGAGGTATCGCCGGCCGACATCGAGAGCGACAACTACTACCGGTCGGGCGACTATATCGGCAAGTCGGGGGTGGAGCGCAGCTATGAGCACCAGCTGCGCGGCGAGAAGGGCGTGAAGATACTGCTGCGCGATGCCCACGGCCGCATACAGGGCAGCTACCAGAACGGTGCCTTGGACAGGCGCCCCAAGCCGGGCAAGAACCTGACCCTGGCCATTGACTACAAGTTACAGGCCCTCGGCGAGCGGCTCATGCAGAACAAGATAGGCTCCATAGTGGCCATCGAGCCCTCTACAGGCGAGGTGCTCTGCATGGTCAGTTCACCCACTTACGACCCCCGTCTCATGACAGGCCGCCAGCGTTCCAAGAAGCACTTGGAACTGAGCCGCAACGTATGGAAACCCCTCTACAACCGCTCCATCATGGGCCTCTATCCGCCAGGCTCCACCTTCAAGACCTCGCAGGGACTCACCTTCCTCACCGAGGGCATCATCACCCCGCAGACCCCTTACCCCTGCGCCCACGGCTTCAACTTCAGGGGGCTGCACGTGGGCTGTCACGGACATGCCGCCCCACTGTCGTTAGTGCCGGCACTGAGCACGTCGTGCAACGGCTTCTTCTGCTGGGGACTTTACTACATGATAGGCAACCAGGGCAAGTACGGATCGGTGCAGAACGCCATGAACACCTGGCGCGACTACATGGTGTCGATGGGCTTTGGCTACAAGTTAGGCATCGACCTGCCGGGCGAGAAACGCGGACTCATACCCAACGCCCAGTTCTATGACAAAGCCTACAGAGGGTCATGGAACGGGCTCACCGTCATCTCCATCTCCATAGGCCAGGGCGAGGTGCTGCTCACGCCGCTGCAGATAGCCAACCTCGGAGCCACCATCGCCAACCGCGGCTACTACTATGTGCCCCACGTGGTGCGCAAAGTGCAGGGCGAGCCGCTCGACACCCTCTACACCCGCAAGCACTACACCAAGGCCTCGCGCTCATCCTACGAATACGTGGTGCAGGGCATGCGCGCATCGGCCCTCGGCGGCACATGCAAGGCACTGGCCAACTACGACTTCATGGCCTGTGGCAAGACCGGCACGGCCCAGAACAGAGGCCATGACCACTCCGTCTTCATGGGCTTCGCCCCGATGGACAACCCGCAGATAGCCGTGGCCGTCTATGTCGAGAACGGCGGATGGGGTGCCACCTACGGCGTGCCCATCGGCGGACTCATCATGGAGCAGTTCATACACGGCAAGCTGTCGGAAGTCTCTGAGAAACGGGCCAACGACATTCAACACAAGGTTATCAACTATGGTACAACCGAAAGATAAGCACCCCGGCGTGCTGCGCTCCATCGACTGGTGGACCATCCTCATCTACCTGGCCCTGCTCTCCATGGGCTGGTTGAGCGTCTGCGGCGCCAGCTACGACTATGGCGACACCGACATACTGTCGCTCTCCACCCGCTCGGGCATGCAGATAGTATGGATAGGCACGAGCATCGTCCTGGGCTTCGTCCTGCTGATGCTCGACGACCGCTTCTACGAGACGTTTGCCTATGTCATCTACGCCCTGCTGCTCTTACTGCTCTTTGCCACCATCTTCAACCCCCACAGCATCAAGGGTTCACACTCCTGGATCGTCATCGGCCCCGTGCGCTTCCAGCCGGCAGAGTTCGCCAAGTTTGCCACAGCACTGGCCCTGGCCAAGTTCATGTCTATCTACAACTACGACATCCGTAATTGGAAGCAGTTCGGAGCCACCCTGGTCATCATCCTGCTGCCCATGACGTTCATCGTGCTACAGCGCGAGACGGGCTCGGCACTGGTCTACCTGGCGTTCTTCCTTATGTTCTACCGTGAGGGCATGCCCGGGAGCATACTCTTCACGGCCATGGCCATGGTCATCTACTTCGTCGTCGGCATACGCTACGCCGACGTCATGCTGGCGGGCACGCCCACCTCGGTGGGCAAATTCACGGTGCTGCTGCTCATACAACTGTTCTCGTCGGCCATGGTCTACGTCTACTGCGATGACAAGCGCGACGGCTGGCGCATGCTGCTGGGCACCGTGGGGCTCACGCTCACAGCCCTGGCCTTTTCGCTGTTCGTCATTCCCTTCGACGTGGTCTGGGTGCAACTCGTGCTCGTTGCCGTCATGATAGGCTACCTATTGTGGCAGGGACTGGGTACCCGCCTGCGTAGTTACTACTGGATAGCCGTCTTCGCCTTAGGCTCTATACTGTTCTTCAACGTGGCCGACTACGGCCTCAACCACGTACTGCAAGCCCACCAGCGCACCCGCATCAACGTGCTCTTAGGATTGGAGGAAGACCTCAAGGGCGCTGGCTACAACGTTCACCAGAGCGAGATAGCCATCGGCTCAGGCGGACTGGAGGGCAAGGGATTTCTCAACGGCACGCAGACCAAGCTGAAGTACGTACCCGAGCAGGACACCGACTTCATCTTCTGTACCGTCGGCGAGGAGGAGGGATTCTTAGGGTCCGCCGGCGTACTGCTGCTATTTTTAGCCCTCATCTGGCGGCTCATCCACCTGGCCGAGCGTCAGCCTTACCGCTTCGGGCGCGTCTATGGCTACAGCGTTCTCAGCATCTTCCTGTTCCACGTGTTCATCAACGTAGGCATGGTGCTGGGCCTGACGCCCGTCATCGGCATTCCCCTGCCCTTCTTCAGCTACGGCGGCTCGTCGCTGTGGGGCTTCACCCTGCTGCTCTTTATCTTCCTGCGCATCGACGCCGGCCGCAACCTCGTGCGCTCGTAGAGCGTACCGCCATTTTCACTGTCACTAAATATCAAAAAGGCAGGAAAACGGCGGAAAAAAGTGATATTTATTAATAAAAACGGGGCGAAATGTGATTTTTTTATAATTTTATTCGTTTTTGTAAAACATAAATAGTATTTTTGCACGATGAAAAAGTATAACTAAATCACCGAGGGCCATGAGAGCCGGCTCTATATTATATATAATATAATAGGTACACGTAGGTAAGCAAGACACTTTTAATTATTATAAACAAAAAAACGAGAGAGATTATGAAAAAAAGACTAACATTGTTTTTGGCAAGTCTTTTCCTGCTGATGGGTGAAGCACTTGCACAGACACAGGTTACAGGTACTGTACTCTCACAGGAGGACGGCCAGCCTATCATCGGCGCCGCCGTCCGCATTGTGGGTGTCAAAGTAGGCATGCTAACCGATGCTAACGGTCGCTTCTCGATTACCATGCCTGAGGGCAAGAGCCTCATTATGGTCTCTTACTTAGGCTACGAGGCGCAGACAGTGACCGCCAAGAACGGCATGCGCATCTTCCTGAAGTCCGACTCACAGGTACTTCAGGACGTGGTGGTCACGGCCATGGGCATCTCGCGCCAGCAGAAGACCCTCGGCTACTCGGCCCAGACGCTGAAGACCGACGAGCTGACCAGTGGCCACATGACCGACGTGACTAACGCCCTGGCAGGTAAGGTGGCCGGTGTGCAGATTAACAACACATCGGGCGACCCAGGCCAAACCACATCTGTTGTCATCCGTGGCTTCAGTTCTATCAACGGCAGCAATCAGCCGCTGTACGTTGTCGACGGTGTGCCCTTGCAGCAGACGTCGTTCAATGGTGAAGACGGCATGATGTCTTCGCGTCAGGGCTACTCCAATGCCCTGGGAGGTATCTCAAACATCAACCCCGAAGACATTGAATCGATGACTGTGCTGAAGGGTGCTGCCGCTACGGCTCTCTACGGTAGCCGCGCTGCCAACGGTGCCATCATCATCACCACCAAGAGCGGTAAGAGGGGCGAACAGCGCAACTTCTCTATCAACTACAGCGGAAGCGTACAGGCTCGGACGGTGGCCAATCTGCCTGAGCTGCAGAACAAGTACGGTCAGGGCTGGAACGGTATGCAGACCTTCATCGAGAACGGCTCGTGGGGTCCTGAGATGGACGGCTCTATACAGGTGTACGGTCCGCTGCTGGTTGGCAACAAGCAGCTGGTTCACAAGTATGCTCCCCTGGAGAATAATATCAAGGACTTCTTCGACACCGGCTGGTCTACCAACCACAGCGTGTCGCTAAGTGGCGTCTCCAGCGACAATAAGACCACCTACTACCTGAGCTACTCTTACTCTGGCGACGACGGCATCATGCCCAGCGACGCCGACACCTACAAGCGTAACACCATAGCTACACGTGCCAGCTATGAGGCTACCGATTGGCTGAAGCTGTCTTCGAGCGTTAACATAGCAACCAGCAAGACCAACACCGTTGGTAACTTCCAGGGTACTTCGGTAATTGACGGTCTGTTTGAGTTCCCGCGCGACATCAGCCTCGTTGACCGTCAGGACCTGTCGAGCCCATTCAACACCCCGGAAGCATGGTACACTCCTTACGGAATTACCAACCCCTACTGGGCTATCGCCAACAACTACAACCACAACGAGACCAAGCAGGTGTTCGGTAAGATTCAGGCCGACATCACACCAATTAAGCAGCTCACGCTGACCTACCGTTTAGGTTTCGACTACACTGACTACGACCTGAAGGTTGGTGTGCCTCAGATTGGTGTCGACGACAGCAAGATTCTCGACGACATGGGCTATCCCCCCTCGGAGATGAACCAGGCCGGTAGCGTTTACGCCCGCTATCTCCGTAAGCACGAGATCAACCACGATTTCCTGGCTAACTGGAAGGACAAGTATCTTGACAACAAGCTTGACGTGAACGTCAACGTGGGTGTCAACATCAACGAGCGCTACTCCAAGAGCATACATGCCGAGACCAGCAACCTGACCTTCTACTCTGATTTCTGGAAGCTGTCGAACGGCAGCACCAAGGGCACCCTGGCCGACCAGGAGAGCAAGCGCCGACTGGTGGGTCTCTTCGGCGACATCACCTTAGGATGGGACGAGATGCTGTTCCTGGAACTCACAGCACGCAACGACTGGTCTTCGACCCTGCCCTTAGAAAAGAACAACTACTTCTATCCCGGTGCTACGCTGAGCTGGATCTTCACCAACGTCATTCCCGAGAACAACATCCTCAACTTCGGTAAGGTGCGCCTGGCATACGGTAAGACCGGTAACGACGCCGACCCATACTACACCTCACGTCGCTTTGTGCAGGGTTACGCCAACGGCTATTATGGCTCCGACATCGTGATGTTCCCCTTCAACAGCGTAAATGCTTTCCAGGCTTCTTCCTCTATCGGTTCTACCGACCTGAAGCCCGAGATGACCACGGAGTTTGAGGTGGGTCTGAACATGCAGTTCCTGCAGAGCCGCGTTGGTTTCGACTTCGCGTTCTACAACCGTGTCACCAAAGACCAGATCTTCACCCTGCCGGTTGACCCGTCAACAGGCTACAGCTTCGTGGTGACAAACTTCGGTGAGGTGCGCAACCGTGGTATTGAGTTGCTCATCAACACCACACCGGTGAAGGTTGGCGATTTCCGCTGGGATTTGGACTTCAATTTCTCTAAGAACTGGAACAAGGTGCTCTCCATGCCGGAAAGCCTGGAGGGCGGACGCACCGTCATCAACAGCTTCTCGGCTGGCAATGATGCCGTTTACATGTATGCCGAGGAAGGCAGGCCCATGGGCACATTCTACACCTATCTGCCGCAGTATGACAAGGACGGCAAGATTATTGTGGGTGCCGACGGCCAGCCCATCCTGACCGACAAGGTGCAGGACACCGGTAAGACCATGAACAACGACTGGACTGGCGGCGTGACCACATCGTTGAGCTACAAAGGTATCAAACTCAGTGCCGCTCTCGACATCCGCAAGGGTGGCTACATGTTCTCGCGCACCAAGAACATCATGCAGTTCACTGGTAACGGAACGGTCACAACCTATAACGACCGCCAGCCGTTCATCATCCCCAACTCCATACAGCGCTCGCTGGTTTACGATGCTGCAGGAAAGCAGTTGTTTGAGGCTGACGGCGTGACACCTCAATACAAGTGGAGCGAGAACAAAACGCCGATCTTCATGACCGACAACAGCTACCAAACCTATTTCAACGACTATGGCTACGGCCAGGGTGGCGAAGCCTATCTGGTAGACCGCTCTTTCGTGAAGCTGCGCAACATCACGCTGTCGTGGACGCTCCCCCGCACGTGGGTCAGCAAGATTTATCTGACCGATGTCACTGTGTCAGCCTTCTGCAACAACGTGTTCACATGGACAGCCAAGGACAACTACTTCATCGATCCCGAGGTCAGCTCATACGGCAACGACCTTGAAGGACAGTTCGGCGAACTCTACAGCAATCCGTCGTGCCGCGTGTTTGGTTGCAATCTGAATGTTAAATTCTAAACAAAGGAGAGACAACATTATGAAAAAGATATTTGTTATAGCAACAACAGTTTTGGCCGGGCTTGCCACCACATCGTGTGACAGCTATTTGGACATTAACCAAAGTCCGGACTCGCCCACGGAGGCCAATATGACAGCCAGTATTATGATGCCGGCTGCCGAAATGAACCTCGTAGCCTCTTATGGCGACTTCCTGCGCATAGCAGGCGGCTACCATGCACAGTACTATTCACAGACTTTCGGCACGAGCAACTATTTGGACTACTCACAGTTTAACATGTCGGCAACACGCAGCAGTGGTACCTACACCCAGCTTATGTCGCGCACGCTGAAGAGCCTTGACCAGATTCTGAAGATTGCCAGAGAGAACGAGGAGTGGGGCACATACCTCGCTGCCACCACGCTGAAGGCCTTTACCTATCAGGTGCTGGTTGACTGCTACGGCGAGGTGCCCTACACCGAAGCCATGCAGGACTTGGACAACATGTCGCCGAAGTACGACGATGGTGATTTCATCTATAGCGCCATGATTGACAGCCTGGACAAGGCCATGGCTCATATAACTACAGGCGAAGAGAAGGTATGCACCAACATTCTCTATCCCAGCGACGACCCCTCTGACTTGACGGTTACTCCTATTTCCTATCCCTGGTATCAGTTTGCCTCGGCACTGAAGCTTCGCATGCTGATGCGCATGAGCAAGGTCAAGGACGTGAAAGCCCAGATTCAGGCTATTATCGACGAGGGTGAGCTGCCCACTGAGGACATCATGTATGCCGGCATCTGGAAGGAAGAGAGCGGACAAGCCAGTCCCTTCTTCTCAGAAGAGGAGTGGTCGAAGTTTGGCTCTACACAGAAGAACGTCATTGCTAACATTGCTCTTATCGGTACAATGATCCAGACCGTCAATGGACAGGGTTATGAGGATCCGCGACTGGCAGCCATGTTCAAGCCGGGTGACTCCGGCTGGGCCGGCGGTGTGTCGGGTACCAACTTCAGCACCACCAAGCAGTATAAGTCGTCTTACTGGTGCCGTCCGCGCGTGGCCTACGACGACCCGGTGTATTTCATCACTGTTGCCGAGATTGATTTCTTCCTGGCCGAATACTACGCCAGCATTGGCGACCATGCTACAGCCGAGAAGTATTACAACGCGGCCATTGAAGCATCCTTCGATACCTACGGAGTGGAAGGTGCTGACGATAACATGGCGCTCTTCCCCTACGATGCCAACAACTATCAGAAGTGTATCGGCATAGCCAAGTGGGTGGCACTGGCCGGCATCAATACCTTTGAGGGCTGGTGTGAGGTGCGTCGCCTGGGCTATCCTGCCTTTGGCACAACAACGGGTGATGACCTCTACAATGAGGACACGGACACATACTCACCAGATAAATACGTGCCCGGCACACTCTACACTCCTATCAAGGTTTTCAACCAGGTAGGTGCAGGAAAACTGCTTCAGCGCTATCCTTATGCTGAGAGCTCATCAGCACGAAATGGTAATACTCCGGCGTTCCCCGGATATACCTCACCCGTGTTCTGGGCTAAATAAGCACACGTTTTAACCCTAAAAGAAAAGAACAATGAAAAAATTTTTGAAAAACTCAGCTATATTAGCCGTGGCCATGCTCCTGGTAGCTGGTTGCGACAAGGACACGGAGGATTGCTCGACTATCTCCACCATTCCTGAACTGACGGTTCTTGGCGACCCCATAGTGTCACTCCGTCTGGGTGGCTCATATACCGACCAGGGCTGTAAAGCCGAATGTGATGGCCAAGATATTAGTAACACCATCACCATGCGTAGCACCATCAATCCCATTGTACCGGGATTCTATAAGGTGATTTACACGGCACGCAACGCCGACGGTGCTGCAGGCACTGCTACGCGCACCGTCATGGTCTGCGACCCCAACAACTTTGCAAGTCCCTATTTCGGCGAGAGCAAATTCGGCTCGCGCAACTATAAGAACGCGCCCATCACCATCACCGACTTAGGCGACAACCTGTTTGAGATTGACGACCTGGCTGGTGGCTTCTACTTTAACGGACGCTACCCCGGCTATGAGCCTACCTATGATTTCCATCTGGAGGCTACGTTAAAGCTCAATAGCGACAACACTATAGAGCTGGCTGAATGTAATGGCGACAACTGGTACTGGGGCGAAGGCATGACGCTCACCGAGGGTAAGTACGACCCCGCCACGGGCACCGTGACACTGGTACTCAACTTCAGTGGAACTCCGCTTTATGTGACATTAACAAAGTAACACAAATAAGAAAGAGAAACTGATATGAAAAAGCTATTATATTTCGCAGCATTAATGCTCACGATGCTTACCGCATCGTGCAGCAAAGACGAAATCGAAGGCACTGCCACCCAGGCTTTGGCCGGACAGTGGTATGTCAGGTTAAATGTGGTTAATGCCGATGGAACAGTAACTGTAGACCCCGAGGGTTTTGGCAAGAAAATCATTGCCACATATAACACCTCTGACAATAAGGCTACAGAGATGTGGGTCAGCGACCAGCACAAGTTTAAGAACTTTGCGGTAAAAGCCACCTGCGACGGCAGCGCACTGACATTCAACACTGTCGGTGAGGCAGAAAACAGCTACAATGCCAATGCCAAGGTTACCATAACCAATGGCAAAATCCTGCCTGGCGCTGGCCGCCAGTACAATGGCTCGGCAGCCGACTCCATAGTCTTCGACTTGAAGCTCAGCAACTCACCCACCACATACCGGATTAGTGGAATACGCTATTCTGGTCTTGTGGAAAACGAGGATTAAAACAGTACACTTACGCTCAACATCAACGGCAGCACACTCAGTACATGTGGGTGCTGCCGTTTTTTTGCACAAAAAGCCGGCAATTATTTGGCCGTTTGGGGGGAAAAGTGTATTTTTGCACAGGATTAAAACGTGAACTGCTATGATGACAATTGCCAACCCCATCTACGACACCGTGTTCAAGTACCTCATGGAGGACGACCGTATAGCACGCACCATCCTCTCAGCACTGCTGAAGGAGGAGATTGTCGACGTGAAGATGCGTCCCCATGAGTACACTAATGGGCAGAAAGAGGTGCTGTCTATCTTCCGTATTGACTTCGGCGCCACCATACGCAAGCCCGGCGGCGAGAAGCAGCTCATACTCATAGAGATTCAGAAGACGTGGCTGCCCACTGAGACGCTGCGATTCCGCCAATACCTGGGCGTACACTACCAGGACCCGAAGAACATCATGATCACCAGCCCTGACCGCCACGCCATGCCGATGGTCGCGGTCTACCTGCTGGGACATACGGTGGGCGACATCGAGGAACCCGTGGTCTACGTGCGCCACAAAGCCTTCAACTATGACGACGAGCCGGTGACCAAAGGTATTCCAGACCGGTTTGTTGACAGTCTGAACCACGATAGCATCATCGTACAGATACCGCGCCTGCACGGGAAAATCAATAACCGTCTCGACAAGGTGCTGAGCATCTTCGACCAGAAGCGGGTCAGCTCTGAAAGCCAGCACTACCTGAGCGTTGACGAGAAGTCGTACGACGCTGCCGACGAAGACATGCAGCCTATCCTCCACCGCCTGCTGATGGCGGCCTCAAGCGTTAAGATGCGGCAAGACATGAATGTGGAGGACGAGTATTTCTCCATCATCAAGGAGCAAGAGGGAAAACTGTATGGACTGGAAAAAGACTTGGCCGAGAAAGAAACTCTCCTCGCAGAGAAGGACGGACAACTCGCTGAGAAGAATGGACAGCTCGCGGAGAAGGATGGACAGCTCGCTGAGAAAGACGGACAAATCGCGGAGAAGGACGGACAGCTAAAGACGTTGGCAAAGATGCTGGTACAAGCAGGCCAAACAACAGAAGCCATAGCTAAAAGCCTACAGGTAGATGAGGAAATCATAAAGGCACTGTTGAGACCACAGCAACCTTGAGCTGCCGACGGGTATGTTTGGATAAGCATCCCGCCGAAGGTCTGTGCCTTCGGCGGGATGTTTTTCTGATTAAGACGGCAACGCAGGTCATAGCCCATCGTGGCAGCGTTATAGACACGCTCGTAGCGCAGGTCGAACACGCGCACACCCGCCTTCAGCTGCTCGTCGATGGTCAGGTCCTGCGTCTTGGCTAAGCTTTCAGATATCAGCTGATGGTCGGAGGGGTGGCTGAGCTTTCGTCTGCCATCTACTACTAAGTTCCACCACGAAGTGGAGGACTGCTCTCTAAGAAAATGTTTAAAAATTACCTTCACTTTGTCACTTTGCACGTAATTGACTGAATTACAGACATGAAAAAGTGACAGCATACTGGTTTTACCTTCACTTTAGGCGTTTTACTGTCACTTTTTTGCGGGTTTTTGGCTTCAAAACCCTCATTCCAATCACATCAACCTGCCTTTTTAAGGTGATTATCGGCCTTGGCAGACTCACCCGTGACCACAATGAAAATGGTCTGCATGTGATTGGTTTTGGCCGTTTGCCTGCAAAAATCACCTAAAAAGTGACAGTAAAAGCCAAAAAGTGACAGTAGCAAAACTCTATAATATACGGAAAATCAGCGTATTGCGAAGAAAAAGTGACAGTGAAGGCAGTTTTTAAACATTTCTTGTAGTAGTGTTACAGATTCTACCAAGTTAATCCCTTACACTCAAGACGAGCCTCCTTTCCTCCAAAAGGGACTCCCTTTTGAAAAATCCACCCCCTGGAGCAATGCAACAAGTGCCACCCAAAATTCCCCTCCTAAGTTAGGAGGGGTTAGGGGTGGTCTGAACAATAGCATAATGCCACAGGAACTTATCACCATACGGAGTAAGATTTCCGAAGAATTGTTTGGAAATTTTGAAGATAATTGCTAATTTTGCATGCAAATTGGCGTTTGGCGACGATGAAAGCGGGTGCCGGCCAATATCCTTAGAGGACGGAAAGCCCTCTTTATCACTTTATTACATAAAAATGGAACAAACAAGACAGTTAGTAGAAAGCATTACAAAAGGTATTCAGGAAAAGAAGGGACAGGGCATCGTAGTGGCCGACCTGAGCGGCATCGACGGTACCATCTGCCACTATTTCGTCATCTGCCAGGGCAACTCACCCAGCCAGGTGGAGGCTATCACCGACTCGGTGAGCGACATGGCACGTAAGGAACTGGGCGAGAAGCCAGCCCACGTTGTCGGTCTGGAGAACGCCCAGTGGGTGGCTATGGACTATACCGACGTGCTGGTACACATCTTCCTGCCCGACGTGCGTGAGTTTTATGACCTGGAGCATCTGTGGGACGACGCGAAACTGACACGTGTACCTGACCTGGACTGAAAACTAATCGACAATTGACAACTGACAACTGATAACTGATAACTAATGGAACAGCAAAGACCAAACAGCAACGGGAACGGACCAAAGATGAACATGCCCCGGTTCAACATGAACTGGATATACTTCATAGCGATACTGACGCTGGGCCTGCTCTATATGACCAGCTCAGGCGACGGCGTCAGCGGGCCGCAAGCCCACACGGAGTCGTCGTACACCGACTTCAAGGCCTTTGTGGAAAAAGGCTATGCTAACAAGATAGAAGTCAACAAGAACCAGAACACGCTGAAGATGTATGTCAAGGCCGAGCACATACGCGACGTGTTCGGAGCCGGCCATAAGCAGACGGGCGTTGAGCCTTACGTGGACGTAGAGATAGGTTCGGTAGACCAGGTGGAGCAGTTTGTCGACAAGATGAGAGACGAGGGTCACTTCACCGGCAAGCTGACCTACAAGAACCGCTCCGGTGGCAGCGTCTTCGGCGACCTTTTCTACAGTCTGCTGCCGCTGCTTATCATCTTCGGTCTGTGGATGCTTTTCTTCCGCCGCATGGGTGGCGGCATGGGCGGCGGCATGGGCATGTTCAACGTGGGCAAGTCGAAGGCCAAGATGTATGAGAAGGGCGGCGAGCTGGGCATCACGTTCAAGGACGTGGCCGGCCAGGCCGGTGCCAAGCAGGAGATGCAGGAGATAGTTGACTTTCTGAAAAATCCGCAGAAATACACCGACCTGGGCGGCAAGATTCCCAAGGGGGCGCTGCTGGTAGGGCCTCCGGGCACTGGCAAGACGCTACTGGCCAAGGCCGTGGCGGGCGAGGCCGGCGTGCCGTTCTTCTCGATGTCGGGTTCCGACTTTGTCGAGATGTTCGTGGGCGTGGGTGCCTCCCGGGTGCGCGACCTCTTTGAACAGGCCAAGCAGAAGGCCCCGTGCATCATCTTCATCGACGAGATAGACGCCGTGGGCCGTGCCCGCTCCAAGAACCCCGCCATGGGCGGCAACGACGAGCGCGAGAACACGCTGAACGCCCTGCTGACGGAGATGGACGGTTTCGGCACCAACAGCGGTATCATTACGCTGGCTGCCACTAACCGTGCCGACATGC
>CAMNJY010000015.1 GCA_946541745.1 uncultured Prevotellaceae bacterium
AATAAAAATAACAGGCGCACGCGCGAGCAGGGTGACGCATCGCCGAAGTCAGGAGGGACTGGGGGTAGCGTCAGTAACCTATAAAGGAGGACTTCCCAACTTTTGGGAAAGCCAGGAGCAAACGCCCCCTTTTTTCCGACCATCTAAAGCAGGGCCATGACCGACGGCTACAGTCCCTATGCCCGACCTTCATCCTTTCCCATTATAGAAAGGGAAGCAAACCGCCTGCCCCTACTCCCCCCTCTGCCCTCCTGCCCCCATTCCCGATGCGTCAGCATCGGGCACCCCCCGGGTTTGGAGCTGACCGCCGAGTAACGGACGGGGGGGAGCCCGATGCTAACGCATCGGGAATGGGGGCTGAGAGGTGGGGAAGGGGGCTTTCCTTTCTATAATGGGAAAGGATGAGGGCCGGGCTAAGGGACTGTGGCCGTCAGTCACGGCCTTGCTTTAGAAGGGGGGCGGTTGCTCCTGCTCCAAAAGGGAGTACGTTTTGCTAAAAAGGGAGTCCCTTTCGCGCGAAAGGGACTCCCTTTTGGAAAATCCAGGGGGTGGAGCGCGAGTGGGGCAGCACTCCACTCTATGAGGCTATAACTTTGGCTGCGGGGTGAGCAGCTTTTGGTATTCTTCCGGCGTGTGCAGCAGGCGGATGGCCTCCTTCAGCTGGTTGTCGTACTTCAGCCCGGCCTCTATGGCGCCGGCCTGGTAGTAGTAGGCCGCGATGATTTCCAGCTCCAGCATCTGGCGCAGCAGGTCCTCGTGCTTGTCGATGTCGGTAGCCACGTCGTGACGCAGCTTGCTCTCTAAGAGTTCGAAGGCCTCGCGTGCCTGGTCGTAGTAGCCCTCTATCTTGGCCGTCTTGACCAGTTCCTGGAGCTGCTTCTCGCTGACTGGGTCGTAGGTGAAGCCGCTTTCGGCTACCTGCTTCTTGAAGTCGGCAAAGTCGTCGTCAGAGAGGTGGAACTGGCGTGGCTCGGCAATCGTGGGATGGCGGCTGATGTAGTTGACCACCCAGTCGAACATCACCTCGGTGGAGTCCTGTCCCGATTCCGACAGGTAGAAAGCGATGTTGGGCAGCGTGTCGTTCTTCACCTCCACGTCGGGGGTTATGCCACCGCCGTCGCGCACCTCACGGCCCGCCGCCGTGTGGAACACGTGTGTCAGTGAGTCGGGCACGCGCTCCCGGTAGCCTCCGGTGCCGTTGCGCCTGTAGTTGATGGCCTGTATGCACCGTCCGCTGGGAATGTAGTACTTAGAGGTGGTCAGCTTCAGGTTGGTATTGTAAGGCATGTCGAGCGGTATCTGCACCAGTCCCTTGCCGTAGGTCCGTGTTCCCACGACGACGGCGCGGTCCAGGTCCTGCAGTGCGCCGCTGGTAATCTCGCTGGCCGAGGCCGTCTCGCCGTTCACCAGCACGACGAGGGGCATCTTTGTGTCTACCGGTTCCAGGCGAGTCTTGTAGCTGTGGGTGGCCTGTGCTATCTTGCCCCGGTTCTCGACGATGGTCTGCCCCTTGTCTACCCAGAGGTTGACGATGTCGACCGCCTCCATTTCTGATCCGCCTCCGTTGCCCCTGAGGTCGAACACCATGGCCTCCGCCCCCTGTTTCTTCAGGTCGATGAAGGCGCGTCGCACGTCCTTGGCGCATCCCTCAGTAAACTGGTTGAGGTTGATGTAGCCTATTTTTTTGTGAAGGGTGTTGGGGACGAGGGTGGAGTCGATGAGTCCGTAGTAGGGCAGTTCGGGCAGCTTGATGGCCTGGCGCGTCAGCTTGAAGCTCATCTTCTTGCCTGTCGATGGCCTCAGGATTTTTACCACGAAGTTGGTGCCTGCATCGCCGCGCAGGCGGCTGCTGACGTAGCTCACGTTGCGCTGGGTCATGACCGAGTCGTCGATGGAGAGTATGATGTCGCCCTTTTTGAGGCCTGCCACCGCTGCCGGCATGCCCTCGTAAGGCTCGTCGATGACCACGCGCTTGAGCTTCTGGTGGTAGCGTATGAGGGCCCCGATGCCGGCATACTTGCCTGTGAGCATCATCTTCAGGTCCTTGGTCTCGCTTTCGGGGTAGTACTCAGTATATGGGTCAAGCGAGCGTAGCATGGCCTTGATGCCCGTTCCTATGACCTCGCCGGGGTTGAGCGTGTCCACGTAGAGCAGGTCGAGGTTCTTGTACACCTGGTTGAAAATGTCCAGGTTCTTGGCCACGTCGAGGTTGTGGTTCTTTTGTGCCGTGGCTGCCACGGTCAGCAGCAAGGCCATCAGTGCGAGGCATTGTCTCTTCATCTTCAGCAATTGTTGTTTTGACCTGCAAAGGTAATCATAAAAACCGTAGTGCAACGCCACTCTCAGCTTTTTAACTATATATTTAACTTTATTTCCTTTGTCATGCGCCCGACTTTTCGTAACTTTGCGGCGCAATTCCGACAGGCTGGCCTGTATGGCAGCAGAATAAAGCAACAAGATGAACTGGCAACAACTGATAAGCAACAAGCGGTTAGGGCAGGAGCACCGGCACCCTGAGCGGCACGACGACCGCACGGAGTTCAAGCGCGACTACGACCGTCTGATATTCTCGGCCCCCTTCCGTCGCCTGCAGAACAAGACGCAGGTGTTCCCCCTGCCTGGCAGCGTCTTCGTCCACAACCGGCTGACCCACTCGCTGGAGGTGGCCAGCGTGGGCATGTCGCTGGGCAGCGACGTAGCCCAGCAGCTCACCGAGCGCCACCCCGAGCTGGCCGGCACGCCGCTGCAGGAGATTGGTCAGATCGTAGCCACAGCGTGCCTGGCCCACGACATGGGCAACCCGCCCTTCGGCCACAGCGGCGAGAAGGCCATCCAGACCTTCTTCACCGAGGGCCCCGGGGCCGACCTGCAGCGGCTCGTAGGCCATGAGTTCTGGGACGACATCACCCACTTCGAGGGCAACGCCAATGCCTTCCGGCTGCTGACCCACCAGTTTGAGGGCCGGCGCCAGGGCGGCTTTGTGATGACCTATTCCACGCTGGCCAGCATTGTGAAATATCCCTACTCGTCGTCGGCTGCCTCGAAGAAGGGCAAGTTCGGGTTCTTCTATTCTGAGAGGGAGTTGTACCAGAGAATAGCCGATGAAATGGGCATATTCTGCATTTCCAAGCCCGGCGAGCCGCTGCGCTACGTGCGCCACCCCCTGGTCTACCTGGTAGAGGCCGCCGATGACATCTGCTACGAGATTATGGACCTGGAGGACGCCCACAAGCTGAAGCTGGTGTCGTTTGACGAGGTAGCCGGCCTGATGCTCAATTTCTTCGATGAAACCGCGCGTAATCACATTCTGCAGCGCATTGACGACGAGGGACTGACGGACGACAACGAGAAGGTGGTCTACCTGCGTGCCTGCGTCATCGGCAAACTGGAGAACGAGTGCGTGCGCACCTTTGTCGACAACGAGGAGGCTATCCTGGCGGGCACCTTCAGCGGCAGCCTCATCGACCACATCGCCGAGCCTCAGGCCCTGGCCTACCGCCGCTGCGCCGAGCTGTCGCGTGAGCGCATCTACCGCAGCAAGGTGGTGCTCGACGTGGAGCTGTCGGGTTACAGGATTATGGAGACGCTGATGCTGCAGATGGTAGGCGCCATCATGCACCCCGAGCGCTACTACTCGCAGCAGCTCATAGGCCGTGTGTCGTCGCAGTATGCCGTCCACAGTGCCGACCTTGAGACGCGGCTGATGGCCGTCGTCGACTACATCAGCGGCATGACCGATGTCTACGCCCTCGACGTGTACCAGAAAATCAACGGCATCTCGCTGCCTATTGTCTGATGGGTGAAGGGTGAAGGGTGAAAGGTGAAGGGTGAAAGGTGAAGGGAGATATGTAAATTGTCCTTAGTGTTTTTATGATTACTAAATATATTGACCAATGAATTATAGACTACTTATTATGGTGATAGCCTGTCTTTGCCCGTGGCTGCAGGCAGGCGCACAAGAGTACTACGTAGGCGGCGACATATCGCTGCTGCAACGCTACGACGACCACAACGTGGCTTACTACGACCAGTCGGGCACGCGCATCGACGACGTGCTGAAATACATGAAGAGCGACGACGTGGGGTGGAACGCCCAGCGCGTGCGCCTGTTTGTGAACCCCACCCCCAGCCTCGACGGCAACGACCCCGCCATCTGCCAGGACCTGGACTACGTCGTCGGCTTAGGCCGGCGCATCAAGCAGGAGGGCTTCGCCTTCATGCTCGACTTCCACTACAGCGACACGTGGGCCGACCCCTCTAAGCAGTGGACACCCGTGGAGTGGCAGTCGCTCGGCGACGAGGCGCTGGCGGCGCAGGTGTACGAGTACACCAAGACGTGCTTAGAGACTCTGGTGGAGGCCGGCGCCGCCCCCGACTTCATACAGACGGGCAACGAGGTCAGCTACGGCATGCTGTGGGGGCCTAAGGGCTCGGCGGCCAACCGCTGCTACACGTCGTCGGACGCCAACTGGAGCCGCTTCGTCGCCCTGTTGCAGGCGGCAGGCCGCGCCTGCCGTGAGGTGTGCCCCGACGCTCAGATTGTGATACATACCGAGCGTGCCGGCAAGCCCCAGACCACGGTCGACATCTACCGTCGGCTGTCGGCTGTTGACTACGACGTGATAGGCCTGAGCTACTACCCCTTCTGGCACAACGGTCTGAGCACGCTGGCCACGACGCTGAACCAGCTGGAGGCCAACTTTGCCGACAAGAAGGTGCAGATAGTGGAGACGGCCTACTACTACCAGTGGCAGCCCGGCGTAGACTATGACTTCTCGAAGACGTGGCCCGTGTCGCCCGCCGGCCAGGCGGCCTTTGCCAAGGCCCTCATCACGGAGCTGAAGAAGCATGCTAACGTGAATGGCCTCTACTGGTGGTTTCCCGAGGAGAATGGCAACGGGCCGGGCAACGCCGTCATCAGCAGCTGGGTGAACCGCGGGCTGTGGGACAACAACACCCACCGCGCCCTGCCCGCGCTCTACGAGCTGAAGGCTTTTGCCGACCGCCCCGGCACGGGGGTGTGGATGACGACGGCGGCCAACCGCGACGACCGCTACTGGTATGACCTGCAGGGCCGCCGTACCGACGTGCGCCCCCAGCGCCACGGCCTCTATATCAACGGTGGCCGGAAAGTCTACGTGAAGTGACTGGGTTGGTCGGCCATGCCTCAGAAAGGATAGCCTATGGCGAAGTGGAAGGCCTGGGCATCGCTGAACCGGTCGATGTTGAAGTAGCCCGAGCGGCTGGTCTCATAGGGCAGGTGGAGCGCCAGGCCCCAGTCCAGGCGCACGACGAGGAACCCCAGGTCGTAGCGCAGGCCGAAGCCTGTGCCCACGGCCAGTTGGTCGAACAGTCTGGAGAGCCGGAACACCGACCGCTGCTCCATCGCATTCATCGCGGCGAGGAACTGCTGTTCGTCCTTGCTCAGACTCTCATCAATATCTATTTCCTCAGCCTCGTGCCGCCAGACGTTGCCGACATCGAGGAACAGCGCCCCGTGCAGGTTGCCGAAGAGCTGTGTGCGATATTCCAGGTTGCCCAGAATCTTGATGTCGCCGTTCTGCACGACGTACGAGAACTGCTTGTTGCCCAGCGGGATATAGCCGCCGGGGCCTATGCTGCGCACGGTGAAGGCCCTGATGCTGTTGGCGCCGCCCACGTAGAACTGCTCGCTGAAGGGCGTCTCCTCGCTGTTGCCATAGTAGTAGATGAGTCCGCCGCCCAAGTGGCCCACCAACTGTGAGGAGTTGCCTGTCTGCCAGGTCTTGGTGAGGTCGGTCTCTATGCGTACAAACTGCGCGTAGGGGTTCTTGAAGAGCGTCTTGTTGGTCTGCCGCCATGAGTTGCCCTGCACGACGACGTCGTAGAGGGCCGTCACGTTGCCGGCCTCCTCGAGGGTGGTCTCCCAGCGTATGGGGTTGCGGTAGGTGGTGGGGCTGGTGTAGGTGTAGGTATATCGCATCTTGGGGATGAACTGGTCGCTCATGCTGGCAAGGAGGAAGAGGTTGGCACCGACGAGCGAGTCATACTTGGCCGTCGATGAGTTCATATACTGGTATTTCACCGTGAGCGGCGACAGCTGGTGGGTGCTCTGTGGCGACATCTGCCAGCGGTAGGTCCACTCGCCGCTGGCCACGTGCATCTTGTAGTAGCCCGGCCGCCTGATGATGTCGGTCGAGGCCTTGGCCAGCGTGGAGTTCTGCGGCGTGAAGGTCTGCCGCTGCGGCCCGGTGCCCCGCCGCCGGGGCCTGTCGGTGACGAAGGGCGCTATAATGCGCGGAAACTCTATCGACACGTCGGCACCATACTGGTAGTTGTTCATGTCCCTGTTGCCGCTGTACTGCCACTCGTAGTTGCCGTGCAGGTTAACGTCAAGCTTCTCGGCGCCCTTGAATATGTTGCGGCGGGTGAAGCCCACCTTGGCCTCAGGGCCGAAGCGGCCTATGGTGCGCCCGTTGAGGTTGGTCTCGAAGTAGAAGTCGTAAGGCTTGTCGAAGGTGCAGGTGAGCCTCATGTCGAGGGTATCGCGCTCGCGGGGGGTGAACTGCACGTCCACGCTGCTGAAGACGCCGGTGGCGTTGACGCGGGCCACGGTCTCCAAGTAGTCCTGGTAGCTGTACAGCCGGCGCGGGCGCAGGCGTATGTTCTTGAGCACCACGCGGGGGCGCAGCGGCGGCTTCTTGCCGCTGAAGAAGATGTGCAGGTGGCGGCGGTAGAGGCTGTCGGTGGGCTGTTCGCGGGCCGTGCGGCGGAAGACGATGTCGGTATTGCCTATATACCACTGGCTGAGGGCCTCCGGCGGCAGTCCGTCGGCCAGCTGCACGCGCAGCTGCAGGCGGTTGGCCACGTTGAAGGTGTCGGCCAGGAAGGTGGTGTAGTTAGGGTTGAAGTAGTAGTAGCCGTTGGTGCGCAGCAGGTTGCCTATGCGGGTGCGCTCGTTCTCCAGGGCACTGGCGCTGAAGGGTTTGCCCCGGCTGACGGCGGCGTAGGCGCGGGTAGAGTCTATGAGCCGCTGCGTGGCCGGCGGGTAGCCCATGTAGGCCACGGAGTCGATGGTGAAGAGCGAGTCGAGGCTGACGTGATAGGCTATGCGGGCCTTCTTGGGATTGCTGCCGGTGACGGCTTCATAGTGTACGCCGGCGCGGAAATAGCCGTTGGCCCTCAGCACCGACTGTGCCACCGAGGCGCGCAGGGCGGGGTTTACCGTGCTCATCAGCACCGGCGGCTTGCCGAACGACTTGGTCATCCACTGTGCCAGCTTCGACGACTTGCCGCTGAAGCGGTTGTAGGCCCACAGCCGCCAGGAGAAGGGCAGCCGGTAGTAGCTGCTGCCGAAGAGGGCACCGTTGGGGGCGGTGGCCAGGGCGGCCTCCACCTCGGCCTTCGTCTCTTCGAGGTGCTGCCTGTAGTCGCCGTCCACGTCGGCGTCACTGTCTACGTAGTCTATCTTCTTCAGCCCCGCAAACAGCTGGTCGCCGTCGGCTATCTTGTCGGTGGAGATGCAGGAGGCCAGCGTCATGGCGGCCACGATGAGGCCCAGGAGCGTCTGTCGCTTATGGTTTGTCATGTCTTATAGTGTCGTTGGTGGTTGAGTCGCGCCGGCCCGTCTGCGGTCGCATCGTGGCAGGCAGGCGCCCGCTGTCGTTGCTGAATATCTTGAACACGTCCCACAGCGTGTCCATCTTGCGCCGCCACACGAAGCCGGCGCCGTAGAGGCCGGTGTAGCCCTCCAGCCAGTCGTAGACGTTCTGCTGGTAGTACAGCTTCACGTTCTTCTGTGCCGACGGGTCGAGGCGGTACTCCATGGTGACGTTGTCGAAGAACGACTGCTGCTGGCCAGGCAGGTCGGCAGCACCGGTCGACACCTTGCCGCCGAGCTGTATCTTCAGGCGGTTGTCAAACAGTCGCTTCGAGAACTTGAACGAGTAGTCGGTGTGCATCTGTCCTGAGGCGTCGGTGGTGTTGTCCAGGCCTACGCTCAGGTCGAGGGTCTTCAGGGCCGACCCGGTGATGTTGTTGATCTCGCTCTGCAGAAACGAGCTCAGGGCCGAGTTCATCGAGAAGCCGCTGGTGTTGCCGTCGGCCAGGTACATGCCCGTGGTGAGCATGGTGACGGCCAGCTTGCCCCGCTCCTCGGCCGACATCGACTGCAGCTCGCCGCTGACGGTCATGTCCTCGGGGGCGTCGATGGTGAACTGCAGGCCCATGTCGTTGAGCGTCTTGGTGATGACTACGCCGCAGTCGAAGGTCACGGGGCGGCTCTGCCCGTCGTCCTGTCCCACGGTGGCCTTGGTGCGCTCGGTGGCGGTGATGTTGAGCCGCGGGTTCATGGGGTCGCCGGTGAACTCGACGTAGCTGCCGTTCCTTATGGTGAACGTCTTGAGCGGAATGACGGGCAGCGAGTATTTCATCTCGCCGTTAGTCAGCGTGTAGCGGCCGTTGAGGGTCAGTGTGCCGCCGTTGTAGCGCAGGCGCAGGTCGCCGCCGCCCATCAGGTCGATGTAGTTGGTCTGCTCGGGGTTCAGGTCGCACACGATGTGGGCACCCTCAGAGACGCTCACCGTGAGGTCCATGCTGAGGCCCGACGGCGTGGGACGGCTGACGACCACCTGGGTGGTGTCGGTGAAGTCGGTGAACTTGACCAGCTCGTCGAGGCGGTTGTCGGTCGACAGCGGCGAGTCGAGCAGCATGTAGGTCATGTCG
Source organism: uncultured Prevotellaceae bacterium (assembly GCA_946541745.1). GTDB lineage: Bacteria > Bacteroidota > Bacteroidia > Bacteroidales > Bacteroidaceae > Prevotella. The sequence goes on from CAMNJY010000015.1 coordinate 8,704, forward strand.
GTAGAGCCGAGCACGTCGAGCCGGCCGCGCATCTGGAGCGTTTCTATAGGCCCGTTCAGGCGTGCGAAGAAGTTGACGAAGGCATTGCCGAAGGCCACCGAGCCGGGCTCCTGTCGGGCATTGATGAGGTGCAGGTTGCGCGCCCTCATGCGCATGTCCATGACGATGCGGTCCAGGCGCGAGAAGTCAATGTCGCCCTGCAGGTTGAGCGGCTCGTCGTTGTAGGCATAGAGGCCGAAGTTCTCCAGCAGCAGGTGGGAGCCTACTATGCGCACGGGGTCGTTGTCGAAGCGCATGCGCACGCCGTAGGGCAGGCTGACGAGATAGGCCGAGTCGACGTAGACCTCGCCGTTGACCAGCGGGGCCTCGGTGGTGCCCTTGATGTCGAGGGTGCCCTCGCCGTAGCCCTCTAAGCCGATGAGCCGGTCGGGCACGAAGCCGTTGGCCAGCGACAGCGGGAAGCGGCTCATGGTGAAGGTGGCGTCGAGGTGGTCCCGGCTCTTGCCGCCGGTCTGCTGGGGGGCGGCGGCGATGTAGGTGCCCTGCAGCAGGCCGAACTCCTCGTCGTCGAGCATCAGGCGGGCTTCTATGGCATGGCCGCCGTCCTCGCGCTGCATATAGACCAGCTCGGAGCTGAGGTTGCCGATGGGCGAGGTCTCTAAGGCCATGGCGTCGATGCTCATGTCGGAGACCACCGAGAGCTGCTCCTCCTGGTCGATGACCAGGTGGAAGTCGCCGTTCAGCCTTCCGGTGATGCGCGGCAGGTAGGGCATCACGGCGGTCAGCTCGCCCAGGTCAAGCTGGTTGACGCTCAGCGTGAGGTCCTGGAGATAGGTGGCGGGCGAGGTGGCCGAGTCGGTGGGCTGGGGCGCTGCCGACGGGTGCTCGGAGTAGAGGCGCAGGCCGGTCTTGTCGTCGGCTATGAGGGCCACGTTGGCCTCCACGCGGTTGTTGCGGCCTATGAGCAGGTAGTTGTCGGCGTTCAGGCTGAACTCCTTGTAGCCTATCGTAGGCCGCTCGGGCATCAGCTGCAGGCGCACGCCCTCGCTGACCATCGAGGCCGTCGCGCCCAGGCGCACGCCGAGCCGCTCCTTGGCGTCATAGAAGCGCACGCCCATCAGGGCGCCGTGCTCGTGGAAGTGGCCGTCGATGAGGGCGTTGAACACAAACTGGGGGTTCTTCCGGTTGTTGCGCACCTGGCCCTGGTACGACAGGCGGTCGCCGTGCTGCTTCAGCGTCAGGTTGATGGTGTCTATGCGGGTGCTGTCGTAGTTGAGCGAGTAGAGGTGCATCCGCCCGTTGATGCCTGTCAGGGGCGAGGCGTCGAGGTCGGCAAAAAATTCCTTGAAGTCGATGTCCTTGGTGCGCAGGATGTTGGCCAGGGGGTTGTTGCGGCGGCTCTCCACGTGCAGCCTCAGCGTAGGCAGCAGGCGTTTGATGGCCTGCTGGTCGATGACTTTCTGCTCGTACTGCGCCGTGACGGAGTCTATCAGCGTGGTGCCCTTCCTGAGCAGCGGCTCGTAGCCGCCACGGGCGTCGAGCTTCACGATGAAGTCGCCGCTCTGGATGCGGGCCAGCGTGGTGTCGCGGTTGGTGCGTATCAGCAGGCCTATGTTCTCGGGGTGGTAGGTGGCCTTGGCGTCGGCTATGTAGAGGCTGTCCATCAGGCCCTTCAGCTCGTGGCTCTGTTCGAAGTCGCTCATGAGGCTCAGCCTTCCGTTCATGCCGACGGTCAACGGGTGGTCGGCCATGCGCAGGCCGTGCAGGTCGGCGCGGCGCAGGCGTGGTGTGATGGTGGCTTCTATGCGCTTGTTGCTCAGCAGGGCGTCGATGCCTATGCTGCCGTCTATCAGGCGGTTCGTGCCGCTGATGGTGCCGGTGGCGTGGCCGTTGCGCAGGGTGAGGTCGGCCGCCAGGTCGGCGGTCATGTTGTACATCGTGTCGGCGGGCAGGAAGTGGTAGAGGTTCAGCCGGCTGGCCGTCACCCTGACGTCGGGCAGCGGATTGGTGGGCGACGTTATCCGCAGCCCGGCGAGGGTGGCGCTCACGGTGCCCTGGCCTTCGCGCAGGTTGACGTGGCCGCCTACCCGGCCGCCGTCGGCCGTAAACTGGCCGCTGAGGGTCATGGGCGGCAGCCGCAGACCGCTCACGGGCACGAGTGTGGTCAGGAAGTTGAGGTTCTTGCTCTCGGCCTGCAGGCGCAGCTGGCCCGACAGGCGGCTCAGGTCGTTCACGTGGTGGGCCACGCCGTCGGCCTTCACGTGCAGGGCCGTGGGCAGCTGTATGTCTAAGCCGGTGATTTCCATGCGCTCCACGTTGCCGTTGACGGAGCCTTTGACCATGAGCGGATGGTTGGGGTATTGGCGCACAAACTGCGGGGGCAGCGTGCCCGCTATACGCAGCAGGTCCTGCTTGCCTATCTGGGCGTTGAGCCGGGCCTTCATCGTGCCGGGGGCGGTGGCGTCGGCCACGCTGAAGTCTATGTAGGCTTCGGCCTCCACGTCGGAGTCGGGCGTGCGCAGCGTCAGGTGGGGCAGCTCCACGTGGGTGAAGGCGGTGTCAAGCCTGACGCCGCCCGTCAGCTCTGTCACCTCCAGCCCCCCGCGCTCCTTCAGCCGCGCCGCGCGTATATATAAAGAGGTGCCCTCCGGCCCATAGTAAATCGAGTCTACACCAAGGCTGATGTCGCTCAACTCATGCTCTGCCTTTTCCTCCCCCCCGGGGGAGGCCAGGAGGGGAGCCAGATGGGGGCTTTCAATGTCTACACTCCCCACGCGGTAGGTGCTGGTCAGCAGGTCGATGTCGGCCTGCCGCGCCACGGCGCGCTCTAAGTAGGTCTTGATGCTCAGCGTGTCGCCTGGCAGGGTCACGCTCACGGCCGTGCGGCTGATGCTCAGGCTGTCGGCAGTGATTAGCCACGGCACCTCGCTCTCCGTGGTGTCCACGGCGGCGGTGTCGGTCACCACCACGTAGAGGTCGGCGTCGGCCAGACGGGCGCCGTTCACGGCGACGGTGCCCTGAGCCAGGTCGATGCCGTCGGAGCGGAGCCACAGCTCGCCGACGCGTCCCTTCACCTGCAGGTCGCTGATGTAGCCGTTGGTGTTGATACGCGCCCCTCTGACGGCTATCTCGTTGACCACCACCCGCTTCTTCAGCAGCGGACGCAGCTGTACGTCCACCGTCAGATGGCCCACGTCGGCCAGCGTGTCGCCCTGGTGAATGGCGCGGAGGTCGTCGATGCCTAAGTCCAAGGGCCATTCCAGCCGGACGGTTCCCACGCTGATAGACATGTCCGTCTTGGCCGACACGACGGCAGCCACCCTGTCGGCCACCCAGTTCTGGACGGGCGGTAGGTAGAGCAGGCCTGCAGCGATGACGAACAGCAGCACCGGCGTCAGCAGGATGACGACGGCCCACTTCACGGCTTTCTTCATGGGTCGGCTGTCTGACTGTCTTTGGGCGCATGGCCCGTGTAGAGTTTATAGTTGCGATAGAACGACGAGAGCGACGAGAAACCCGACTGGCGGGCCACCGCCTCGGTAGGCAGCCCGGGCAGCTGCTCCATGAGCTGGCACGCGTAGCTGATGCGCTGGCGGTTGATGAAGTCGGCAAAGGTGGTGCCCATCTGCTCTTTCAGCACACGCGAGACATACGTGCGGTTGGTCTTCAGCAGGGCGGCCACGTCGGTGATCTTCAGGTTGGGCTGCAGGTAGAGGCGGTCGCGGCTTACGGCGTCGGCTATCAACTGCGGCAGCTCGTCGATGCGGGTCGACGGCAGGCCGTCGTCCGGGGGCTGAGGCTCGGCGTCCTCAGGGGCGGTGATGGCCATCTCGCGCAACAGGTCGCGGATGGTGAAGTGCTGGCGGTAGCCGGCGTAGCCTAACAGGAACTGAAGCGCCGAGAACAGCACCGACGGCACCAACAGCAGCCACAGGGAGTCGGCAAAACGGTAGCGGCCCAGCAGGTTGGCACCAAAAGAGATGAGCGACGTAACCACAAACAGCCACAGCACGCCCTTCACCAGCCTGAGGCGCTTGTCGTCGGTGTCGGCGTAGTTGGCCTCCAACGCGTCGTCGTAGCCTTTTATCTTGCGGAAACCTAAGAGCAGGATGGGGGGTATCTGCAGGGCAAACACCAGCTTGCCCGCATGATGGACGACGGCCTGCCACCAGCAGAGGCCGTCCAGCGTGCTGATGTGGTTGCTATATAGATAGGTGTCGATGAAGAGCTGCGTCTCGCCGGGCGACATCAGCGCGTAGAGCAGGCCCACCGATGTGCCCACTACCACGGCCGGCACCAGCAGCAGCCACTGCCAGCGGTGGTTCCACTCGGGCTCGGTCAGCTCCTTCAGGTAGATATAGTACAGCGGAAACACGGCCAGGTTCGTAGTGCAGTAGAGGGTGTCGCTCACGGGCAACAGCCACACCACGCGGTTGAAGAACACGTAGTGGCCCGCATAGAGCAGCGTCGCCGCCAGCATGTAGGTCAACAGCCGATGCTTGGCCGGCTGTCTGCTTTCCACAACGTCCAACAGCAGCAGCACCGCCCAGAATGCACATACGAACATCGGCATCGACGTGATCAGATTTGCTATCATGGCTGCAAAGGTAACAATTACCCGCCGAACCGCCAAACTTTTCCCCAAAAAAAGTGCCCGGCGCATTTCCGCCGGGCCAAAAGTGCCCGGCGCTTCTCCGCCGGGGGGAGAAGAGCGCCGGGCTACAGCTGCTGTCAGCGCCGCACGGGCCTGATGCCCGTGTCGATATCCAGGTCCACGATGGTGTTCGGCTCAAACGCCGTGGCCGACGTAAACGTCTGCAGCAGCGCGCCGCGCCAGTCGTAGCGGTACTTGGTGTCGCCCGTCACGGCGATGACGTGCAGGCGCGAGTAGCGGTTGCTGATCACCGGGATGTAGACGTAGCGGTAGTCGGCCGACTGACGGTCGACGGCCACGCGCAGCGTGTCGCGCGACGTGAAGATGGGGTTCACGGCCAGTGCGGCACCCTCCTCCAGCACGGTGGAGAACGTGCCCGAGAGGGCTTCGCCGTCGCCCTCGTCCAGCGAGCCCTCGTTCAGGTCGGTATAGCTGTGCGTGGTCAGCACCACGGCGCGCGTATCCTCGGGCAGCGCCTGCAGGTCTACGCGCAGCATGGCTGTCAGGCCCCGGAATTCGCCCCTGAGCTTGCCGTCGCTGGCGAAGCTCACGGGGCTCCAGTAGGGTATCGGCATGCGCGACGTGCCGGCGGCGGCACACACGTCCTGGAACGTGAGGCGCCAGGGCAGGGTCACTGCTATCTGCGCCTGGCCCTCCATCGTGGCCGAGATGCTGTACAGGTAGCGGCAGTTGGTAAGGCCGTAGAGCTGCCCGCTGTTGGTGTAGTTGTCCTTGCCGCTGGTGCGGACGAAGGTGCCCTCGGCGGTGCCGGCGCCGTCGCTAAGGGTGTAGACGTTGTGCAGCATCGACCCTAAGGTGTAGATGCTCACGCTGTCGCCGTCGGCCCAGCCCGTGGCACCGCCCTGGTAGAACACGCCGCGCAGCGTCTGCGCATCGTTGGCGGCACGGCGCACCGCTGCCGCCGTCGTCGAGGCCACCGCGTCGGCAGCGTCCTCAACAGACGGTTCGGGCAGCTCGGCCGAGCACCCGGCAAGAAGCAGGGCGGGCACCAGGGCCACGGCCTTCTTCAGTTTTTCTTTCATAGTCGTAGTGTTTTTTATTGTGAGTGTTAAAGAGCGGGGCGCGCCGGGCCGCACTGGCAGCCGGGGCGCACCCCGCACAGGGAGAGTATGACGGTTCTAATGCTATTCCAGCTCAAGCGCATCGTCGAAGTCGATTTCGCGACTCAGCACGTCCTTGCTTCCCACTGTAGTTCCTGAGAATACCGACTGGCTCACAACGTTAAGCAATTCCTCGCTCTCGAGGGCTACCATCTCAATGGCAGGCGTTATATACTTCTTTTTCATAATCTTATCTGCTTTTGCGGTTAATGACTACTTGTTGCAAACCTTCTTGCCGTTGACGATGACCATGCCCTTGAACGACCCGCTCACGCGCTGGCCGCTCAGGTTGTACACCGGGGCACCGTCGGCGACTGAAGCGGCCACGCCGACGATGGCGGTGGCATCGCCGTCAACGGGCACGAAGCGTGCGCCGGCACTCAGCGTCTTCTTCACATACACCTTGCCGGCGGGAACCTTCTCGCCCTCGGCCAGGTTGTAGAAGCCTACGCCGTTGGCACCGTTGGCCAGCACCCAGACGTCGCTGCCGCCGCTGACCTTGCCGTTGCTGCCCTTCAGCAGATTGCTGCTCGGGCGGCGCTCAGCGTTGTAGGCGGCATCCCAGGCCTGCGAGTAAAAGTCGCCGTCGATGATGTTGAAGTCGTAGCTGCCGGCAGCACCGCTCAGCAGCACCGCTCCAGCCTCCGTCACGTGCTCTACCGGGGTCAGCACGGCCTTCTCGGCACTGAACTCGCTCACCACGTAGGCCGTCACGCCGGCGGCTGGTTCGAACAGCTCGCGCTGGTAGGTCTTGTGGTTCTGCTCGTAGAGCGATGTCCAGCCCGCGGTGCCGATGGCGACGCTCACCGTTGACGGTGCCGATGCGTGGGCGCACGTCACGTTGATGTTGTTGTCCTCGGCCCAGTCGTTGCCGATGTCAGTGTTGTTGTCGGCGGTCACGTGGGCGTTCACGCTCAGGTGCTGTATCTTCAGGTTGTTGACCCACAGCGTAAAGGTGCGCTCGGCACCAGGGGCCAGCGTGTAGGGGCCGCCGTAGTAGTTCTGGCTGCGGTCGACGATGGCGCCGTTCACTATCAGGTCTACGTTGACGTTGACGGCCGTCTCCTCGCCCCAGTTCTTCACCGTCACCTCCATCTTGAGGTAGTCCTGCTTGTCCAGGTCAACGCTCTCAGGCAGGGTGTAGGCAATGATGCCCAGGTCGGTGTTGCCCACGGGTTCTGTGGTGTCAATCACGTTGATGGTCTTGCCGTCGGCAGCGCTGCTTCCTTCAAGCCAGTTGTTGCTGTCGTCGCCGTCGCCGGCGGCTGTCACGTGCATGTTCACCTTGTGGTTGCCCTCGCTGATGGTCACACAGGGCAGCGTGACGCTGGTCTGTTGGCCGGCGTTCAGGGCAAAGGTACCACTCACGGCCACCTGCTGGCCGTCAATGTAGAGTTCCACCTTCACGGGGTCCGACCTCAGCGAGCCCTCGTTCTTCACTGTGGCAGTCAGGCACAGCTCCGGCGTGTCAGCCAGGTCAATCTCCCCGGGAATGTCGGCGGTGATGCTGGCGTCGGGAGCCGAGCTGTCGGTCACACTGATGGTCTTGCCGTCGGCACTGGTATTGCCGAAGGCCCAGTTGTTCGTGTCGTCGGGGTCGCCCTCGGCGCTCACGTGGACGTTCACCTTGTGGTCGCCGGGGGTCAGCCCGCTGTAGCAGTCTACGGTAACCTCGGCCTCACCCTCGGCCTGCACGTCGAAGGGCTGGCTGGTCCATACCTTTTGGCCGTCGATGTAGAGCTCGGCGGTGGCATTCTTCACGTCGGTCTTGCCGTTGTTGTTGATGATGACGTTGCCTATGCAGAGGTCGGGGTTGACGGCCAGGTCCAGCTCGTCGTCCACGTCGATGTCGCCCATGCTCAGGTCGCCGGTGACGTTCACCGTGAGGCTGCTGCCGTCGGCAGAGTAGTTGTTGGTCAGGTCTACGTCGCCAGTCACGTCGGCGAAGGCCACGATGTCATACAGTCCGGCGGCGATGCCCTCGGCGTTCAGCGCGATGGTCACCGTGCGCTCGGTGTTCGACGGCAGGGGGCTGCCGCTGGCGCCGGCGGCGTCGGCCTCAAGGCACGTCTGGCCGAAGACGGTGGTCTGCTTGGCCTTGTCGTAGACGCGCACGCAGAAGTTGCCGGCATCCTCAGAGCCGATGTTCTTCAGCGTCACCGTGGCCTGGCCCGGCACGCCGGGCGTCAGCTCGGTGGGGAACGTGGCGCCGGTCACGGCCACGTCGATGCCCTCGTTGAGCACCACCACCTTGTCCACGTGCTGGCTCTCGTTGTTGCTCAGGTCGACGTCGGTCTCGGCGATGGTCACCTTAGCATACACGTCGGTCAGCACGTCGCCGGCCTTCACGCCGTCGTAGGTCAGGGTGATGGTCTTGCTGGCGTCGGGGGCCAGCGTGCTCAGGTCGATGTCGCCGTGGTTGCCGCTGTTGTCCAGCGGCTGGCCGTTGGCGTAGAGCGTCACCGTGGCGTTGCTCACGGCCTTGCCGCCCAGGTTGCCCACGGTGACGGTGGCCTCAAGCTGCTTGGTGGTGGCGTTGAGCAGCAGCGTGGCGGGCACGGCGAACGCCGTGATGGCGGCGTCGCAGCCCTTGCCGATGATCCACACGTCCTGGCCGGGATAGCCTTTGGCCTTGTTGTTCGTGTTGTCTGCATCGTCATCATAGGGCAGGTTGATGTCGATGTTGATGTGGGTGTCGTAGCCGTAGTGGCTGATGTCGTAGTGCAGTACGAAAGTCTTCGTCTCGCCCGGCGCAATGTTGATGTCGGTACTCTGGTAGGCCGTCTCGGTGTCTACGACGGTCATCTGGTTCAATATCAGCTGGGCCTTCACGGCCGTCGCCGCAGCAGTACCCTTGTTGCCCACGACGGCGGTTACAAGCAGGTCTGAAGTCTCGTCCTTGTCTACCTTGTCGGGTATGGTGTAGCTTACGAAGTAGAGGTCGGCCTGACCGCCGGCAGCCGGCGTGTTTTGGGCGCCGGCTCCCAGCGTGGTCATGAGCAGCATGCCCAGCAATAGCGTCAATTTCTTTTTCATGTCAGTAGGTTGATGATGATTGATGTCTGTTTTTCTCAGAAGTGTCATTAAGATGGGTAGTAGTGACAACCGGCGGCCAATAAAGCAAAGAGAGTGCGCAACCGCTCAATTGCGCTGCTCACTCTCTTTGGTTTTGTCAGGTCTGTACGCCCATCACCGCTGTTGTGCCGGCGGCCTTACGAGCGTACTGACGGTCGCGTTCTCTCGGCTTTACTCGCCGCCTGCGGGATAAGCCTCGTAGGCGTTACCGAAGTTCTTGCTGGTATACTCGTTGTAGTTTCCTTCCAGCAAGAAGATGTTCCAGCCCTTCTGCTCATACTGGTCGGCAGTAACCTTGTTAAGAGGGTCAGCCATGGCTCCCGCAGTGGGAGACAGGAAGTACTGACCCGACTTACCGGTTCCAACGTAGCCGTTGTAGTCGCCCCAGAAGCTACGGGTTGACACGCCAGGCGTCGAGAGGTTGTCGTGATGGAGCTTGTAACCTACAGCTTCCTTCATGTCGCCGGTCATGTAGTCGTTCACATAGAGGAAGGCCTCACTGATGCGCAACGTACCGTCGAGCATACCTGCGATGTTGGAGTGCGAACCAGCTTTCTCGTCAGAGACGTTGTTGTCGGCGAAGTAGGCTTCAAGGTCAGCCTGCGGGTTGGTGAACTCCTTCACGTCGATGTAAATCTTGCTGTAATACACGGGATCGCCAGTGGCAGTCTCGTCGCCACGACGGGTGAACACGTTCACCTCAGAGTTGTTCCAGATGTTACCAACAACACCACCCACGGCGTAGCCGCCAGAGAGTTCCTCGATGTCAATGTTGGTGATGAGCTTCTCTTGATCATTAATTAAATTCTTACCAATATAGGCATTACCCTTCGTCACAGCGCCAATCTCGCCACCGACATTACCCTCAATGGCCTCAATCTTGTTGACAACGATGTCGCCGTTGTAAATCTTAATCTGCTTTTCGGTCTGCACCTCGCCAGCAACGCCGCCGGCATACTGCTCCTTGGTAGAAATCTCTTTAGTCACCTTGATGTCAGCATTGCTTACTTCTGAACTTTCAGCCTCAAGATGGCCCATGTAGCCACCCACGAAGTAAGCACCGGCACCCGTTGTCTTGATGTTCTCAGCCTCAACCTTGATAGATACAAGGCCAGTAGCATGGAGAGAGTAAGAACGTCCTGCAATACCGCCAGCATAGCTGTTCTTGGCAGTGATGTCCTTCGTCTTCACGCTGTTGGTGTTAAGAGCATTACCATTGTTTGCAAAGAGCTCACCGGCAATACCGCCTACGCTACCCTTGTCAGAGTTGATGTACTTGGCAACGGTAACATCGCTCTTCGTGATCGTGTTGCTGCTATTAGAGTAAGCACCGCCTACGAGACCGCCTACGAAGTCGCCCTCATCACCGGTGATGTAGTTCTTCAGGTTCACGTGAGCATCGTTGATTATCAGCGCGCCGACACCCTTCGACAGATCGTAACGTGCATTATCAGTCGGGTTAGCGTTCTGCTCGACCTTACCGATGCGACCGGCAAGACCACCAACATAGTTGGTACCCTTCACGATACCCATTTGTTCAGAACCGTAGTTGTTGCCAACCCAGTTGTGCTCGAACCTGGTAGCAGCTGTGGTCTGGATGTCGCCGGCCATACCGCCGTGATAGTCACCCTTGGCCAGGATACGCACCTCACCAACCTGATTGTTGGTGAACGTGATGCTTTTAGCTTCAACTTTACCAACGACAGCACCAATAGAGTCGAGCTCACCGATGGCATTGACGTCGTTCAGCTGGATGTTCTTGACAACGTTGGCTGTGTTATTGATGATAGAGCGGAACAAGCCCCAAGAGGTGATGGCAATTTTCTGGCTTTCGTTAATACCATATTCAGGATTGTCAGTCGTCGGGCGGTTGAAACCGCAGGTGGTGCAGCAGAAGTGAGGATCGTACTTGTAGATGACGCGCTTGTTGCCATGATAATTGTACTCGCCGTTCTGCGGCATATACATATTCTCCAGCGACTTGCCGTTACCGTCGAACTCGAAATTGTCAACTTTGACATTGGCACCAATCCAGCCGTTGTCGAGCTTGGCCGTGTTGCCCTCATACTGCAGCGTGCTACTGCCAAGCCACATCTTGGTCACCAGGTCGTCAACCTTATACTTGCTAACATCTTCGCCGATTTTCTCACCTGCCGAAGCCAACTGGGCCACGGTGTAGATGGTGCCGTTATCATACAGATTAATGTTAGGCTGATCCTTGTCGAGGGCCTTGCCAGTCCAGTAGCTCTTCAGGGTCACCTGATTGGGTTTGGCAGTCATTGCTGGTTCAACGCCAACCTTGGCAATAGCGGCAGAACCGATGGTGAACACATAGTTGTCTCTCTGCGCATTGTTAATGCGGCTATACTCCTGGAAGCCCAGGTTCCTCACAAGCGCGTTGTCAATACGAATCTTCAGACCTTCCTGCGTCTTCACATAGATACCGTCGGTAACCTCAACCTTGGTACCGTTGTTGTCGTTCACGTAGACGTCACCCTTGGTGTGCTCCAGCACGGTCAGGGTCTGGATGCCGTTGACCACCTCGATGGCAGCCACCTTGCTGTTCTTCAGCACAGCATTGGCAGGATCGGTCGGGTCGAGCTGAACCAAGTCGTGGCCGGTGACGAACTTCTCCTTAGAGCCGTGGGCCCATACCTGCAGTTCCGTAGCATCGGCAGGAGCATACTCTGTGTTGGCAGCGATGGTCACGTCCCACTGGGGCAGGTCGCTGACCATACCCTTCAGCGTTCTGGGCACGTTGATGCGCACGTTGTGGTTGCCCGCCGTCTGCACACCCTGGTAGTTGCGCCTACTAAGATCGTCAACAGATATGTCGGAAACCAGCAGGTTGGCGGCATTTTCGCCGAAACCAGTGTCGGTACGCTTTGCATACCAACCCCACTTTACAGCACTTGCATTCTCTTCAAGGGCAGCAATGTTGACCACCAGGTCGCCAGTACCCTGCACGTAGATCTTGTCGCAAGGATAGGTCTCCCACCTTTCAGGATTTTCAACCCTACGCAGCTTGGTGCTGGTCAGATTGCCACCATCCTTACGATAGTAGTAGCCGTCGGGCGTAGTCGGCTCACCATATAGAACCGGCAACAGCTTGTCGACGTTGATGACGTTCTTCACGTTGGGCACGCCGTACTTGTTGGCCTTGTTGATTTCCTGGATGGTCTTGTTCAGCGTCCAAACGTCGCACTTACCCAGGTTGGTGACGTTGACGTTCAGCAGCAGCCTGTCGCCTACGCCTACGGTCTGGTCGGTGAAAACCTTCAGCTCGTTACCAATGTAGCGGTAAGCATAATTCTTCGACAGCTTGGTGGCTGCGATGACGTGCAGGTTGTTATAGTGCTGGGCAATCAGGGGCACCCAGAACACACCGTTCTCCTTGGCGTTGTACTTCGTGATATCGATGATGATCTCGTCGCGAGTCACCAGGCGCGAGATACCTTCCATCATCCAGTCGTCGGCATCCTCGCCCTCTTTGTTCTGCAGACCCTCGTCTACACCGAGAGCAGACTTGTCGTCTTTCAGCATGGTGGTGAACGTACCGCTCAGGGCCTCGCTGTTACCGTCGGTGATGAGCTGAGCATTCACAGGATTGCCGCTGCCGTCGTCCTTATTCCACCAGGAATCGATGTCTTTGAAGCCTACAGGATCCTCTCCGTTAGCCTGAGGCTCGGCCAGCTGGAATCCGTCGTAAGTAACTTCTCCAGTTGTGCCGTCTGGTTCTTCAGCAGCTACTGCCGAACCGTGGGTGGTCAGCACGATGTACTTCGTACCAGCGGGCAGCACGTTCGACTCAATACGCAGGAAACCGGTCAGGGCGTTGAACTTCACGTCGAGAGCCTCACCGCCTTCAACCTCCGTGGCAACAGCCTTGCCCCAGAAGGGAGCGGGGAACTTGCGCACGTCGGTGTTCGCCTTGTCAGAGGGAGTAATGGTCTGAGCACCATAGCGGTAAGGAATGGTGTAGGTCAGCCAGGCGTTGCCCTCAACGTCGGGCGACACAGAATACACGAACTGAGCGTCGGTCAGGGCATACAGCTCCGGGTCCTCCAGCTTAGCACACTTCTCGTTCAGCTTGAACACACCGTCGGAGGTGTTGAAGCCGTCGATCAGGTCGTAGGAGCTCCACGTCATCTGCTTCAGTGAGAAAGCACGCACTACATCACCCTCGGTGAACACCCACTTCCAGGTCGACTTGGTGCCGGTGGGATTGGTTTCCTCGTCATAGGTGGCCTCCCAAGGCATGATGGTGCCAGGGCCAAAGTTCTCCGACATGCCCAGACGGGTGAAGTTGGCCGACTTCTCATTGATGTGGCCGGTCAGGTCACCCTTAGCGCCGTTCCCGTAGTTCGAGCTCAGCCCCAGGTCGTCAGAACATGATGCCAGTCCTGTAGCTACTACAGCGGCAGTCATCAGTTTTAAGATACCTTTTTTCATAAATAAAAAATTTAAATTAATAATAATAAAAAACAATAGTTTGTTTGTGAATTTTTAGTCCTTGCTGTCGTCAATCTCGCTCATCTCATCACCAGCCTCGCGGGCACCGAATACCCACTTGCCCTGGCCCTGGTTGAAACTTGCGCAGATGAAGCCTTCTGACTCTCCCTGGACTATCTCCATCCGGGGAGCCTCGTAAACTTTCAAATCGTTCTTGTTCATGTTCGTTTTAAATGTTTTAAAGAGTTAATAATGTGAATAATTTTACCTTCGTTTCCTCACGCACTGGGACGCGATATAGCGCCGGCTATTAGCTGTCCCACGTGCTCGAACCCTGGTTTCATTCCAAAGTCCGCTGCAAATTTAGGGTTTTTTCATGAAACAAACAAATTTTTTTTCTCTTTTTTTTGCAAAACGCCCTATTTTTTTGCATTTCGCAGTTAATTGCCCCTAAAAAGAGTAAAAATTCTTCGATATTTCTCCAGGCTGTTATCTAAGGATTCAAGGACTCTGGGGATATTTCATTCTGCTGGCAATAGTCCGTTATTCGCTATCTTACAAGGGAGGGGAGCGTGGGGTATTCTGTCCTACAGGAGAAGGGACACCATGATAATGGCTATATATATATTAAGGTACGCGCGTAAGCCTTTGTTACCGTTTTGACACTTTAAAACTTACCATTTTTCGTCGCTGATCATGCTAAGGCTTCTACCTGCTCTACGGTCAGGCCGGTGGTGTCGGCTATCTGCTGCGTGGTCAACATGTTTAATGCCTTCAGCTGGCGAGCCGTCTCTATAAGCCTGGCTTCAGCCTGCTCAGCTTTGGCTTCGGCCTGCTTGGTCCTGGCCTCGGCTTCTTCGACTGCGGCTTTGGCCTGCTCAGCCTTGGCCTCGGCCTCATCGGCCTTAGCCTTCCAGCTTTCCTCTAAGGTTTTCTGCACGGAGACGCGGTCCCAAAACTTGTCGTAGAAGCGCATTTCAGTATCAGTGAAAGCTGCACGCTCCACAATCTCAAGAGCCTCGCTCACCTCCGCGTTCTCCAAAAGCTCCGGTGGCGCCTCGCGCGTGTTCTCGTCTATCTCGGTCAGGAAGCGTAGCCACAACACCTGCATCTTGCGTTCAGAGAACGATGCAGGTTTAAACTTGGGTAGCTCTATAAATATAAGGTGCAAACCCTCTATCACCTTGTCCGTGTACTTGTCGTGAACGAGGTGGTAGTAGTGGTAATAGTCGTCAACATCTTTCTGGAAGATGTCGTTGACAAAATTCAGCGCATAGACAGGCTGCAGATTGGCGAAACTCATGCCCTTCGACGTCTGCGCCACGTAAGCCTTGGAGGCATTCAGCAGCACGCGCTTCTTGAAAGCCTCGGTCCAGGACATCTGCATCTCGACGATGAACTCGCGCTGATGGTTGTCGCGGCAACAGACATCGACGATGCTGTACTTCTCGACCTCCGTCCGGTCGGGTATCTTATCGGGCGGCCAATACTCAATTTCTTCGATAAATTCGCCGTTTTTAAACGGCAACATGGCGTTGAGCAGGCTTGTAACCAGATTCTTATGCTCGCCGAAAATCTTCTTAAAGGTGAGGTCGGCCCTCGGGTCTAAATATTTTCCCATAGCAATTTTAACTTTATGGTGCAAAGATAACAATAAGTCCGCAAACCACCAAATATTTTTGCTATCTTTGCCGAAAAAAAACTATGGTACAAAACAAGTTCAAAAATCTGCTGAAGGCGAAGGAACCCGTGCGCATACGGCTGAAGGCACTGTGCCACGGCAACTTCTCCATCTACTTAGACACCTATGTTAACGGCGTGCGCACGTATGAGTTTCTGCGCCTGTACCTGCGACCCGTGATGAGCGACGACGACCGCCGGCTGAACCGCGAGACGATGAGGGTGGCACAGGCCATCAAGACGCAGCGGCTGCTGGACCTGATAGCCGGACGCGACGTGGTGGGCAGCGAGCAGAACCGCACCCTGCTGACCGACTACATGGCACGCTACAAGGAAGACTGCCGCCGCAGCCACCGGGGTGACAGCTATCTGAAGAGCATCGACAACATGGGCAACTACCTGCGCACGCTGCTGGGCCGGCGCATGGCCACGCTCCGCATGAAGGACGTGGACGCGCAGCTGGTACGCGACTTCGTGGACCACCTGAGGCAGGCGGCGACGAAAACGGGACAACAGCTGTCGGCGGTCAGCGTGTACCACTACTTCAGTGTGTTCCGCGCCATGATGGGCGAGGCGGTGAAGGACCGCGTCATCAGCATCAACCCCGTGGACGAGCTGAAGAAGGGTGAGGTGCCCGTCAGGCCGGAGACCACCCGCGACTATCTGGACGTTGCCGAGGTGGCGCGGCTGGCTGACAGCCCCTGCAGTAAGGATGTGGTGAAGCGTGCCTTCATGTTCTGCTGCTTCACCGGCCTGCGCTACAGCGACGTCAGCCGCCTCTGCTGGACCGACATCAGCCGCAGCGGGGGCACGTGGCGGCTGACGCTCATCATGCAGAAGACGCAGGAACCCCTGCACGCCAAGCTGAGCCAGGAGGCCGTCAAGTGGTTGCCGCCGCACCCCGCCGACAGCGGCGGACTGGTGTTCGCACTGCCGAGCAAGACGAGCGTCAGCCGTATCATCAGGCAGTGGGCCCAGAAGGCCGGCATCAGGAAGACCGTCACCTTCCACACCTCGCGCCACAGCTATGCCACGATGGCCCTGACGGCGGGGGCTGACCTATACACCGTGTCGAAGCTGCTCGGCCACCGCAGCATCACCACCACCACGGTCTATGCCGCCGTGGTTGACGCCCGCCGCGACGCCGCCACCGACGGGGTGAGCAAACTCTTTCAAAAGCACCGAAAAATACGATGAAATGGGCAAAAATTAACACTCGGCCCGTCACCCGTTTGTTACCCGAAAGGGGCAGCGACCCGCTCGCTGCCCCTTTGTTATCGGCCCTTTCCGAACCCCTGAAATATAGCCGGCGCTATATCGCGCCTGCGTGCGTGAGGAACAGACAGTAAAATTATTC
>CAMNJY010000016.1 GCA_946541745.1 uncultured Prevotellaceae bacterium
TCTCGCAGATGACCCCCGGCCCCATCGGCATCAACTCGGCCACCTACTGCGGCTATACCGCCATCCATAATGCCAGCTACGGCCACCTGATGGCCATTCTCGGGTCGCTCACGGCCACAACGGCCCTGGTGCTGCCTTCACTGATACTGATGATAGTGATCAGCAAGATGTTTATGAAGTACATGAACACCCGCCCCGTGCGCTCAGTGTTTGCCGGCCTGCGTCCTGCCGTTGTAGGACTGCTGGCTGCCGCTACACTGCTGCTGTGCAACGCTGAGAACTTCTCTACGCCCGGCGATAACCCCTGGCAGTTCGGCGTCAGCTGTACACTGTTTGCGGCCACCGCCTTCGGTACGGGCTACCTCAAGATAAACCCTATCCGAATGATATGCTACTCGGCCATAGCGGGACTGCTACTACTATATTAAACCAATACAGGTAGCCCCGAAACTATCAGCGGCCACAACCATAGGAGGTTGTGGCCGCTGACTGTTTATCAGAGGGCGTATGGCTACATGCCTATCTTGCCCTTCCACTGCAAATACCAGTTGTTGGGGTTGGTCAGGTCTTTCTGAATCTCCCCGCTGACGATACCGGCATTCTCCTTGCCACGACGGCCGTAGATGCACTTGCTCATCGCAGCACCGGGGTTAGACTGGTGCATGGCATAGCGCATGATGTCATAATAACGTGTACCCTCGAACATGAACTCCAGCGCGCTCTCGTTCAGGATAAGGCTGTCGACGAAAGCCTGCTGCTCCTGCACCAGCTGGGCACGCTTGGCAGCGTCGGGCTCAATGGTGTCGTTAGGCATCTGGTAGTAAATGTTCATCGGCGTCCAGCCTGAACCGCGGGTATGGATACCTATCTGGTTGTGCGTCTGGCTGCCAACGCTTACAATGTCTTCGGGCGTAGCCACGGCATAGCGCGTATCGGGGAAGTCGAAGCGGGCCAGGAAGATGGAGTCGCTCTTGTCGCTCTCATCCAGGTTGTAATACGGAATGACCTCCTCGTTGATAACCTTGTTGCTCAGTCCCTGCGAGAGGATCTGGAAAGCCATGTGGGGATAGCCAGCCATGTTGAGAGCCTCAGCCATGCGCAGATACACCATCATGCGGCGGTAGATATGGACATTACGGGAAGTGTAATGCTTCATGATGTACTGGGTCTCGACGCGGTCGCCCGTCAAGAGGTCGCGATGGAAGCCCTCACTCCATACGTCGGAAAGGCGCAGGTCGCCCGACATGTGATTGTCTAACCCGGCGGGCGCATAGATGACGCTGGTTCCGCTGGACGAGAGGCAGCAGTTGGCCTGAGCGGCCGAAATCTCCTGCAGCCGCTGCGAAGGCGTGATGCTGACCCTGTAGTCGTTCTCTTCGCGCGAGGAGAAGAGATTGCGCAGCTCGCTATAGTTACCCTCGGCGCGGATGGAGTCGCCGGCGATCATGGTTATCAGCTCTGTATTCTCGCCAACGGTCTCAGAGTTTGAACCATAATAGCTGAAATCTCTCATCGTGAAGGAGCGCCACGTCGACGTGCCCGGTGTCCACATGTAGTAGGACTGGCCGGTGGGATAGGCCGAGTTCATGCCATTGCGCTCGCTGATGTAGGTATAGTACTGAAGGGCGGCCTGACGATAGTCCTCCTTGCTGCCTGTGAAGGTAGCCCTCCAGAGATAAAGCTCACCCCTGACGATGCTCAGCGGGAAGAAGAGCAATCGGGAGTCGGCATTGCGAATGGTGCGATAGCCCGGATACTCCACATTGTAGCGGTCGGGAATAGACTGCAGGTCGTTGATGAAGTACGAGCAGATGGTCGGCAGGTCGGCGCGTGCCGCATTCTCGGCAGCCTCGGCTTCGTCCTTGCTCAGCAACGGCTCCGTGTAGAAGGGCACCCGTCCGTAGTTCAGGGCCAGCTGCAGATAGGTCCACGCACGGATAGCCTTGACGGCGGCATACTCCTTCAAGAAGATAGACTCGTTGCGGTTGCTCTTCAGGGCCGTGTCAGCATGTGCGATAAAGTAGTTGCAGTTGTTGATGACGGCATAGTAGTCGCTGGGCTGGTTGTACACATTGTCGTCGCTGACGTTGAAGCTGGCCAGCTCGCGCAGGTCTTTGCTGGCCGATGAGGTCAGCGTTACCAGGTCGCCACGCACCTCGCCGAAGAGGATAGTGCGGTCGGCAATGGCCTGCAGCTTGGTAAGGATGCCCGTCACGGAGTAGATGGTATCAACGGGATTGTCCAAATGCTCCTGGTCGGCGTAAATCACGTCGTCAGACTCCTGCTTGAAGAAGTCGTCGCAGGACGTGGTGAACGCCATACCTAAAATGATGCTAATGAAAATATAAATGCGTTTCATATTCATACGGGGGAATTAGAGGTTAATTTTAACACCGGCCACGATGGAACGGCTCTGACCCAGCTGGCCCAGGTCGATGCCCTGACCAATGACGCTGCTGGTCATGGTGAACTCCGGGTCGCTGCCTAAGTACTTGGAGAAGGTGAGCAGGTTGTTGCCCTGCACCCAGAACTGCAAGCCCTGCAGATACTCCGACTTCAGCGGAAGGTTGTAAGACAGGGTGACGGTCTTCAGGCGCAGATAGCTGCCATCCTCAATCCAGCGGTCGCTAAAGCGGGCGTTGCCCATCTCGTCCTGGAACGAGAGGCGCGGGATGTCGGTCTGCTGACCTTCCACCTGCCAGCGGCGCAGCATGGCCGTGGTCTGGTTCATAAACCGGTTGCCGCCCTCTAACTGTGAGCGCATGTAGTTGTAGACGTCGTTGCCCAGGGAGTAGTTGAAGCGGACGTCGAGGTTGAAGCGCTTGTAGGTCAGCGAGGTTGAGATGTTACCGTAGATGTCGGGATTGGGGTCGCCAATGATGGTACGGTCAGCATCGGTTATCATGCCGTCGCCGTTGAGGTCGGCAAAGTGCATGTCGCCAGCCTGGAAGTAGTTGCGGTCAACGCCGTTGGAGGCCATGAAGTAGAGGCCCTTCGGGTCGGTAGTGCCGGCAGCCATTGCGTCCTCAGTGGTGGCGAACACGCCTAAGGTCTTGTAGCCGTAGAAAGCGTTGGCCACCTGGCCCACCTGCGAGCGGATGGTAGCGCCGTACACCTGCGAGTCCATATACTGCATGCCGTCGGGCAGCTCGTCAATCTTGTTCTTGTAGTGGCCGGCGCTGGCGCCCAGCTGCCACTGCCAGTCTTTCAGGTTGAGCACCTTGACATTGAAGGCCACGTCGAATCCCTCATTGCTCAGCTTACCGCCGTTAGACCAGTTCTGAGCCAGTCCGGAGAGGAAGCCCAGGGTCTGCATGGTGAGCAGGTTGTCGGTCTTGGAGCGGAAGTAGTTGAAGGTTACGCCTAAGCGGTTGTTGATGAGACTGGTCTCCAAGCCGGCGTTGAAGCGGCGGGTAGTCTCCCACTGGATGGTATTGTTACCGATACCCTCAAATGCCAGCCCGGAAATGGTCTGCAGGAACTGGGAGGCGCGGAAGTAACTGCGCGAAGCGTAGTAGTCGATGTCGTCGTTACCACTGATGTCATAACCGGCCGAGAGCTTCAGGTAGTCGATGCCCTTGACGCCAGCCATCCAAGGCTCATTGCTGATGACCCATGCGGCCTGTACGCCGGGGAAGATGGCCCAGGGGGCCTTGAGCAGCTTGACGTCGCCGGCGTCCTCGCCAAAGCGTGACGAGCCGTCCATGGTGAAGTTGGCCTGCAGATAGTAGCGGCTCTTGTAGTCGTACTCGGCCTGCAGATACCAGGACAGGGTGTTCCAGTTCTCGCTGATGCCGACGGCATCCTTGTTAGCCAGCGAACCGCTCATGAACGGGGTCTTGTCGCTACCGGTGTTGTAGCCTACCTGAGAGTTGGTGGTGAAGCTTTCCCAGTTGATACGGGCACCGGCGAAGACGTGCAGGAAATGTGCATCCCAGCGGTTGTTCCAGTCGATACGGGTATCGCTCTGCACGGAGTTCTGCTTAGAGGCCAGCGAGCGCACCTCGTTCTGACGGGTGCCGCCCAGGCTCGACACATAGTAGCTGGGCGTACCGTTGATAGGCACATAGAACATCTCGTTGGTGTTCACAAGGTTGTAGCTGAAGTGCTCACTCACGAAGAGGTTGGGCAGGATGTCGTACTTCGGCGTAATGGTGAGGTTCAGCATGGAGTTTTCGAAGCGGTTCTTGTTCTCGGCCTCGGCATACTCATTGATAGCGGCGGGGTTACCCAGCTGCCAGTTGTAGTTGTTGTAGTTGGCCAAGGCCTCGTTGAGATACGACTCCTGGTCGATGTCGAAGTGGCTGTCAGAGAATCGTCCCTTGCCGGTCTCGTCGTGACCGTAGCTGTAGGGGCTCATGAAGGGGCTCTTCACATAGGCCAGGAACGAGGGGGCCGTAGGCGTACCTTCGTCGTAGGTGGCCGGTGCGCCGTCGTCGCGGATGTCGCGCGTCTGGTTGGAGAACGAGGCGTCAAACCTTACCGCCAGCTTCTGCGAGAGTGAGATGTCGGTGTTGAAGCGTACGTTCAGACGGTCCATGTCGTTGCATTTCAAGGTGCTCTTTACATTGGTGTAGCCTACCGACAGATTGTAGTTGGCCACAGCGTCACCACCCTCCACATTGATGCCGTAGTTCTGGCTCATGGCCGTGTGGTACACCAGGTCTTTCCAGTCCGTATTCTGATGGTACTGGTCGTAATAATAATAGGTGGGATCCTCCTTGAGGAACTTGAAGGTCCGGATGGTGGTGTTGGTGGTCTTCAGCAGTTCCGAAGCATAGTTGCGGTACTGGTCGGCACCCATCACATTGATAAACTTGGGCTTCAGCACGACGCCGGCCGAGACGTTGGCAGTGATGCGGGTGGCCATCGACTTGTTGCGCCGCGTCTGCACCAGGATGACACCGTTGGCACCCTTGGCACCATAGAGGGCCGTGCCGTTGCGCATGACGGTCACCTTCTCGATGTCGGCGGGGTTGATAGCCGTCAGGATGTCGTTATAGAAACCGTCGTGCAGCAGGGTGCGCCCATACTGCTGGTCGATGACCACGCCATCGACAACCACTAACGGCTGGGCGTTGACGTTGAGCGAGTTCAGGCCCTGCATGAACATGACGCTACCCACGCCGGGCGTGCCGTTGCGGTTGATGACATACACCTGACCGCCCATCTGTTTCTGTATTTCGTCCTTGATATTGATGGCGTTGGTGTACTGGAAGTCGTTGGCCGAGAAGTCGCCCTTGACGTTGGTCTTAGCCTGATACTCCGGCTTGAACGACGTGGGATAGAGGCTGACCACCTTCTGCTGCTCACCGGCAAGGACACCGACGCGGACAGGGTTGAAGTCGGGTGTTGACACGTAGAGCGACGTGGCGAACACCGGCAGCTTCAGCTCGTAGGAGCCGTCGTCCTCGGTTAGCACGCTGTAACCATCAATCTCGGCTGCCCTGACAATAGCACCGGGCACGGGCTGCTGGGTAGCAGCATTGAGCACCAGGCCCTTGATGGTGCGTGTCTCATAATTCTTCTTAACTACAATAGTACGCTTGACCTGAGTTTCTTCCTGCTCCTCGTCGAAGTCATCGTCCTGTGCAACCACGCTCAGCGGGAATGCCATCAGCAGCGTTAGTCCAAATAAGATATATCGTTTCATATAAATCTTCGGTTTAATAAGTGATGTGAAACATTAACGTAGCATGTACCAGAACCTGAAACGCGGGTCAGTGACGTCATACTTTCCGTGAGGATACATCAGTACGCCGGGCTGGCCCTGATAGTCAGTGTTGCCGGGCAGCTCATCGACCACCTCCAAGGAGCCGTGGGGCACAAGGAGTATGCAGTCAATACGCATGGTACGCGAATAGACGCCGTTACGCAACTGCGTCTGTGTGGCACGTGTCTCAACTTTGAGCGTCACCTGTTGTGCCTCCTCCTCGACGCCATAGGTACAGCGGTCGAACTTGAAGTCGGAAGCCAGCAACAGGTAGTCCACGGCGTCGGGCGTTGTCACCAGGTTGGTGGTCTTGCCCGTCGTCGGATTCCTGGGCATTATCTCTGACTTCATGCCAGGCGCATAGAGTGTAGCCCTCATAAGCGTCGGTATGCGCTGTGCCTCGGTGGCATTGCTGTCGTTGGCCAGGGCCGGTGCGGTGACGAGATAGATGTCGTAGCCGACGTTTGACAGCACATTGGGAATGTTGAACGTCACGGAGTGGTTCACCGTAGCGACAGCGGGTTCAAACTCCACGAACGAGTTGCCCCACACACGGTTATAATACTTGTTCTCGGCCAGCACATAGCGCGAGAGAGCCGTAACGGTAGTAATGGAGTCGTCGTGGTTGTCGATCACCTTACTCAGTTCCTTGATGCTGTTACGGTCTTCAGCCTCCACGATAATGCACTGGCAGAAAGCCATCTGCTTGTCAATGTTCCATTCCGTAGCCTTGCGTATCTGTCCGTTACTACAGGTGACGAGGTCGGTCTGGTTCAGGGCTCCATGTGCTGTCAGCGGATTCTTGTAAATGTAGTACTCGAAGGGCTGTCCATAGGCAGCACGCCTCATGGTGTAGTTCTTCAGGCAGCTTTCCGACAGGGCAGAGTCCTGCAGCGAGCGCTCGGTATTGAAGGTGCCGCTGAAGGTCGTACCGTTGACTATGGCCAGGCGGCTGTTGGTATAGACCATGGAGTCGCGCTCCTCGATGCCGTCAGGATAGTTGAAGTACGTCTCGTACTCGTCAATCAGGTTGCGCCACACCTCGTTGGTGGGTGCTACCATGATGTAGGAGCTGTCCTCAGAGTTGATGAGGCCGAGATAGCTGTACAACTCATTGCGCTGGGTGAAGACTGAGTCCAGATACTGGGTCTTACCGTCAACGATGCTGCCCGGCACACTGAGTGAGGGCTGGAACTCCTTGTAGTAATAGTGGCTGTTGTAGAGGAAGGAGCGCAGCGAGTCGAGGTCGGCATCCTTGCGGATGTACTCGAACACGTTGGGCAGATACTCCACCTGCTTGCCAAGGGTGTAGAGCACACCGTTGCCATAGAGCTGGTTCTTGGTCACCAAGGGTACGCCGTCGATATTGCTGCTGTTGAGCACGGCATACTTGCCGTTCATCAGCACAATAGAGTCGCTGCCCTCCTTGGCTATGGAGTGGGTATAAAGGGCCACGTGGTTCTGGACGAACTCCTTGAGCACGGTGTTGTCTTCCTCCAGCACACTGTTGGCCACCTGC
Organism: uncultured Prevotellaceae bacterium; assembly: GCA_946541745.1. GTDB lineage: Bacteria > Bacteroidota > Bacteroidia > Bacteroidales > Bacteroidaceae > Prevotella. Next base: position 7,233 of record CAMNJY010000016.1, read on the forward strand.
TGCTGGTAGTCGGCTATCAGTGCCTGGGCCTGGGCGTCGCTGAAGTTGTCGTTCGTGGGGGCGAAGACGGTAAACACCTGGCTGCCGTCGAGCGACTTGGCAAAGTCTGTTGCCTCTACCACCTTGGCGAAGTTGCTCAGGTTGGGATCGGCCTTGATAGCCTGCCACAGCGTGCCGCCATGGACGACATTGGTGTCGCCCAGGCTGTCATAGTGGTCATCCCAGGTCTCGGTGCAGGCCGTGAGGGCTGCGACGGTGCCGCAGCACAGCGACCCTGCGATGATGATATTTTTTATCTTCTTGATCATAATCTTCAATATTCAAAGTTCATAGTTCATAGTTTAGAGGTCGTCTTCCATCTCGCCGTCACTGTCGACACCATAGACGCTCTTAGGTACCATCTCAAAGAAGTCGAGCATGAACTCGTTGTTGTTACCCTGCTTACCGTCAGAGGCCACGCGGAAGCGCACGTAGTGGTCCTTGGTGGCGTCGATGTAGGTCTGGCAGATAATCTTGCGGTGTGTACGCTCGTTACCCAGGAAGTAGTTCTTGCCGCCGTTGGGGTCGAAGTGGTACATGCTGCGGCCGTCGCGGTAAACGCCCAGGTTCTTCAGCAGTTTCTGCTCCTCGGCCTTCTCCTCGTCGCTCTTCTTCTTGTAGTCGCCTAACGACTCATCGATAACGTAGCGGTCACCCATGTAGAACTCGGAGTTCAGGAATCGGGTCATATCGACAGGTATTCCCTGGGGCACCATGCGCTGTGGGTCGTCACCGTAGTAGGCCTGCATGACGCCTCGTGTCTCGATAGCGCAGTAGCCTAAGCGCAGCTGCCATTCGCCGCTGTAGGGCACGGGGGGAATGCGGAAGGTCATGTCGTAGTCGCCGAAGAGGTTCCACTCGTCGCCCTGCCACGACCAGAAGTTGCAGTGCGGGCGGCGCATCACGAGGTAGCAGCTGGGGTTGAAGGTCACACCGTCCAGATAGCCCAGGGGGAAGTAGTAGTTCTTGCCGTTCTTGGGGTCATTGGTGTCGTCGGGCGTACCGGCGGGGTCATCCACGGTGTAGTTGCCCTTCAGTCGCATGTCGTTGGTCATGATTTCGGGGAACACCGTCGAGAAGTCCATGCGTATGCGCTGGTTCTGCACGATGTTCTGGACGTCGTAGCTGAACACCACGAGGTCGTCCACGTAGAAGTAGTGACCGTTGAGGGCGTCATGGTTGTACTCCTTCTCAACGACGTTGTCTACCAATGCGCCACGGAAGTTGTACTCAGGTGCGGCGTAGCGGCGGTTGATGAAGTGGCGGTTCAGGTAGGCCGCGTCAGCGCCACGGCAGTCATTGCCCTTCTCGTCTTTGTTCATGGTCAGCTGCTCCACCTTGATCATGGTACGGGGCAGGAGGGTCATATACCAGTCAATGGGGTTGATGAGCCTCGTGTCGAAGCCGAAAGCCTCTTTCGTCTCGGGGCATACCAGGGCCGTGAGGTCGCTGGTGCCGGGCACGTAGCGCGTCATGATGTGATACTGTATGAAGCGCTTCAGCGGGTTGACGCTGTCTGTCAGGTTGTCGAAGCTGTGACCGGGCGCATTGACATCGGCGGGGTACACCTTGTCGTAAATCTTGCAGGCCAGGTCGTAGAGGGCGCGCAGGTCGCCGTTGGCCGTCGATATGCCATACTCCTGGAACTTGGCCCTATAGAGAGAGTCTGGCTCGACGAAGGCCGTGAATCCGTACTTCTTCGTGGCGGGCGCCCAGCCCACCTCGTTCCAGGTGTGCGACTTGTAGTAGTACTTCTTGTACTTGCCGTTCAGGTAGTTCTGTCGGTACTCAGCGTCTTCCACGGGCAATATCTCATCGCGGACGTTGGTAGCCACCAGTGCATTATAGAAGATGCTGATGTTGGGGTTGTCGCGCAGGATGTCGGCCACGTAGCTGTTAGACTTCTCGATGACCATATCCACGGGCTGCACGATACCGTTTTCCACGGAGTCGTCCTTCAACGCATAAATAATATGTGAGAGACCCTCGAGCATGATCTCGGCGGTCATCGTGTCCACCGAGGTGGCCAGGTATCGGCCTAACAGGTTAGCCGTCGGCAGACGGTCCTGGCTCATCTCGAACGTCGAGTACATATTGGCCACCAGGTGGGTGCGGGCAATGGTGTCGCAGTCGGCATCGGAGAGCTGGCTCAGGCTCGACAGTCCACGCTCCTTGAGATAGACCTCCATGGCACTGTCAGAGGGCAGGAAACAGGTGTACTTTCCGTAAGACGCCAACAGGTCCATCAGGTTGGCACGCTCCACCACCTCCTTGAACATGCTGTAGTTGGGGCGGTTGGCCAGATAGTCGCTCAGCATCTCGCCCGTGAACGTGTAGAAGTGCTCACTGTCAGGCTCGTCTGAGCAGCTGGTCACTGAGGCGGAGCCTATCATGGCGGCCACGGCCAGCAGTGCTACTCTTATTTGATTCTTGATATTCATAGTTTTCGTTTTCTACTGTGTTCAACTTTTAATCGGTGGTCTTCTCCATGCTGGTGCTCTCACCACTGCTGAAGGCGGGATTGGGCACCAGGTTGAGGTTCACCTTCATTTCCTCGAGGTTGTAAGGCCAGAAGATGGCGTCCATCTTTCTGAAGAAGCTCTGTACAAACTGCTTGTTGACGTCGTCGCGGTTGCTGGCAGCAGTCATGATGCGTGTGGTGTTGTTCTCACGCATGCAGTAGCGCACGAGGTCGAACCAGCGCTTGCCCTCGAACATCAGCTCGCGCTGGCGCTCCCGGATGACGAGTTCCTCCATGAGGTTCTTCGTCGTGTAGTCGCCGGCGTGCAGGGTGTCGGCATCGGTCAGCGTGGCCTTGCAGAGGGCGCGCTTGTTGATGGCGTTCACCAGGTTGAAGGCAGCCTCAAGCTTAGGCTTGTTGGCCTCGATGATGGCGTCGCTGCTGCCACTCTCCATCTGCTGGCAGAGGGCCTCGGCCTTGAGCAGCATGATGTCTGACAGGCGGTAGATAATCCACTTGCTGCCGTTGTCTTTCTCGGTAAACCAGCTATAGGAAGCTGACGCTGCCTTGTTAGCACTGAGGCTGGCGGTGTTGATGGTCAGCCTGCTGGTAGCGTACTTCGTGATGACCGACTCGTCGGTGCTGCAGTTCGTGTAGAGGCGACTGTCCAGGAACTTGGTCTGGTCCTCAAAGATGGTACGCCCCGACGTTTTGGCAATATCGTCGAGAAGCACCGAAGAGGGTGCCAGCAGTCCCTTGCGTGTTGTAGAATTGCCGTAGAGGGTGGAGATAGCCGAGTTGTTGGTACGGTTGCTGCTCTGCGGCGAGTCCTCGTAGCTCAGCTCGAAGATGGTCTCCTTGCTGGCCCCATTGACAAAGATATCCTCATAGACATCGCCGAAGGTGGTGCCCGTCAGGCGGTCGTTCACCAGGGGGAATCCGTTGAGCCGTGCCGTAATCTGGGCCTGGCTGGAGCCGCCCAGTCCGGCGAGGCGTCCGTTCTTGTTGCGGTTCTCCTCCTCAATGGCCTTCTTCGACTCTATGACCAGGTCGGCATACTTGATGCAGTTGTCATAGTCCTTCTTCCAGAGATACATCTCGCAGAGCATGGCGTGGATGACATCCCTCGTGATGCGACCCGTCTGGTAGCGGGGCTGGGTATCGGGATAGCGGGTGACGGCATCGCCCTTCACCTTCTCCAAGTCGGCAATAAGATAGTCGAGCACGGTGTAGAAGGGGGTGGCGGGCAGGTTCATCACCTGGTCGTCGTCGGTGAAGGCCTCCTCGCTGTAGGGTACGTCGCGGAAGGTGCGGATGAGGTAGAAATAGCAGAGGTCACGAATGGCCGATGCCTCGGCGATGGTGGCCTTGAGGTCGCCCTGTGTGTAGCCCGGGTCCACCTCGGCCACGCCGGGCGCATACTTCAGCACCGTGTTGCAGCGGTTGATGATGTCATAGAAGCCGTCCCAGGTGGTGTAGCTGTTCATAGCCGTGATGTTCTCCTTGAGGATGTTGTACAGGCTGGCGTCACTGGTAATGTTCTGTCCAGACTGGAAGTTGTCGCTGCGGCCTTCGCCCCATATCATCATGCGGCGCCTGACACCTTCGTCCAGGAGAGCTGTGTAGCAGCCGGTAACAATGTTGTCGACGTCGGCCTTCTCGTTCCAGAAGTCCTCAAGGATAATCTCACTCTGCGGTTTGATTTCCAGGAAGTCGCTACAGCCGGTCTGCGTGAGGCTCACGAGGCCCATCAGCCCTATGAGTCCTACATTCTTTATATTATATATCTTTCTTTTCATAGTCTTTAGTCCTTTAGAAGTCAACGGTTATACCAAGCGTGAATGAGCGCGAGCGCGGGGTCTGCGCATTGTCGATAGCAGGGTCTTCGCCACCTACGGCGATATCGGGGTCAACACCGGTGTACTTGGTCAGCACGAAGGGGTTGTTGATAGAGCCGTAGAACGAGATGCGGTTCAGTCCTATCCACGTCAGGTACTTCTTCTTGATGGTGTACGACAGCTGGGCGTAGCTCATACGCAGGTAGGAGCCGTCCTCAACGAAGCGGTCGCTGACCAGCGTGTTGTAGTTACTGGTAGAGCCGAACATGGCGCGCGGAATGGAGGTGACATCACCCTCCTTGCGCCAGCGGTAGTTCACGGCCTGCGACTGATTGTCGTTGCCGGTCATGGACTCTGCGTGCAGGCGGGCCAGGTTGATGATCTTGTTGCCCACGCGGTAAGTGAACTGCGTGGAGAGTCGCCAGTCGCCATAGCTGAAGGTAAAGCCGAAACCACCGGTGAGCTTAGGCAGCGACGAGCCGAGGTAGGTGATGTCGAGGGCATTGATCTGGCCGTCGTGGTTGATGTCCTCATAGATGGCGTCACCACCGTTGAAGCCGGGGAAGGTGGCGTCGTGTCCGGTCTCGTCGACGCGGTAGTCATACATCATGCGCTTGGGCACGTTGTTACCGTCGAGGATAATCTGTCCGTCGGCGTTGACAGCCACGGGAGCGGTGTAGCCGGCAGCCCTGAACTGGTCCCAGTAGGCGTAGATTTCCTCCTTCGTCATACCGGCGACGGCATTCTTGATGGTGTTGTAGTTGTACTGATAGACACCGTGGTACTTGAAGCCGTAGATGGCGCCGAACGGGTTGTTCAGCTGCACGCGGCGCAGGGTCTCGCCGTTGGCATAGCCGTAGGTGGAGTTCTTGTTGTTCAGGATGTACTCGTCCATCTCCAGAATCTCGTTGCGGTTGTTACCGAAGTTGGCATTCAGGTCGAAGATGAACTTGCCTGACTTCACCAGGCGGTTGGTGTTGACGTGGAACTCCCAACCCGTGTTGCGCATCTTACCGTTGTTATGATAGGGTACGGTCAGGAAGCCGGCGTTCGAGGGAATGCGGAAGTTGCTCATCAGCATGTCGGTGGTGGTCGAGTTGTAGGCCTCGACGGTCAGGTTCAGGCGGCCGTCGAAAAAGCCTAAGTCAAGACCGATGTTATAGCTCGACACGAGTTCCCACTTCAGGTCGGTCAGACGGATGTTCAGCGGGCGCATACCCGACAGGTCGATGTACTGACCGGCGGAGCCGTACTTAGAGGTGTAGAGGTAGTTCTGTCCGGGCTGTCGTCCCACCTTACCCCAGCTGGGACGGATGGCGAACATCGAGAGCGTGGGCTTCAGCTTCTGCATCCAGGGCTCGTCACTGACAATCCACTTCAGCGACACTGAGGGGAAGTAGCCCCAGCGGTTGCCCGGTCCGAACTTGGTGGTGCCGTCGGCACGCACCGTGGCGTCGGCCACGTAGCGTCCCTTGTAGGCGTAGTGGGCCGAGAGCGTGTAGTACATTGAGCGCCACTGGTTGTAGCCCGAGCTGAGGTCGGAGATGAGGCCGCCGGCCGAGGGGCTGACGATGACCTGGCCGGTGGAGGGCAGGCCGTAGCCCGACGTGCCCTGCGAGCTGCTCGAGCCTGAGGTCAGCTCGAAGCGTCCCATGACCATCATCGCGTGGTCCTTGTTGCGGAAGGCCGGTATCAGGGTCAGCGTCTGCTTGGTGTTGAACGAGACGCTCTTCGAAGAGCCGGTGTACGAGGTGTTGACGCGGTCTTCCCAGTTCTTGGTGACCAGCTCCTGCGGATAGAAGGAGTCGTCGTACTGGTTGAAGATGTTCATGTAGACCGAGCCGCGCCAGTTCAGCTGCGTGTGGTCCTCGTCGAGTCCTAAGAGCTGGTAGTTGAGCACCAGTTCGGGCGACATGTCGTAGGTGCGCTGCTCGTTCTTGGCCAGATGAGCCGAGGCCACGGGGTTGACGTAGGTGCGCTGGTCTTTCTCGAAGACGGCGGAGCCGATGTAGGGGCCGCTCTGTATCATGTTGTAAAACTTGTCGGTGTTCTCGCCGGTGACGGGGTCCTTCTCGTAGATGCTCATGTTAGGCATCTTCTTCAGGGCGATGTTCAGCAGGGCGTCCGAGTTGCGGTCGTTTTTGGTGTAGGTCAGTGCGAAGTTGGTCTGCACGCGGATGCGCTCCGAGACGTTGTAGTCCAGGGCCACACGGGTGGAGAATCGGTTCAGCTTCTGCTCAATCATGGTACCCGTCTCGTGGTCGAAACCGCCACCGATACGGAACGAGGCCTTCTCGCCGCCACCGGAGATGGTGACGTAGTGGTTCTGGCGCAGACCCCACTGCGTGACGGCGTCGCGCCAGTCAGTGTTGTCGCGGTACTGTCTCCACTCCGAGAAGCCGCCGGTGTCGTCCAGGTAGTTGATTTCAGGAATGCGGCTGGCGTCCGATGCGTTGTCGTCCTGACGGGGGTTGAAGTAGGCCTCCTTGAGCATCATGGTGTAGTCGTCACCGCTCAGCAGGTCGTAGCCCTTGGGCTGGTAGGTGCCGGTGAGCTTGAGCGAGTAGGTGACGTGGGGCTTGCCGCGCACACCGCGCTTGGTGGTCAGCTCGATGACACCGTTACCGCCCTGCGAGCCGTAGATGGCCGTGGCGGCAGCGTCCTTCAGCACGTTGATGGAGGCGATGTCCTCGGGGTTGATGTTCAGCAGCTCGGCAAACTTCTCGTTGTTGGCACCAGCCATGTCGAAGTTGTCGAGGTTCACCTCGCGGATGTTGCCGTCAACGACGATGAGGGGGTTGGCGTCGGTCAGCGTCGAGAGCGATGAGGCACCGCGCAGACGCATGGTAGAGCCGGCACCCAGGTCACCGGAGTTACCGATAATGTCGAGACCGGCGATACGTCCCTGCAGGGCTTCGTCGATGGTGGTCATGCCCAGACCCTCGAGCTCCTTCATGTCGAGTTTCTGCGAGGCATACGAAATCTCACGCTCGGGGACGGGCAGTCCGTTACCCTGGGCGCGGCGCTTCGACTTGACGACCACTTCCTTGATGGTGGTCTTCGACGTCATCTTGATATTGTAGGTGGTCTTGTTGATAGCCAGCGTCTGGGTCTGCAGACCGACATAGCTGAAGCGTATCTTGTCGTTGGCGTTTTTCACCTTCATGGTGAAGTTACCATTGAGGTCGGTGATGGCCGAGTTGATGATACGCCCGTTGGCGTCCATTTCGCAAACGGTAGCTCCCATCAGCGGGCCCATGTCGTCGCTCACCGTACCGTGAACCGACGATATTTGTGCGCTGACCGTCGTGGCAACGACCAACAGCACTGTCATGATGATGGATTTTAGTATATTCATACGTAGTGTCCTCCTCTCTTATTTGTTAAGTGCCTCTTTCACTATCTCACGCCAGGGGCGCATGGGCTCATACATCAGGGGGCCGTCAATCAGGTGAACCACGGCGCCGCTGCCCATGAACAGGCGGGCGGTGCGGTCCTGGCCCTCAAACCAGTACTCACGGCAGATGTTGTTGTAGAGTGCGGGGTCGGTGGTGACGACGTGACGCTTGTTGCCCACCTCGTCGGTGATGGTCATGCTCTGTGTGTCATACTGGGCATCGATGGGGTAGAATCGGCCCGTCACGGGGTTACGCTTCATGCTCTCGTACTTGCCCTCCGAGCTGGGATCCTTGGCCATGCCGATGCAGACGGAGTTGTCGTGAACGTGGTAGCGAATGAAGTCGGTGACGATGGCCTTGATGGCGGCCTTGGCCTTGGTCTGGATAGTGCTGCGGCTGACGGAGCCGTCGCCATACCAGCCTTCGGCGTTGCAGATGCTGTCGATGACCTCGTCGTTCTCCTCACCCATTTCCAGCTCGCGCCACGTAGGCAGCAGTTTCTGGTCCTGCAGCTGCTTGATGGACTCGTTGGTGGGTATGTAGACGGTGTAGTTGTAGTTGTCGAACAGCTTCAGGTTCTTGTTGTCCAGGGTTCTGTTACCGGGGTTGTACTTGTTGCTCAGCTTCTGGGTCAGCAGGTCGTTGTAGTCGTTCTCTAAGAGGTTCAGGAAGCTCTGGTACTCCGGGTGCTCCTTCATGGTCATGTAGAGCGACTTCTGGGCGCCCATGGGCAGGCCCGTCTCCAGCTGGTACGACTGTCCGTTGTCCTTGACATAGACCTCGGCCGTGGGCAGGGTGCGGTGGTTGTGCTCCATCTGCCAGCCGCCCTCGAAGCAGAGCTCGCCGGCGCTGTTGCGGGTGACGCGGATCATCGAGCCGCCCTTGGTCTTGAAGTAGTTGTAGCCCTCAGTGACGTAGTCCTCCAGCGTCTTCGTCTTGTCGGGGATGACGATGATGAGCTGGTCCATCAGCTGGTCGAGCATGGTGGCTATCACGTTGGAAGCCACCTCCACCTGCGTGCGGTCGCCCTTGGTGATGTTGCCGTCGGCGTCGACGGTACAGGTGTAGCGGCTGGCCTGCACGCGCGAGGCCAGGGGCTTGGTCATGTCGTAGCGGAACTCAATGAGGTCGGGAGCCTCGATGCTCGACGTGTTGCCCTCCTCATCGGTGACGTTGGCCATCTTGCCGTAGGAGCCCGGGTCGATGAAGTAGACCATGGCGTCGTTGGTGGGCAGCAGCATGGCGTACTTAGAGTCCATTGACAGCAGGTAAGGCAGGTAGTTGCGATACTCGATGGCCCAGTAGATGATGTTCATGGTGGAGGCGTGAGCCAGTGCCGGGTAGGCCACGGAGGCATACTCGGCGGGGGTGAACACCTTGTTGGTCAGGTAGACCACGCCGTTGCAGCCCATGAAGCAGGAGTCAACATCGGCCGCGGTGATGCCGAGCACCTCTTTGGCGTCGTTGAGCACGGTGTTGAACTTTGAGGGCACGGCCTCAGAGAAGGTGCTCAGCATGTTGACGTTGATGAGCTTGGCCAGGGTGGCGTCGGGTATGGAGTCCCATGACTTGTACTCGTCTCTCAGGTCGCGGCCCTGGTTTTCCCACCAGGCCTCGAGGGCCTCGTTGGTGGGCACTATCATGGCGCCGGCGTCGTTGTGCAGGTCGGTGCTCGAGTTGGCATCGGTGTACTGGTTCCAGCCCGGGTCGAAGCTCAGCACGGCCGAGATGGGGTCGCCCTTGGGGTCGCGGCTGTTCTCTACGCCTCCGGCCGAGCGCTTGCTGTAGTAGCGCATGACGAAGACCGAGTCCTCATTATTATATATACGGTTATACTCGCGTGTGGCATTGGCATCGTAGTAGGGAGCCGAATAGCGGTCCAGCAGGTGGCTCCACAACGACATGTTCTGATGCTGGCGGATGATCTCGGCCATGTTGGGGCTCGACTCTATGACGCCGTCCACCTTCTGTATGTAGCCGTTCTTGCAGGTGATGTCGCGCTCAACGACCTTCTTGCCGTTCACCCAGGCCTCGGCGATGCTGGTGGCCTTGTGGTTGGTGAGGATGGCCAGGTCGTTGTCGTTGATCTTGTTGTAGTTCATGTAGGCCGGCAGGAAGTGGATCATCGGCGCCGTGGTGGCGTCCTTCATGATGGGCATCGACTTGCCGCGCGAGCGGTAGCTCTGCCAGGCCTTGGTGTTGGGCATCTCCGAGGCCTTCATCACGTACACTGAGTCATAGATACTCGTGGCCGTCTCGCGGCGCATGGTCTTACCCTCCTCCGGGGTGGCGGCGTCGCCCTGGGCGCGCCCGTTCGACATGAGCTCAATGAGGTAGGCGTTGTTGATCATCGAGTTGTTCAGCAGCAGTTTCTTCTGCGCCGTGGTCAGCCTCTCATAGCTGCGCACGCCCCAGGAGTTGCTCTTGAACCACTGTTCATAAGCACTGTCGGTAGCCGCAAAGAGGGTCTTCGAACCGGTGTGGCTCAGCACCTCGGTCTGCTCCAGGTCGTCGATGAGCCGCAGCGTGTACTTGTACGTGCCCTCCTCCGACAACCGCTCGTAGATAGAGTTGCCCAGCCATGACGGCTGCCCGGTGAGCAGGATGTCGTCATCCTTGCACGACTGCAGGGCCCAGGCACTCATCAGCAAGCCGCAGGTGACGAGCGCCACTCTTCGTCCTTGTCTTACGATTTGTCTCTGTTTCATACTTTTGTTAGGTTTTTATTATTAATGTATATTGCTATGTCAATATGTTTCTTCGCCAAGGCCGGTGTCTGGGGTCAGGCTCCGGACGGGTTGCCCCTTCGTGGGGCTCGCGCGCTGCTTCGGGCGCGCCGTTTGTGAAGCTATATATAATAAGGTATAATAAAACGAAGGAACCGGAGACGGGTCTTGCCCCCGCCTCCAGTCCCTTTTCATAGACTGTCAGACTGCAGTAAGCTGCATATTCTGTCGTTTGCTCTCAATTGTCAATTACTTGATGGTCACCTTCTGAATCTGTACGGAACCGTCGCCGAAGGTACGCTTCAGGATGGTCACACCCTTGGCGGGCTTGCCCACGCGGGCACCGTTGAGGTTGAAGAACTCTACCTTGGTGGCCTTGGTGCCGATGGCGGCAATGCCGTCGGTGTCGCCGTCAGGCGTCAGGGCGCTGTTGGTGCCGTAGTACTTCAGCTTCCAGTTGTCGAAGATGGTCCAGTTGTCGGTGATGTCAACGTTCTTCTCCAGGCCGATGCGCAGGGTAGCGCCTTCGGCGAGCTTCACGATAACCTTGTTGTTAGTATAACGCGGGACATCGAACTCGTAGTAGGCGGTCACCATGTTGTTGGGAACAAACCAGCCGTCGCCGGCACCCTCAGCAGAGGGCTGCTTGGCGTAGACGTAGCCTTCGCCAGGAGCGCCAGACTCTGCCTCAGAGATGGCCTCGGCTGCCAGACGGGTGAGGGGCTTGCTGCTCGTCACGGTGTCGGTGCCCACGATGCACGAAGCATAGAGGTAGGCGTTGTTGTTCTCCTCGGGGTTAGCCTGATAGGTGTCGTAGTCAGCCGTGGCGTTACCAGCGCGGTAGAAGCCCTGTACGTTCAGTTCATAGATACCGGCGGGCAGGCCGGGGATGTCCTGATAGTAGTTGTAGTTCTTACCGAAGATCTCAGCGTTCATAGCTTCGCCGTTCCAGGCAGCAGCGGTGCCGCTCCAGCCGGCCAGGCCCTCGTCATAGCTTGCGTTGTCGATGACGGCAAACTCCACGGGAGCCGCGTCGGAAGCGCTCTCATAGCCGGCGGGCATGCCCAGCTTCACCTTCATGGCCTTGATGTCGGCTATCAGGCCCTCCACCTCGGCGTCGGCCAGGGTGTGGCCCTCAATACCGTTGTTGACGTTGCCGGCCAGGGTGCGGGCGTCGGTCTTGGTAGCGTCAGCAGCCTTGGAGTCGGTAATCTTCATCATCAGGTCCTCGTTGGCATCGTTCAGGCTGGCAAACAGAGCCACGGAGTTGTTGATGGCGTCGCCCAGGTCGTAGACGGCCACCAGGGCGTCGAACATGGCTTCGCCGTCGCCGGAAGCGAGGGCGGCCTCAGCGTCTTCCTTCACCTTGGAGGCCTGCTCAAAGATGTTGCTGCCCATCGGGCGGGTCAGGTCGAGCTTGGTCAGCTCCTCTTCCAGCACAGGCTTCACAATCTCGGGAGTCGGCTCACGATAGGTCAGCTTGAAGTTGTCGAAGATGCACCACCAGTCCTGATCCTTGTCCATCTTCACACCGATACGGAAGGTGTCGCCCTTCTTGGCTATCAGGCCGTAGGCCGTCGACTTGTACATACCCCATCCGAAGCACTGGGCGGCACCACCCATGGAGTTGGGATAGTGCTTGTCGTTGACTACCTCCTGATACCAGTTCTCAACCTCAACCATCGTGTGGCCCAGGTCGTCGGGACTCTCAGAGTAAACGCTGGGGAACTGGCTCATAGCCGAGTTCATGTACAGATAAACGGGAGAGGGATAGTCGGGCATGATTTCGTCGCCCTTGTTGTAACCAGACACCTCGCAGCGCACATAGCCCTGCACGTCGAGCTGGTACATACCCTTCGGCAGGTTCTTAACCTCCTGCCAGATGTCCCACTTGTGGCAGTGCCATGACTCGAAGCAGCCATTATACTGGCCCAGGGCGTTGATCATCAACTCCTCGTTAGCCGCACCTAAGGGGCCGGGGGTCACGTTGCCACCGTCTATGCGGTCAACCGTCCAGCCCTTCTTGGCCTCGCTCTCATTGCTGGAGTCGAAGCCCGGGTTGGTAATGTAGCTGGTCACGTCGGCACCGTCCGTTAGCACATTCGTGTATTCGTACTTGACATCCTCAACCATCTGGGCAATCTTGGCAATCTCGGCCTCCAGCTCCTCGTTGGTCAGCTCGCGGTTCTCCAGCAGCTCTACGGCCTCGCCCACGCTGTCGTCAGTATAGTCAGCCAACGGGCCGATAGACTCCAGCTGGCTGTACGCGTCGTTGAGCACATAGTCCTTGTTGGCAGCGGTCACGTCGGCCTGCCACTGCTTCCACAGGTCGATGTTCTTCATCAGGGCGTTGTAGCCACCGACAATAGCCTCCAGCTGAGCGTCAACCTCGTCCTGGGTCGAAGCCTTGTGCTCGCCCTGCAGGGCCTCGCGATAGCTGGTCAGGTACTGCTCGGTGTAGACGGTACCCTCGTCCAGGGTCACGTCGCTGTAGTTCTTCATCACCTCGTCGATGTACATCTGGTAGGCATCAGCGCCCGAACCGTAGAACGTCAGCGAGAAGTCGTCGAACATCGACCAGTCGCCGTCAAGCATGTCGGACTTCTTCACACCGATGGTCAGCTCGCCACTTTCGTCAACGGCGATGAACACCTTGTTGGCATACAGGTTCAACTTGTGGAAGAAGTGGTCGCCGGCAGCCATCGTGTTAGGCACGTAGACGGTCACCTCGTTGCCGTCGGCATCGGTATAGGTGGAAGCCACGTCGCCCACGCCCTGTGCCTCGGCCTGTCCGCCGCTCATCACGTTGGCGATGGCCACCTCATTGGTGGTTTCGCCCACCTTGGCATACAGCTTGGCATACTTCGAGGCAGCGTTGTCAGCCAGCCAGTTGGCTTCGGCATTGCCACCATAGTTGCCTGTGCGGTAGTAGCCGTTCACGCCTACGGCATACACGCCAGGCGTCAGGCCGGTGATGGTCTGATAGGTGTCGTAGTTCTTAGAGTAGTGCTCAGCGCCGTCAGAAACCGTGCCGCCGCGTCCGAAACCGGTGCCGCTCCAGCCGGTGGTAGCGTCGCCGTTGTCGAAGTGGGCATTCACTATCTTCGACGTCATGTCGGCAGGATTCTCTACCGAGGCGTTGTTCTTACCCCACTCCAGGAAGGCCTCGTTCAGCGTCTTCTGGGCAGCCTCCAGCTCAGCCACGCTCAGGGCCTCGTTGGCGTATGCGGCATCGGCGTCGGCAGTGGCGGTGTAGCCCTTGGCCTTCACCTCGTCAATGAGGGTCCTCAGCTTCTCGGCAGCGGTCCACTTGTCAACCTCGGCCTTGTAGACGTTGTACACGTCGGGGGTCACGAAGGCCCAGTTGATGTAGTGGCCCTCGCCCTCGGTCAGGTAAGGCGAGCAGGCGGTGCCGCCGGCGGCAGCGTCAAGGCCCATGAACATGCCCTCGCGGTAGGCGGGGTGCGATACGGTGTTGCCGTCCTCGTCGGTGGTGTCGGCCCAGCCGGGGTTACCGTTCTCGGAAGCGAACAGGCGGAAGGTGGCTCCGTTGTCCTGGACACCCCAGAAATAGTTGGCCTGGTTGCCCAGGTCGACGAACATAGCGTTCTCGTTGTCAAAGAAGGTCAGCTTCCAGCTGTTCTTGGCTACCGAGAAGTCGTTGAACAAATAGGTCAAGTCGTAGCCGACTTCGGGGGTGAAGGCCACCTTCAGACCCGTGTTACCAATACTGACCTGGGTTCCCCAAGCGTTACCTTCGGTGAAAAACCCTTTGGCGTCGACATTGTAGAGATAGAAATACGTGTCGGTCGTCTCACTGACCACAAACCCCTGGGTCTCGGCCGGTGCCGGCTTCACGCGCACGCCGTCTACAATTGCAGCCATCACGCTCGTTGCTGAAAGCCAGAGCGTACTCAAAACGAGTAATTTTGCAATTTTCATAAGCTTTAAGTTTTAGATAATAAGTAAAGTAGTATATAAAATAACGTTATTTCACCTTTTGGCTGCAGTTTATGCTACAGTAGCTTCAAATTATGGCGCAAAGATAAGCATTTTTTTTATAAGTAAAGCATTTTTTTCAAAAAAAATTTCAAGAAAGTGTAATTTTAACAATCATCAGACGTAAACGTTTGCGGCAAAGCCCGTCGAATCTGTTCCAGACGGCTGATTCTATGGCTGATGGTACACCAGCAGGAATAATCCAGGCCCTGGATTGTTCAAAAGGGAGTCACTTTCAGGCAAAAGGGACTCCCTTTTGCGTAAAAGGGAGTGCCTTTTGCTGGGTCTTCAAAATTTCGTAGGAATATAGACTAAAGTACGCTTACGCGCGCGCGTTTCCTAACTATACGTAAATTTCTGATGGGATCGTCGTTTTTGGGTATCAGAACTCCAGCACCAACGACTGGCGGGGCCTGAGCTGCACGTCGCGCGACAGGTCGTAGTAGCGACCCGTCAGCACGTCACGGGCGCGCGTGGCCTGACCGATGACTTCGGCATAACGCTTCACCTGCATCACCGCTGCCTTCGACGTCCCGTTAAGCACCGTCAGCACCGTCCCGCACTGCCCTGCCTGTCGGCTATGCTGCGGCGCTGCCGCAGCCCTCCGCGCAACGACGTAAACCCCCTCGTAGGGAATAAACTGCGTCTGGCTGCCACGGATGACGGCCTCATTGCCCTGCCGCCAGTGCAACAGGCGGCTGAGCCACCCGAACATCTGCTGCTCCTGGCGCGTGCGCCCCTCGCGGGTGAAGGCGTTATGGGTGTCGCCGGGGAAACCGCCGGGGAAGTCCTTACGCACGTTGCCGTCGGTCACCTCCTTCGTGCCGTTCATCATGATTTCTGTGCCGTAGTAGAGCTGGGGGATACGCTTCACCGTCAGCAGCAGAGCCAGGGCCTGCTTCAGCATCAGCGAGTCGTGGCCGTTTTTCAGGAAGCGGTCGGTGTCGTGATTGTCGATGAAGGCCATGACGCTCGAGGGGTTGGGGTACAGGTAGTCGTAGACAAACGAGTTGTACAGCCTGTTCAGCCCCTGCCACCAGCCGTCGGTCTCCTCCGTGGCCGCCTGGTTGATCTTGTCATAGAACGAGAAGTCCATCACCGTCTTGAGGTACGAACGCGGCACCTTGCTGTTAGGAAAACCGTCCTGCCAGGCAGCGGTATAGGCGGGCTCCGTCACCCACGTCTCGCCGACGGTGTTGAAGTTGGGGTATTCCTCAGAGAGTTCCTTCATCCACCGGGCCATGCCGTCGGCAAAGGCATAGGGGTAGGTGTCCATGCGGATGCCGTCGATGCCTACGGTCTCTATCCACCAGAAGGAGTTCTGTATCAGGTAGCGCATGAGGTGCGGGTTGCGCTGGTTCAGGTCGGGCATCGTCGGCACAAACCACCCCTCCGTGGTCTCCCTCTGGTCTATCTCAGAGGCGTAAGGGTCAAGCACCGGCGTCAGCTTGTAGCTGGTCAGAAGAAAAGCCCCCCCTACTGCCCCCGAGGGGGCTTCATTACCTTGCAGGCCAGGCTTGCCAGCATTTGTAGCCCCCTCGGGGGCGGAGGGGGGGGCTATGTTCAGCCAATCCCTGCTCGGCAGGTCAGCAATCCACGGGTGCTCCAGGCCGCAGTGGTTGAAGATCATGTCCATCACCACCTTCAGCCCCCGCTGGTGAGCCTCGTCGCAGAGACGGCGGTAGTCGTCGTTGGTGCCGAAGCGGGGGTCCACACGGTAGTAGTCCGTCGTGGCGTAGCCGTGGTAGGTAGAAAAGCCGTTGTCGGTGTCGGGCGAGTCGTTCTCGAGGACGGGGGTCAGCCAGAGGGCTGTCACGCCGAGGTCGGTGAAGTAGTCTAAGTGCTCACGGATGCCGTTCAGGTCGCCGCCGTGGCGCAGCGAGGGCTGCGAGCGGTCTTCCTTGTACGGCCTCATGCCCTTCACCTGGGGGCTATGGCCGGGGCCTTGCGCGAAGCGGTCGGGCATGAGCATGTAGAGCACGTCGGCATTGGTGAAGCCGTAGCGCTCCTCGCCCCGCTTCTCGCGGGCCTTGAGCTGGTATTTCACGTTAAAGGCCGAACGCCGGGTGGTGAACGCCAGGGTCATCGTGCCGGGCTGCGCGTCGCGCAGGTTCAGGTAGACGAGCAGGTAGTTAGGCGAGTCGAGCCTTACCAGGCTGTCGATGGTGACGCCGGGGTAGTCGGTAGTCACCCCGCTGACGTCGCGGATACCCCGTCCGTAGACCATCAGCTGCACCGTAGGGTTTTTCATGCCGACGAACCAGTCGGTAGGCTCTATGCGGTCAATCTTCGGGGTTTTCGACTTCGCGGCCAGCGTGTTAGGGGTTGTTGCGTTCATAGTCAGCGTTTGCGCCACAAGGGCGGTTAGGAGTAAAAGTTTTTTTGTTTTCATTATGCTTTAGTTTTGGTTTTCATTCGGGCTGTGGTGCCGCCGCCCCTGCGGGGGTATTGCCGCCATCGGCAATCAGCCGCGCCAGTTCGTTCATCTGCATGCACATGCGCCGCGTAAGGGCCACCTTCTGGTTCTGCCGCGGAAAAGGCGAGAGTATCAACAGCCGCCCCTCGGCGCAGGCGTCGAAAAAAGCCCCGCCAGGCTTCGAGTACGCGCCAAGCCCATTTGCCGAGACATAGACCAGGGGAAGGGCGGCATCAAAGGCAGTGCGCATGGTGCGCTTCTCGCCCTCACTGATGGCAGGCGACACCAGCACAGCCCCGTCCCTCGCTGCCGCCATATAGCCGTCAACGGCCTTCCTGATGTCCTCTTCATAATAATGGGTTGAGCACTGCACCTGCCGCCGTTGGGGGTAGTCCAGCAGAAAGCGGTTGCCGATGGCGGCGCAGGTGAAAGGCCCTATCTGAAGGCCGAAACTGACGCGGAACAGGTCGGGATGATGGCGGCGCAAGAAGAGGCGGCGAGGGTTGTCGCCCAGATAGTGGCGCCAGCGGTTCAGCTCGCCCTCGTTGCTGAGGATGTGGTCGTTATAGCCGGGAGTCCACAGCAAGCCGTGCTGGCGGTTCTCGTGGCTACGGTCCCGCTTCGGCTGCGGCGCCGCCGCAGCATAGCCAACAGGAGGGACGGCCGCGGAGGCCGGGGAAGCGGCGGAGGCCGGGGAAGCGGCGGAGGCCGGGGAAGCGGCGGAGGCCGGGGAAGCGG
>CAMNJY010000017.1 GCA_946541745.1 uncultured Prevotellaceae bacterium
ATCATCACCTGGATGCACACCTTCTCGCCCGCCAAGATGTGGATCAAGGGCCTGCAGGACCTGCAGAAGCCCCTGCTGCACTTCCACACGCAGTATAACGCTGAGATACCCTGGAGCACCATCGACATGGACTTCATGAACCTCAACCAGTCGGCTCACGGCGACATCGAGTTCGGACACATCTGCACCCGCATGCGTGTTCCCCGCAAGGTGGTCTGCGGCTACTGGAAGGACGAGGCCGCCCAGAAGCAGATTGCCGTCTGGGCACGTGTGGCTGCCGGCGTGGCCGACGCCAGGAACGTACGCTGCCTGATGTTCGGTATGAACATGAACAACGTCGCCGTTACCGATGGCGACCGCGTGGAGTTTGAGCAGCGCCTGGGCTACCATGTGGACTACTACCCCGTGTCGTCGCTGATGGAGTACTTCAAGAAGGTCACCGACGAGGAGGCCTGCGCCCTGGTCGAGGAGTACAAGCAGCAGTATGTCATCAAGATTGACGAGAGCGGCGAGGAAGTCTACTGGGAGAAGGTGAAGAACGCCGCCAAGGCCGAGATAGCCCTGCGCCGCGTGCTGAAGGATGAAGGCGCCACCGCCTTCACCACCAACTTCGACGACCTGGGCGATGCCGACATCGACGCTCCCGACTTCTGCGGCTTCGACCAGATTCCCGGCCTGGCCTCGCAGCGCCTCATGCAGGAGGGTATCGGCTTTGGCGCCGAGGGCGACTGGAAGACGGCCTGCCTCTATCGCACCCTCTGGGTGATGCAGCAGGGTCTGCCCACGGGCTGCTCGTTCCTCGAGGACTACACCCTCAACTTCGCCGGCGACCGCTCGTCGTGCCTGCAGAGCCACATGCTCGAGGTATGCCCGCTCATCGCCGTCGAGGACAAGCCCAAGCTCGAGGTTCACTTCCTCGGCATCGGTATCCGCAAGCAGATGACCGCCCGCCTGGTGTTCACCTCGAAGACCGGTTACGGCATCAAGGCCACCGTCGTCGACCTGGGCAACCGCTTCCGCCTGATTTCTCAGGAGGTGGAGTGCATCAAGCCCGAGCCCATGCCCAACCTGCCTGTGGCTTCGGCCCTCTGGGTGCCCCAGCCCTCGTTCGAGATTGGTGCCGGTGCCTGGATCCTGGCCGGCGGCACCCACCACAGCGCCTTCTCTTACGACATCACCGAGGAGTACTGGGCCGACTTTGCTGAGATGCTTGGCATTGAGTATGTCCGCATCAACAAGAGTACCAACATCGCCGACTTCAAGCAGACCCTGCAGAACAACGAGATGTACTACATGCTCTCCAAGGCTCTGAAGTAATTCTTTCACCATTTATCCTATATAAAGGAGCACTCCGCTATCGGGGTGCTCTTTTTGGTATGCTCGGCATGGAATAGTTGTTATTTTCGCACATCTTTTTTACAATTAGATAAGGATTTACAAATTTTTTTTGTACTTTTGCAGCGCACAAGTAGTAGGAGGTGCGGCATTCCTGCCGCACCTACTGCTGTAAAGCGGTGAAATAACGGCCACCCGCTTCATACTGGGCTTCGACCCGTCATTGCTGCCGGAGCAAAGCAATTTCCGACAGGTGGACACCGTTCCATACGCCAAGGAAGGCCGGATAGAAGAGCTTATCGGGCAGGAATTTGGAACATAGGCTCCGTGTCTCACCCCACGCAGTCTAAGCGCAGCAGTTTCGGGCCGCGGAACTGTATGACGACGAGGTGCAGCAGGGTGTCGCGGCTTAGCAGTGCCACGCGCCCACCCTCGGCATACTGGCGTATCTGCACCTCGGCCTCCTGCCACTGACGGTCAGCCTCGGCGTCGGTGGCGTCGGCCTTCAGGTATTTCAGCTCGACGATGTAGGAGTGGGCAATGTCGGGCTGCCGCATTTTGTCGGGCATGAGAAAGAAGTCGCAGTAGCCGTGGTTCAGCTCTACCTCGGGTGCCGTCAGGTAGCCCTGATACATGTTCAGGTAGGCCAGGAAGTAGCCCTGCAGGTGGCGCTCGCCCTCGATGGCCGACCGTACGGCACTGTCCTCACGGTAGGCGTTGGCGATGTACTCGAACAGCGCGCGCCACTCGCCACAGTAGGCGGCGGCCCTGAATGCCTCCTTCAAGTCCCACGTGTCAATGTCCGACGCGCGCTGATACTCGTCCAGCAGGAAGTCGTAGTACTGGCGGCGCACGTTGTTGTTGGGAATGCCTAAGCGTTGCTCGCCCTGGTAAATGTCCGTCATGGTGAGCATGCCGTAGTAGTAGAGCAAGGATATGAAGTTCTCCTTCTTAATCAGTTCGATGGCGGGGAAGTAGTCCTTCACCCGGCTGTATATATAGCCGTCCTGAGCAATGCGGTGGACGATGCCGCGGCGGTACAAGTCGATGGTGTCCAGACGGATCAGCTGGCGCAGCTTTGTGTGGTCGGTCTTGGCGTTGGGGGCCTCCATCGAGTCAGGGGGCGTGCCAAGTGTCAACATGGTGTTGACATAATACGTCACCATGCTTGAGTTGAAAATCTTCGGGTCGGTCTTCAGCGAACGCTCGGCAAAACAGTAGTTGTCGTACCACGGGCGCATCTGCTCTACCATCTCGTCGGTGGTCAGCTCTATGCCCGACAGCGGGCGGTAGTAGTCGAGCATGGCGCGCACCTCCGGCTCGCTGAAGCCGAGCACTTGGTTGAACCAGGGGTCGGTGGTGATGTTGGTGGCGATGTTGTAGCCGCTGGTCAAGTCGTCCATCGTCACGGGCGACACGCCCATCATCAGGATGCGGTCGAAGTTGCCCTTGAAGAGCTTGAACAGGTCGCGGTAGAAGCCGTCGGCATGCGTCAGCGTGCGGTAGACGGCCTCGCCGTGCTGGGCCAACACGGTGTTGGTGAAGTTATCGTACTCGTCGAGAATCAGGTAGAGGCGGTTGCCGTATTTCTTCGCCATACCTGCTATATAGGTCAGCTTGGGTTTGGCCTTATTCATTTTCTTCACCTCACTGGCAAAGCCTTCGAAATACATGTCCTCGTATTTTTCGGCAAAGAGGTTCAACACGATGTCCATATAGCTATCGAGCATCGGCTTCAGTTCATCGATAGTTCCCGTCACCTGCGAGAAGTCGAGCCTCATCACCTGAAACTTGCCGCGCTCTGCCGTGGGGTGCTCATGAATCCACAGCCCGCCGAACAGCATGTCCCAGTCAGCCGTCTGCTTGCAGTCATAGTAGCTCTCAAGCAGGCTCAGCATCAGCGTCTTGCCGAAGCGTCGCGGACGGCAGAAGAACAGGAAGCTGCTCACCAGCTCGAATTTCGGAATCCAAGCGGTCTTGTCCACATAATAGTAGTTCTCCAGCCTGATGCGGCGGAAGTCGGCGATGCCCGATGGCAAAAGTTTGAAGTCTGGCATAATGATTCACACTTAGTTCGCGCAAAGATACGCACAATTTTTCGATTTTCCAAACGTTTTCGCCTGTTTTTAGCAGTTTTATCCTGCTGTTTACGGATTAAGGAGTTGTCCCTTCGGACCCAATCCCATAAGGTTCTTACGGAATGAAGGCTGAAAGAAAAAGTTCCAGGGCCTGGAACATTCAAAAGTGACTCCCTTTTGAGCGAAAGGGACTCCCTTTTGCCGAAAACGAGCCTCGTTTGGTTTGAAAGTTACTTGCCTAGCGTTGTGGTATCGCTACTCAAGGTGCATGACTGATGAGGGGCTGGGGGCGGGGGCAGTAAATTTTCGGGCATTTTATTCAAATTTTTGTCCCGACAGGCATAAAGTCTCGAAAATTATTTCTAAATTTGCACCGTTATGAAGAAAACGATGAAGATGAATGCAAACCAGCTGAGAAGCATCCTCTGGTTTCTGACTGTATCGCTGGCAGTCTACAGTTCCACGGTATTGGCCGCCTGTTCCAATAACGACAATCCTGCCAAGGGGAAGGTCTCTGAGATTACGGAGCGCGGCACATTATTAGTCGGCACGACGGGCGACTATCGCCCGCTGTCTTTCTGTGAGGAAGACGGCACCTATTGGGGCTTTGGCATTGAGGTGGCCCAGGAGATAGCACGCTGCTTAGGCGTGGGAACCGAATTTGTAAAGACCTCCTGGCCCACGCTAACAGCCGATGTCATGGCCGAGCCTCAGACCTTTGACATGGCCATTGGCGGCATCACCATCACCGACGCGCGGCGCGAGACGATGCTCATGAGCGAGGGCTATTTGGCCAACGGCAAGACCATTCTGTGCCGAGCATCGGAAACTGCCCGTTTCCAGTCTCTGGCCGACATCGACAAGCCCGAGGTGAGGGTCATGGTCAACCCGGGAGGGCTGAACGAGAAGTTTGCTAACGCCAACCTCACGCACGCTACCATCATCGTTCATCAGAAAAACGAGGAAATCCCCCTGCTTGTGGCAACGGGCGAGGCCGACGTGATGATAACGGAGATAACCGAGGCCCCCTATTATGTAAAGACAGACGCCCGCCTGGCGGCACCGCTGCTGAGCACTCCCTTCACTCATGGGGAGATTGGCGTCCTGATGCGGAAGGGGCAGGAAGACCTGATGGAAACAGTGAATAAAGCCATCAGGAAAATGAAAGCAGACGGCTCACTGCGCCGTCTGCATGACAAGTATGGACTGGTTTACGCTTATGGTGAATAATCATTACGCCAGACAGAAGTCGAGGGCGCTGGCTATCGCCTCATGGTCGAGATGCTGGCCTATGAAGACCAGCTTCTGCATGCGGTCGCCATACTCCGCGTCCCAGTCGCGGCGCAGTCCGGGGTTGCGCTCCATGAAGTCGTCCAGTTCGTCCTTGGGCATCGTGGCATACCACTGGCCGGCATTGCGCAGGCTGACCTGCTTGCCGGCCTGCTCGAAGACGTAGCACGTCTCCGGCTCGTCCTTGAACCAGCAGATGCCTTTGGCGCGGATGATGCCCTGAGGCCACTTGCGGGCCACGAACTCGTCGAACAGGCCTAAGTTCAGCGGGCGGCGGGCATAGTAGACGTAGGTGCCTATGCCGTACTCCTCGGCCTCGCCTTCATCGTGGTGATGGTGGTGATGGTGGTGGTGCTCATGCTCGTGCTCGTGCTCATGCTCATGCTCGTGCTCATGTTCATGCTCGTCGTCGTCATCGTCGTCATGACGCTCAACCTCCTGAATCCAGGTGGCTGAGGTGGCCACGTCGTCGAAGTCGAACATGCCCGTACCCACAATCTTCTCAAGGTCTACATCGCCGTAGTTCGTGTCGATGATTTCGGCTTTGGGCTGCAGCTCACGGATGATGCCCCGTATGCGGCCAAGCTCGTCGGGCGTTACCTCGGCGGCCTTGTTGAGCAGCACGATGTTGCAGAATTCTATCTGCTGAATAACCAGGTTCTCTATGTCCTCCTCGTCAATATCGGCACGTTTCAGGCTCAGTCCGCTGCCGAACTCGTCCTTCATGCGCAGGGCGTCGACCACGGTGACGATGGCGTCGAGCCGGGGCTGGCACTCGGCGGCGGGCATCATCTGGGGTATAGAGCAGATGGTCTGGGCTATGGGGCCGGGTTCGCAGATGCCGCTGGCCTCGATGACGATATAGTCGAAGCGTTGCATCTGGATGATGTCCTCCAGCTGCTTCACCAGATCCATCTTCAGCGTACAGCAGATGCAGCCGTTTTGCAGGGCCACGAGCGAGTCGTCCTGCTGGTTGACCACGCCACCCTTCTCAATGAGGCTGGCGTCGATATTCACTTCGCCAATGTCGTTGACGATGACGGCAAACTTCATGCCGCGCTCATTGCTCAGGATGCGGTTTAGCAATGTTGTCTTTCCGCTGCCCAGGTATCCTGTCAGCAGCAATACGGGAATTTCACTATTCATCATGTTCAATGTTCAATGTTCAATGTTCAAAGTTCAAACGAGTTCCACCTTGTTAATGTCCTGCTCTTTCTCGCAGTAGTGGCAGGTCAGCATGCCGTCGGCTACGTGGAAGTAGGTCTGCATGGGTTCGTTGTTGGTGATGCACTTGGGGTTGTTGCACTTCACGATGCCCCGAATCTCCGAGGGCGTCTCTACGGTTTTCTTCTCCACCACCTCGTAGTCGCGGATGATGTTGAGGATGACCTTCGGGGCCACTACCGACAGCCGCGAGATTTCATCGTCGGTGAAAAACTTGTCAGACACCTTGATAATGCCCTTGTTTCCAACCTTTTGTGACGGGTAGTTGAAACCAATGGTGACAGGTGTCTTCAGGTTGAAGAGTCCTAACAGCGACGCCACCTGATAGGTCTTGTTGGCGGGTATGTGGTCGATGACGGTGCCTTGCTGAATGGCGGCAACCAGGCGTTCTTTCTTGTTCATGCAAATTGTAAATTGAAAATAAATGTCAAATTGTAAGTCAGATGATGGTCTTGTCGTTGCGAACCTCGTCGAGCGTGATGCCGAGCACGTCGCAGAAGATGGCCTCGCGGGCAAAGAGCCCGTTGCCGGCCTGCTGTATGTAGTAGGCGTGCGGGTTGTCGTCCACCTCGTAGGCTATCTCGTTGACGCGGGGCAGGGGGTGGAGAATCTTCATGTTGGGCTTGGCCAGGCGCAGCATGTCGTTGGTCAGTATGTAGACGTTCTTTACGCGCTCGTACTCCATCAGGTCGCTGAATCGCTCCTTCTGCACGCGGGTCATGTAGAGGATGTCGGCGTCGGCAATGACCTTCTCGTTGAAGGCCGTGTGTTCCTGGTACTTTATGCCGTGCTCGTCGCAGTAGAGCTTGTACTCCTTGGGCATGGCCAGCTCCTTGGGGGCCACGAAGTGGAACGTGGGGTTGAAGTGGCCCATGGCCATCAGCAGCGAGTGGACGGTGCGTCCGTACTTCAGGTCGCCCACCATGTAGATGTTGAGGTTCTCGAGCGTACCCTGAGTCTTATAGATGCTATACAGGTCGAGCATGCACTGCGAGGGGTGCTGGTGGGCCCCGTCGCCGGCATTGACGATGGGTACAGGCGTTACCTCTGAGGCATACTGTGCGGCCCCCTCTATGTAGTGGCGCATGACGATGACATCGGCGTAGTTGCTGACCATGAGGATGGTGTCCTTCAGCGTCTCGCCCTTGGTGCCGCTGGTAATCTTGGGGTCGGCAAACCCTATGACCCGCGCCCCGAGCCGGTTGGCAGCCGTCTCAAAGGAGAGGCGTGTGCGGGTACTGGGCTCAAAGAAGAGCGTGGCTACGACTTTGCCCTTGAGCAGTTCGCGGTTGGGGTGGTTTTCAAATTCTTGAGCCATCTCAATCATGTAGAGAATTTTCTCGCGAGTGAGATTGGCGATAGTGACGAAATTATGCTTATCCATTATAGACATTAGTGTTTGAGGGGACAAAATTACACAATATTTCCCGATTTCTTGCTATTTTTTAGTTTTTTTAGAAATCCTGTCCGAAAGATTTTACCTGACCGTGGCCTGCAGGGGAGAACTCAGACCACGCAGGAACCACCCGATGCGGGCCTGCCATTCCTCAGGCGTGCGCACGTCGTATTTCGACCACGCAGAGCCGAAATAGTAAGTGTAGCGCTGGCCCGTGTAGTGAGGCACCACGCCGAGCGCATGCCCCCGGTGGCGGCGTGTCTGCACCTCGCCGTTGGGAAAGAGCACTGCTACGTAGAGCGGGGCCTGGTGGATGTTGGGCTGGTCGGTAGGGTCGGTGTAGCTCACATAGTTACGTCCCAGAACTACGGGGTCGGGGGCTTCGCGCTGTATGACGACGCCTGAGCAGAAGCTGACCGTCTCCTTCAGGTTTTCATACCATACTGTGATGCGGTTGAAGTTCGACTGTTTGTCCAACTGTATGAGGCGGTGCTCCACGATGGTGGCACCCTTCAGCTGAGCGGCTTTCTGGGTCAGGTGGACAGTGAAGCGCAAGGGGCCGTCGTCGAGCACCTCGTAGCGGTCGAAGACGTAGGGCATGACGATGCTGTCGCCCAGCATCAGTGCCGGTGCGCCGCAGCCCAGCGTGGCCCCCACCTTGTAGGGGTCGAGTCCCCGTCCGTGGTCGTGGTGGTAGCTGTTGATGCGATAGAGCGAGTCGCCCCGGTGGCGGTTGACGCGCCGCAGAGAGTCAACACGCGGCATCATCACCACATCTTCTATATAGTAACGGTCGTCAACCACGAGCTCGGGCGTGTTCTTCGTCCACACGTCGATGCCAAACGACCGCTCGCCCGTGCGCCCCAGAGCAGGCCCGTAGACGCGATAGCATCCGCGGTCGTTCTCCCAGGCGAAGTCGTCCTTGCGCTCGGGGTGCAGTGCGCCGTGGCAGACGGTCTGAAACTTAGGTGGTGTGCCCGCCACCACCTTGAAGAGGGCCGTGGCGTGAGGACGCACGGCAGCCTCTATGAGCAGCTGGCCGTCGTGGGTCAGCTGGTAGGGAATGTCGAGGCCGGCACCTTCCGTCACCCGGAACTGCGTGCCCATGCGGCTCTTCACCTTGTCGGCACTGACGGCCACCACCTCGTGGCGGAAGTCGCCGGTAGGATTCTTCACCTCTATGGTCAGCGACTGGGCGGAAGCGGTTAGTGGTGAGAGGTGAAACGCGAGAAGTGAAAGAATGACAGAACGAGAAGTGATCCTTTTCATAATTTGTAAAATTCGTAAAATTCGTAGTTGCCTTTATGGTCTCAGTTCGGCGTCAAAGAAGTTGAGGCACTGGCGGAACAGGTGGTTGCGCGTGTTGCCGCCGTAGATGCTGTGGTTGCGGTTGGTATATACCAGCTGGCGGAAGTCCTTGTCGGCCTGCACCAGTGCCTCTACATATTCGGCAGTGTTCTGGTAGTGTACGTTGTCGTCGGCCAGGCCGTGGCAGATGAGCAGTTCGCCGCTCAGCTTCCCGGCGCGGGCTATGGGGTTCACCTCGTCGTAGCCCTTCTGGTTCTCATTGGGTGTGCGCATGTAGCGCTCGGTGTAGATGGTGTCGTAGTAGCGCCAGCAGGTGGGCGGGGCGATGGCGATGCCGCAGCGGAAGACAGGACGCCCCTCCGACATGGACATCAGCGTGTTCCACCCGCCGTAGCTCCATCCCCAGATGGCTATACGCTCCTTGTCGACCCACGGCTGCCGCCCCAGCCAGAGGGCGGTCTCCACCTGGTCGCGGGCTTCGAGCTCGCCTAAGCGCAGATAGGTACATTTCTCGAACTCAGCCCCGCGGCCGCCGGTGCCACGGTTGTCCACACACACGCAGACGTAGCCCTTCTGGGCCAGCAGCTGCTCCATGACGGCCCCGTTGCCGCTCATGCCGATGCTCCACTGGTTGAGCACCTGCTGGTTGCCCGGACCGCCATATTGGAACATCACCACGGGGTATTTGCGCTGAGGGTTGAAGTCGCGCGGCTTCACCATCCATCCGTTCAGGGTGACGTTCTCAGAGGTCGTCAGCTGGAACATCTCCACCGTGCCCAGGTCGTAGCCTTTCAGCTTCTGCTGCAGGGCTTTGTTGTCGATGAGCGTAGCCGCCTGCCGTCCACGGTTGTCGCGCAGGGTGTAGACGGCGGGGGTGTGGATGTCGCTCCACTGGCAGATGAAGTACTTGAAGGTGGCGCTGAACCATGCGTGGCTGACACCTGCCTGCTGGGTCAGCTGCTCGGTCTTGCCGTTGGCATGGCTTACATACACCTGTTGCTCGGTGGGCTTGCCGCTGGTGGCCGCGTAGTAGACGTCGCCCGTAGCCTCGTCGTAGCCATAGACGTCCGTCACCACCTGCTTGGCGCCACCCACCTTCCGCTTCTGCTGTCCGTTGAGGCTGTAGAGGTACAGGTGGTTGTAGCCGTCGCGCTCGCTGGGCAGCAGTATGTGGCTGCTGGTTATCTGAAGGTCGGCCAGCACGTCCTCCTTGATGTATTTGTCGACCCGGTCTTCGACCACCAGCTGGCAGACGGTTGACAGCGGGTTGGCCATATAGATGCGCAGCAGGTCCTGGTGGCGGTTCATGGTCACTATGGCTACCTTTGCGGGGTCGCTGGTGGCCTTGATGCGGGGTATGTAGCCGTCAGCGTCTAAGGGCAGCTGCATGGTGCGCGTCTGGTGGCTCTTGATGTCGTAGCTCATCACCTTCACCTTGGCGTTCTGCTCGCCGGGCACGGGGTACTTGTAACTGTAGTAGCCCGGATAGTGGCGGTAGTCGTTACGCTCGGGTGCCAGTCCCTTGAACATCTGCATGGAGTACTGCTTGACTGCCGACTCGTCGAACCTCACCCAGACCACCTGCTTGGAGTCGGCCGTGAACACCAATGCCGAGTTGAAGCTGAACTCCTCCTCATATACCCAGTCGGGCAGTCCGTTGATGACCTCGTTGAAACGGCCGTCGGTGGTCACCTGGCTCTCGGCGTTGTCGTAGAGCAGTTTCACCAGGTGGATGTTGTTGTCGCGCACGAAGGCTATGACGTTGCCGTCGGGCGAGAAGACAGGCGTCTGCTGCGGACCGCCGTCAGAGAGTGGCTCCAGCTTGTTGTTCTCTCTCATATAAATATAATAGGTGGCTGTGAACGAGCGGCGGTAGATGGGCTTTGTGTCGGTCTGTATGAGCATGCGCTTGCCGTCGGGGCTGACTATGTAGCCGTCTACGCGGTCCACCCTGGGGCCGCGTGCTGTTGAGGCGTCAAACAGGACGGCCGTCTGCTTGCCCGTCTTGAACGAGTAGGCCACGATGCGCTGTCCGTCAGGCGATATGCGGGCATAGGTCTCGCCGTCGCTCATGGCGGTGATGCCCGGCATCGACTCTGCCCGCAGCAGGCCTCCCGTCACCTCCGCCAAACTCAGTTTGTTGCCGGCAGTCACTGTCAGTGTGGCTGCCAATGTTACCAATAGGCTCAATGCTATTCTTTTCATGTCGATAGGTCTATGTGTGAAAGTCAATTTAAAAACCGCCGCTTCTCCGCAAGACTGGACTGGGGAAGGCGGCGGTTGTATTCTCTGTTTCTCGAAGTGTTGCCAACGATGCTTACTGATGCTGCGGACGCAGAAGGTCGTTGACGGTCTTCACGGGATTGAAGGTGCCGAGGGGAACCTCCACGAAGACGGTGTTCCAGTCGCTCATGGCTCCGTTCCAGAGTCCGGGCAGCTCAAGGGCCTTGAGCTCCTTGCCGTTCTTCGACTTCGACGATATGAAGCCCGTGGAGCGGTCCACAAAGTCGGGCAGGTTGAAGGGCTGACCCTTGTAGTCGCGCACGGCGCATACCAGGTCGACGGGGTTGAAGTGGGTGCCGTGAGTGAACATCTCCATATACTCCTTGTTGTTCTTGTCTATCTGGCTCGACTCGAGTATCTGCAGCGAGATGGTGCCGTCCTGGTTGTAGGTCAGGAACGGGCCGCCGCCGGGCTCGCCAACGTTCTTCACCACGCCGCAGACACGCATCGGGCGGTTGAGCTTCTTGCGGAGGTATTCCGACAGTTCCTGGTCTGACAGCGTGTTGATGTCGAGACGGCGGCAGAAGGCATGCTCTACGAAGTGCTGTATCTCGCGCAGCTTCTCGTGGCTGACGTTTCCGCCGTCGAGCACTTCAAGATACTTGAACACCAGTTTCTGCAGGTTGACCAGCACGCCTGCTATGACCTGCTTGTAGTCTACGGTCTCGGGTTTCAGACGGTCGGGCACCACGTTGTCGATGTTCTTGATGAAGATGATGTCGGCCTCTATCTCGTTGAGGTTCTCGATGAGTGCGCCGTGACCGCCGGGACGGAACAGCAGCGAGCCGTCATCGTTGCGGAAGGGGGTGTTGTCGGGGTTGGCGGCAATGGTGTCGGTAGAGGGCTTCTGCTCAGAGAAGCTGATGTTGTACTTGATGCCGTATTTCTGGGCATAGAGGTCGGCCTTGGCGGCTACCTTCTTCTTGAACATGTCCATGTGCTCGTGCGAGACGGTGAAGTGGACGTTGGCCTCGCCGTTGGAAGCGGCATAGAGAGCCCCCTCTACCAGATGCTCCTCAATGGGGGTGCGGGCTCCCTCTGGATACTTGTGGAACAGGAGCATGCCCTTGGGCAGCTGGCCGTAGTTCAGTCCCTTTTGGAACAGCATGTTGGCCACCACCTTCTTGTACTCACCCTCCTGTATGAGGTACTTGATGCTCTTGCCCTCGTTCTTGCGGCATACGGCGTCGAGGGCGTCGTAGAAGGCGAAGCGCTCAATGTTGTCGAAGTACATCTTCTCAAACGGGGTGGTGGGCACGTCGTAGTCGGCGTCGACAAAAGCGAACATGTCCTTGAACATGCGCGAGGCGGCGCCGCTGGCAGGCACGAACTTCACTATTGTGTGGCCCTCGGCCTTGTAGTCGTTCCACGCCTTGATGTAGGCCTGCTTGTCTTGCTCGCTGGTAGCCACAATGCCGTCCTCGATGCTGGCGGCAGCCTTGAGACGCAGGTAGGGGAAACCGGTCTTGAACTCTTCCAACTGGCGCTCTATCTGCTCCTCGGTGATGCCCTTCTGGGCAATCTGCTGTAAATCTTGTTGTGATAGCATAATATTAGTTGATTTAGTTATGTTTGTCAATTTCACGGCAAATATACGAAGTTTTTTGCGAAAAGCAAGTTTTTTTTCAAACTTTTTCTTATCTTTGCCAAAAATTTAGGTAAAAAGATGAATAAACGATTTGAATTTACCACCGACGAGCGTGCTGAGGCCCTGCGGCTGCAGGCCGAGTTGCGCGATAGGGTAGGCCAGGTGATGCTGCCCGGCGATGAACAGAAGATACGCGACCACATAGGACAGATGATAGCCGAAGGGCAGGTGGAGCGTGACGTTTTCGGACTGAACCCTATCCTCTCTGGGTTCCAGACGGCTCTCATTGTGGTCGACGAGATAGGCCTTCGGCGCGACGCGGTGCTGGCCATCCTGCTGCGCTACAGTGTGGACTCGGGCCACCTGACGGTAGACGAGGTGGAGCAGGGCTACGGCCCCTCGGTAGCCCGCATCCTGCACGGGCTGCACCGCATCAAGGAACTCTACAGGAAGAACCCCGTCATAGAGAGCGAGAATTTCCGCAACCTGCTGCTCTCGTTTGCCGAGGATATGAGGGTGATACTCATCATGATAGCCGACCGCGTGAACCTGATGCGCCAGATACGTGACGCCGACAACGAGGCGGCCCGCCAGGAGGTGAGCCAGGAGGCGGCCTACCTGTATGCCCCGCTGGCCCACAAACTGGGACTCTACAAGCTGAAGTCTGAACTGGAGGACCTGTCGCTGAAATACATGGAGCACGACGCTTACTACCACATCAGGGAGAAGCTGAGCCAGACGAAGGAGAGCCGCGATGCCTACATCAAGCGGTTCATCAAGCCTATAGAGGAGCGCCTGGAGGCTGCCGGACTGACGTTCCACATCAAGGGCCGCACCAAGAGCATACACTCCATCTGGCAGAAGATGAAGAAGCAGAAGTGCCCCTTTGAGGGCGTCTACGACCTCTTTGCCATCCGCATCATCCTTGACACGCCGATAGAGAAAGAGAAGATGCAGTGCTGGCAGGTCTACTCCATAGTGACCGACATGTACCAGCCCAATCCCAAACGGCTGCGCGACTGGCTCAGCGTGCCTAAGTCCAACGGCTACGAGAGTCTGCACATCACTGTCCTCGGCCCTGAGCAGAAGTGGGTGGAGATACAGATCAGGACGGAGCGCATGGACGATGTGGCCGAGCGGGGCGTGGCTGCCCATTGGCGCTACAAGGGCGTGAAGAGCGAGGGCGGGCTCGACGAGTGGCTCACGGGCATACGCCAGATGCTGGAGACCAGCGACGGGCGCGAGGCGATGGACCAG
Source organism: uncultured Prevotellaceae bacterium (assembly GCA_946541745.1). Classification (GTDB taxonomy): domain Bacteria; phylum Bacteroidota; class Bacteroidia; order Bacteroidales; family Bacteroidaceae; genus Prevotella. The sequence continues at coordinate 13,760 of CAMNJY010000017.1, forward strand.
TTCAAGATGGACCTTTACGAGGACGAGGTTTACGTGTTTACCCCCAAGGGCGACCTGCTGAAGTTTCCCAAGGGGGCCACGGTGCTCGACATGGCCTACCACATACACTCCAAGATAGGCAATGCCTGCGTGGGGGCGCGTATTAATAATAAGGTGGTCACCCTGCGTCAGACCCTGAATAGTGGCGACCAGGTGGAAATCATGACCTCCACCAACCAGCGTCCCCGACAGGAGTGGCTCAACATTGTGAAGACCATCAGGGCAAAGGCCAAGATACGCCTGGCACTGAAAGAGACGCAGGTCAAGGAGGGCTTGTTTGCCAAGGAGATGATAGAGCGGAAGTTCAAGAACCGCAAGATAGAGCTTGAGGAGTCTACCATGCAGCATCTCATCAAGCGGCTGGGCTTTAAGGAGGTGAGCGACTTCTACCGACAAGTGGCCGACGGTACGCTCAACGTCAATACGCTGATAGACAAGTATGTGGAAATACAGCAAGGCCTGCGTACACCTACGGGCGACAACCAGGCACGGTCGGCTGGCGAGTTTGTGCTGGACGACACCCAGGCGCAGACGCCTCAGAACGACGATGTGCTGGTGATAGACCGCAACCTGAAAGGCATCGACTACCAGCTGGCACGCTGCTGCAATCCTATCTACGGTGACGACGTGTTTGGGTTTGTCACCGTCAGCGGGGGCATCAAGATTCACCGTGCTGACTGTCCCAACGCCCCTGAGCTGCGGCGACGCTTCGGCTACCGGGTGGTCAGGGCCCGATGGTCGGGCAAGGGTGCGTCGCAGTATAGCATCACGCTGCGCGTCATTGGCGTCGACGACATCGGCATAGTCAACAACCTGACGAGCATCATCTCAAAGGAGGAGAAGCTGGTGCTGCGCAGCATCAATATCGATTCGAGCGACGGTCTGTTCCGCGGCAACCTGGTGGTGATGATCGACAATCAGGCCAAGCTCGAAGCACTCATCAAGCGGCTGCGTACCGTCAAGGGCGTCAAGCAGGTAGACCGCATCTGAGTGGTGAAGCCCCTGGCTGCAATAGCATAAAAAAGGTGAAAAGTTTGGCCGTTTGAGGAAAATCGATTATCTTTGCATGCAAAAACCTTATAAAAAACTATAAACTATAAAGAAAGATTTATGAACGCAAAACAAATCATCGAGGCTGGAAAAGCCATCTTGGGAATTGAATTCGGGTCAACACGCATCAAGGCTGTCCTCATCGACGAGGACAACAAGCCCATTGCTCAGGGCTCGCACGAGTGGGAGAACCAGCTCGTGGACGGGCTGTGGACCTACAGTACCGAGGCCATCTGGTACGGACTGCAGGACTGCTACGCCGAACTGCGCAAGGACGTACTGAAGCAGTACGACTGCGAGATAGAGACGCTGGCCGCCATCGGCTTCTCGGCCATGATGCACGGCTACATGGCCTTCAACAAGGACCACCAGATACTGGTGCCCTTCCGTACGTGGCGCAACACCAATACCGGCAAGGCCGCTGCCAAGCTCTCCGAGCTGTTCAACTACAACATCCCCCTGCGCTGGAGCATCAGCCATCTCTATGAGGCCATCCTCGACAACGAGGAGCACGTGGCCGACATCAAGTACCTGACCACGCTGGCCGGCTACGTACACTGGCAGGTCACCGGGCAGTTTGTCCTCGGCGTGGGCGACGCTTCGGGTATGATTCCCGTTGACCCCGCCACGAAGACCTACGATGCCGAGATGGTGCGCAAGTTCGACGAGCTGATAGCCCCCCGCGGCTTCTCGTGGAAGCTGCTCGACATTCTGCCCAAGTCGCTCAATGCCGGCGAGAATGCCGGATTCCTCACCCCCGAGGGTGCCAAGCGCCTCGACGTCAGCGGCCATCTGAAGGCTGGCATACCCGTCTGTCCGCCCGAGGGCGATGCCGGTACGGGCATGGTGGCTACCAACGCCGTGAAGCAGCGCACGGGTAACGTGTCGGCCGGTACGTCGTCGTTCTCGATGATTGTGCTTGAGAAACCGCTCTCGAAGCCCTACGAGATGATAGACATGGTGACCACCCCCGACGGCAGCCTCGTGGCCATGGTTCACTGCAACAACTGCACCAGCGACATCAATGCCTGGGTGGGCCTCTTCAAGGAGTATCAGCAGCTGCTCGGCGTGCCCGTCGACATGAACGAGCTCTACGGCAAGCTGTTCAACAAGGCCCTTGAGGGCGATGCCGACTGCGGTGGGCTTATGGCCTACAACTATGTGTCGGGCGAGCCCGTCACGGGTCTCAGCGACGGCCGTCCCCTCTTCATGCGCTCGGCCAACGACAAGTTCAACCTGGCCAACTTCATGCGTGCCCACCTGTACGGCGCTATCGGCGTGCTCAAGCTGGGCAACGACATCCTGCTGAAGGAAGAGAACATCAAGGTGGACCGCATCACAGGCCACGGTGGCTACTTCAAGACCGCCGGCGTAGGACAGCGCATGCTGGCAGCAGCCCTCAACTCGCCCATCTCGGTGATGGAGACCGCCGGCGAGGGTGGCGCATGGGGTATAGCCTTGCTGGCCGGCTACCTGGTCAACAATCCCAACAAGCTCTCGCTGGCCGACTATCTGGAGAAGGTGGTCTTCGCCGGCAACAGCGGTACCAGCATTGCACCGTCAGCCGACGACGTGGACGGATTCAACAAGTATATTGAGAACTACAAGCGCTGCCTGCCCGTAGAGCAGTGCGCCGTTGACAACAAGTGACGCTCCGTGACTTTTTAGCCGCCAACGACCGCTTTGCCGCCAACAGCGGCTGCGTGTTGGAAGAGATAGGCGACGGCTATGCCCAGGCGTCGCTCACGGTGACCACCGGGCATCTGAATGCCGGCGGTGTCTGTCAGGGTGGGGTGTACTTCACCCTGGCCGACATCGCCATTGCCGCCGTGATGAACTCACGGGGACAGCTGACTTTCGGTGTAGAGAACAACATTGTCTACGTAAGGAGTGCCAAGGCCGGCGACCGCCTCACGGCGGTGGCCCGCGAGGTGGTGAACCACCACAAGCTGCCCTATGTCGACGTGCGCATCACCAACCAGGCTGGCGACCTGTGCTGCATAGTGACCGGCATCGGTTACCGGAAACAGGCTTCCCTGCCAGTTGACGGACTGATGTAAGCGCACACAATGTTAAAATCTGAAATTTTTACTCAAAAAACTTGCACCATTGCTCAGAAAGTACTATATTTGCCCCCGATAAGACATTTATCTGCAATTGCAGACCACCTTATCAATATAGTTGTGGATGGCAGCGTCCTGCGCCATCCACATTTTTTTATGCCTTTACTTCCAATAGAAACTACTAATTAAGGTGAAAAACGCGAAAAAATGGAAATTGCTTCGCTTATTTCATTTTTATTGCGTAATTTTGCACCCAATTTATAGAAATTAAGAAGAATAATCATGAATTATCTTGACAGAAATGAGTTTAACTTCGAACCAAGCCAGAAGGTGCTTGATGCAGTAAGGAATTTCGACCCCAAGGACTTGTGCTTCTATACACGTATTTACGATCAGGGTAAGAAGAGCGTCATCTCCGTGCGCGTCAGTGAGATTTACGGTGTGCCCGAGCAGCAGGTGCTGCTGGCCTACGGCGGTGAGGATATATTGAAGAACGCCATACACTACTTCCTCATGGACGGCGACAACAAAAAGATACTCATCCCTGAGTTCTCGTGGTGGTACTACAACCGCGTGGCTTCGGAGTGTGGCGGCACGTTTGAGATGTACCCCCTGCACGAGCAGGAGGACACCTTTGCCTACAACGTACAGGAGGTCATTGACTATACCAACCGCGTACACCCCCGCATGCTACTGCTGGCATCGCCCAACAACCCCACGGGCAACAGCCTGACCAGCGAGGAGATAGGCTGCATCATGGAGCACATACCCTCTGACACCATCGTGCTCGTAGACGAGGCCTACGCCAGCTTCATCACCTCTGACACGGACTACATAGCCCCGCTGGTGAACAAGTACAACAACCTCATCATCTCGCGCACGCTGTCGAAGTTCTACGGACTGCCCGGCCTGCGCTGCGGTTTCGGCTTTATAGGCCGCGGCCACGACCAGTTCCTCAGCTACATCAACAAGTACCTGGGCTACAACCGCTTCTCAGAGGCAGTGGCCCTGGCCGCTCTTGACAGCGACGAGCACTATCGCCACGTGGCCGGCGAGATGGAGTGGGGCCGCCAGCTCTACAAGCGCGAACTCGGCCCGCTGCCGGGCTTCAAGGTCTACAAGTCGGTGGCCAACTTCATATTGATAAAATATCCCGTGGCCATCAAGGACAGCCTGATGGAGGCCCTGAAGGTGCAGGACTACAAGATAAAGTTTATGAGCGACAAAGGGCTGGAGTCGTGCCTGCGCATCACTCTGGGCCGCCGCGAGCAGACTCAGGTGGTCTGCAACACCATCAAGCAGGTTTATGAACGAGAAATACAGGGCAACGCTTAAGTCGGCCGAGACCGAGGACTGGCTCGACCTTCACGTCATCCGTCCGCTGTGCTACTACTGTGCGGTGGGCTTTGCCAAGTTCGACATCCACCCCAACACGGTGACCATCCTGTCGATGTTCGTGGGGGCTGCCAGCGCGGTGTTCTTCGGCTGTGGCAGTTTCTACTATGGCGGCACCACGGGCCTGGCTTACAACATCCTGGCCGTGGTGATGCTGATGGTGGCCGACATCCTCGACTGCACCGACGGCCAGCTGGCCCGCATGACGGGCAAGAAGAGCCGCATAGGCCGCATCCTTGACGGCGTGGCCGGTTTCACATGGTTCTTCCCCATCTATGTGGCCATGACGTGGCGCTTCTATCAGCACCACGACCTGGAGTTCCAGTGGCTGGGCATTGAGAATACGGAGCTCAACACGCTCGTAGCCACCGCCGTGGTGCTGGTGCTGGCCATCCTCTCGGGAGTCTACGGCATTGCCGGGCAGCAGCGCCTGGCCGACTACTATATTCAGGTCCACCTCTTCTTCCTCAAGGGAGAGAAAGGCAGCGAGCTCGACAACTCTGTCCGTCAGCGCGAAATTTACGAGCAGATGCCCAAGGATGCTCCCCTGTACGAGCGTTTGTTCCAGCATTCCTATATCGGCTACACTGAGAAACAGGAGCAGGCTACGCCCCAGTTCCAGCGGCTCATGGCCCGTCTGCGCCAGACGTACGGCTCTACTGACAACATTCCCCAGTCGTTCCGCGACGACTTCCGCCGCCGGTCGCTGCCCGTCATCTTCTGGAACGGGCTGCTGACGTTCAATTTCCGCGAGTTCTGGCTCTTCCTGTTCTGCCTGTTGGACCTGCCTGCCTGCCACTTCGTGTTCGAGATTGTGGCCATGGGGCTGCTCTATAAGTATGTAAACCACCGGCACGAGACCTTCTGCCGTCAGTTGGCCGACCGCCTATGAAGTGGACTAAGCAGCGGCTCAACAACCTGTTCTTCATCGTCGGCGTGGCGGCTTGCGTGGTCATGCTGTTCACGTTCGACGTCAGTTTTGTTGAGTTGTGGCAGCATCTGTGTCACGCCGGTTACTGGCTTATACCTATCATTGGTGTATGGGTGCTCATTTACGCTATCAATGCCTGGGCGTGGCAAACTATCATACAGAGTAAGATTCGCGGAACGGGTGAGCACGTCTCTTTCTGGCGTGTCTACCGCCTTACCATCACGGGCTACGCGCTTAACTATGCCACACCCGTCGGTGGGCTGGGGGGCGAGCCTTACCGTATCATGGAACTGTCGAAGGACGTGTCGAAACAGCATGCCACCTCGTCGGTTATCCTCTATGCCATGATGCACTTCTTTGCCCATTTCTGGTTCTGGTTCTCCAGCATCTTTATCTATCTGGCACTGGCTGCTGTCGGCGATTTGCCTATCAACACCACCATCACCACACTGCTGGGCATCGTCATCGTGTTCTGCAGCGTGGCGTTCTATATTTTCTCAAGAGGCTACCGCAAGGGGCTTGTGGTGAAGACTATCCGCTGGATAGGCCATGTGCCCGGGCTGAAAGGGTGGGCTGCCCGTTTCCAGAAGAAGCACGCCGAAGCCCTGCAGAACATCGACCAGCAGATAGCCGCCCTACACGCTGAAGACAAGCGCGCCTTCTACCGCAGCCTGCTCTTGGAGTACCTCTCGCGCATCGTCCAGAGCAGCGAGGTGCTGTTCATGCTGCTGCTCTTCGGCATCGATAATGGTGGCGGGCTGGCAGGGCTGGCTTTGACCTATCTGCACTCCATACTCATCGTGTCGTTCACCACCCTGTTTGCCAACCTCATTGGCTTCCTGCCTATGCAACTGGGCGTGCAGGAGGGCGGGTTCGTGCTTTCCATAGCGGCCCTCGGCCTGTCGGCGGCCCTGGGCATCTTTGTCAGCATCATCTGCCGCGTGCGCGAGATTATCTGGATTGCCATCGGCATGCTGCTCATGCGCTTGCCGTGAACTTTTGAACATTGAAAATCGTAAATAGTAAATATAGTAAATAAATCGTAAATTGTAAATAGTAAAATAGTAAATTAAATCCATGATTGGAGTTATACTTGCGGCGGGCATGGCCAAGCGCTTGCGCCCGCTAACCGACAACAAACCTAAGTGCCTGCTTTCGGTGGGAGAGCGTACCTTGCTCGAGCGCACCGTTGACGCGATGCACCAGGCGGGTATCACTGACTTTGTGGTGGTCACCGGCTACTGTGCCGACCAGATACGCCACTTCCTGACTACTCACTACGAGTCGCCCTTCACCTTCCGCTTTCTCCACAATGCCGACTACGAGCACAACAACAATATCTATTCGCTGTGGATGTCGGAACAGGCTGTCCGCGGGCGCGAGTTTCTGCTCATGGACAGCGACATACTCTGCGACCCCGCCGCTGTGGTGCGCATAGCCCGCGAGCCGGAGGCGGCCCTGGCCGTCAACCGCCATGAGTTGGGCGAGGAGGAGATGAAAGTGGTGGTCGACGGTGATGGGCGTATCACTGAGATTTCCAAGACCTGCAGCCCTCAGGAGGCCATGGGCGAAAGCGTTGGTATAGAGCATGTTACTGCAGACTACTCCACCGCCCTGTTCCGTGAGCTGGACCTGATGATAGAGCGCGAGGCACTGATTAACATCTTCTATGAGCGTGCCTTTGAACGGCTTATTCCCCAGGGGCATACCTTCCGCGTGGTTGATACTACAGACTATTTCTCCTACGAGCTCGATACGCCCGAGGATTTCGAGCGGGCTCAGGAACTGATGCCCCGACAGCTGGTATGACCAGAATCCAGATAATATAAAAAGCGAAAACTTATAAAAATAGGTTATTATGTCACAGACGATTCAAAAAACATTACGCGACTCTGCCGCCATGCGGTGGACGGCATTGCTGCTGCTGGCCCTGGCTATGTTTTGCAGTTACATTTTCATGGACATCCTTTCGCCCATCAAGGACCTGATGCAGGAGACCCGCGGATGGGACTCCACGGCCTTCGGCACCATGCAGGGGTCCGAGGTGTTCCTCAACGTGTTTGCCTTCTTCCTCATCTTCGCCGGCATCATCCTCGACAAGATGGGCGTGCGCTTCACCATGGTGCTCTCGACGGCAGTGATGCTCGTAGGCGCTGTCATCAAGTGGTACGCCGTGAGCGATGCCTTCACCGGCAGCTCGCTGGCGACATGGTTTACAGAGAACCTGAACTACATACCCCTGTTCGACGAGTTAGGAGTGTCGCCCTTCTATGAAGGTATGCCTGCCTCGGCCAAGTTTGCCGCCTGCGGCTTCATGATCTTCGGCTGTGGCTGCGAGATGGCGGGCATCACCGTCAGCCGCGGCATCGTGAAGTGGTTCAAGGGCCGCGAGATGGCCCTGGCCATGGGCTCCGAGATGGCCCTGGCCCGCCTGGGCGTGGCCACCTGCATGATTTTCTCGCCCTTCTTCGCCCGCCTCGGCGGCGCCGTCAGCGTCAGCCGCTCGGTGGCCTTCGGCGTGGTGCTCATGTGCATAGCCCTCATGATGGCTATCGTCTACTTCGCCATGGACCAGAAGCTCGACGCCCAGACCGGCGAGGCCGAGGAGAAGGACGACCCGTTCAAGGTTTCCGACATCGGCAAGATACTCGCCGACAGCGGTTTCTGGCTTGTCGCCCTGCTCTGTGTGCTCTATTATTCGGCCATCTTCCCCTTCCAGAAGTATGCTGTCAACATGCTGCAGTGCAACCTCACGCTCACGCTCCCTGAGGCCGACTCCTTCTGGGCCTCGTCGTCGGTCACCATCGTGCAGTACGTCATCATGCTCGTCGTGGCCGCCGCAGGTTTCGCCTCCAATTTCCAGAAGAAGGCCGGTATGAAGTACGGGCTGCTGGCCCTCAGCATCGTCTCGCTGATTACCTATTGCTATATGGGCTACATGCGCCAGTCGGCAGAGTCTATCTTTGCCGTGTTCCCCCTGCTGGCTGTGCTCATTACCCCTATTTTGGGCTCTTATGTCGACCACAAGGGCAAGGCTGCCTCAATGCTTGTCTTAGGGTCGCTGCTGCTCATTGCCTGCCACCTGACGTTTGCCTTCGTGCTGCCTATGTTCAAGGGCAGCGATGTGGGCGGCATCGTCATTGCCTACGTCACCATCCTGGTGCTCGGAGCCTCATTCTCGCTGGTACCCGCCTCGCTGTGGCCTTCGGTGCCCAAGCTGGTTGACCAGAAGGTCATCGGCTCGGCCTATGCCCTGATATTCTGGATTCAGAACATCGGCCTGTGGCTCTTCCCGCTGCTCATCGGCAAAGTGCTCGACCAGACCAATCCCGGCATTACCGACCCCACACAGTATAACTACACCGCACCGCTGGTGATGCTGGCCGGCCTCGGCGTGGCAGCCCTCGTGCTGGGACTGGTGCTGAAGGTGGTTGACCGCAAGCGCGGACTGGGCCTGGAGTTGCCTAACATTAGCGAATAACCAATAATAAAACAGAAACACCATGGGACTTATCGGTTCAATTATCATCGGACTGCTGGCAGGACTCTTTGCCAACAAGATTATGGACAAGAGCAGCGACGGCTGCTGGTGGAATCTCTTTCTCGGCGTCATCGGCGGTTTTGTCGGCGGCTGGGTGTTTGACCTGCTCAACATCTCGTGGGGCGGCGTCATCGGCCAGTTAGGCACAGCCATCGTCGGCGCGGTCATCGTGCTCTGGATAGCAGCGAGGCTCAAAAAGTGAAGCCACCAAAAAATATAGCTTTCCGGAGTTCTGTTTACATCTGCTGGATTGCTCTAAATTGCAAACGCCCCACATCGTGATGTTGGGGCGTTTGCCGTGTTACTTGGTATCCAGTATTCTCCGTCAACATCGAGGCGCAGGCGATAAGGTCGCGTTTGTCGCTATCAAGCTGAAATTTTTTTTGTTTTTTGCCTACACGCCTACATTTTCTTTGTAAGCCTCTGTGTTTCAGATTGATTACAAATATTTTGCATACACTTTCCCTACATTTCCCTACACTATTTCGGCCTGTTTTGTAAATAAATCCGAAATTTACGTCACATCAATGGGCCAAATGGTGTGCAATCAACGTATAAAATTGTGCAACAAGCGTATAAAAATGTGTATCAATTCACCAATTGACCGTACGGAGTAGGCTGGTTTGATAGTACCAAGTAGGCATGTTAGTTTCACACAAAACGAGCCTCGTTTGTGACGAAAGGGACTCCCTTTTGCCAAAAAGGGACTCCCTTTTGAGCAAAACTATGTTTGTTTTGACCTATAAATTCTCCTGTTTTTCCAAATTAGTGTAGGGGAATGTAGGGAAAGTGTATGCAAAATTTTTGTAATCTTATTCATAATCAGTTGGTTACAGAGAAAATGTAGGGATGTAGGCAGAAATTAAAAATTTTTTTTTGAAATTTCGCCAGAAATTTTCAACCGTTGAGGTTGACAGAATTTCTGATTGTCAATCGTACCAATAATTATGTGTCGCCTCACAGGTAAGTATCTACTCAGTTCACCACGGGCCTCACACTCCCCAGCAAAACTGGGAATTACAGGTTTGTAATATAGG
>CAMNJY010000018.1 GCA_946541745.1 uncultured Prevotellaceae bacterium
TTTTTCATCTTCTTAATCTTTGTTGAATAGCATAGTTTATAGCATGGTTATAGCACAGTTTCCGTAAACTATGCTATAGGATAACCCATTGTATGTCAAATTGTTATAACCAACTATAGCACACATAGCATAGTTTTTCGAAACTTTAGTCACAGCATTGTTCCACTTCTGAAAAATCCAGGCCTTGGATTTTCCGAAAGGGAGTTACTTTCGCGTAAAAGGGAGTCCCTTTCTTACAAAAGGGAGTCCCTTTTGTAAGAAATAGGTACAACTAATCGGGAACTTACCACCACATTGAATTAGAATTTGACGAACTTCATCTCGTGTAAGATGCGCTGCTGGCGCTTCCTCATATATTTGCTGGGATTGCTGGAGCTGAACTTACGCGGGTTGGGCAGCGTCACCGCAATCAGGGCACACTGCTCGCGCGACAGCTGCGAGGCGTGCAGGCCCCAGTTCTCGCGGGCGATGGCCTCGACGCCGTAGATGCCCTCGCCCGTCTCAATAGAGTTCAGGTAGACCTCCATGATGCGCTCCTTGGACCACAGCAGCTCTATGAGGGAGGTGAAGTAGACCTCGAAGCCCTTCCTCACCCACGACCGGCCCGGCCACAGAAAGACGTTCTTGGCCGTCTGCTGCGAGATGGTCGACGCCCCCAGCTTCTGCTTCTCGGGGTGCTCCATGTTGCGCTTGGCGGCATGCTCTATGGCATCGAAGTCAAAGCCGTGATGGTCTTTGAATTTGGCATCCTCGCTGGCTATCACGGCTATGGGCATCTGCTCCGACATATCGGCGAGCGACACCCAATGGTGGCTCAGCCTCAGTTCGCGCCCTTCTTTAACCTGCTCAGCTAACCTGATGAACATCAGCGGCGTAAAGAACACGGGCACAAACCTCAGAGCCACTACAGAAAGAATCGTGGAGGCCAGAAAAGCCACCACGATTCCGCGTATCAGACGTTTAATTAACTTCAATTTTCAATCTTCAATTTTCAATCTTCAATTAGTGCAGCGTACCAGCCTCAGCCGACTGAATCATGGCCTGCGAAGCATAGAGGTAAACCTCCACGCGGCGGTTTTGAGCCTTACCGGCAGCGGTAGAGTTGTCGGCCACGGGGTTAGCCTCGCCATAGCCGGTGGTAGAGCGGATCTGGCTGGCGCTGACACCCAGCGACTGCAGGTAGTTGGTCACGGCCTGGGCGCGCTGCTGCGAGAGGTTCAGGTTCTTCTGGGCGCTCTGCTCGGCGGTAGAGTTCTTCCAGGGGGCATTGTCGGTGTAGCCCTGAATGGCCACGTCGCAGTCGGTGTTCACCTTCAGCACGTTGTTGGCAAACTGTGTGAGCGACGTCTTGGCGGCGGGCTGCAGCGTAGAGCTGCTGGAGGGGAAGAGGATGCCCGAGTCGAACGTCACCTTCACGGCCTGCAGTCCGTTGGCGTCGGTCACCGACTCCACCTGGGCGTTCTGCACGGCCTCGGCCTGAGCCTTCACCTTGTCCATGTGCTTGCCGATGAGGGCACCCGTACCGGCACCTACAGCCGTACCGATGGCGGCACCAATGGCCGTGTTGCCGGCAATCTTACCTACTACAGCACCTAACAGTGCACCGCCGCCGGCACCGATAGCGGCACCCTTGCTCAAGTTGTTACATCCTGCCATCACCATGCCTGCGCAGAGTGAAAGGGCAATTACCTTTAAACTTTTCATAATCTTTTACCTTTTATTTGTTGATGTTAAACGTTTTTTCCGCGTTTGCGCTGCAAAGTTACAAAATAATTCATAATACATCGTTCATAATTCATATTTTTTATGTAATTTTGCACTCAAATTGCTTAAATATTCAATAAACATGGCAAAAGAACTGAAAGAACTGACCAAAAGAGCTGACAACTACAGTCAGTGGTACAACGACCTTGTAGTGAAGGCCGACCTCGCCGAGCAGTCGGCAGTAAGGGGCTGCATGGTGATTAAGCCCTATGGCTATGCCATTTGGGAAAAAATGCAACAGCAGCTTGACAAGATGTTCAAGGAGACGGGCGCCCAGAACGCCTACTTCCCCCTGCTGATACCTAAATCATTCCTCAGCCGCGAGGCCGAGCACGTGGAGGGCTTTGCCAAGGAGTGTGCCGTGGTGACCCACTACCGCCTGAAGGCCACCGACGACAAGAGCGCCGTGGTGGTAGACCCCGCCGCCAAGCTGGAAGAGGAGCTTATCATCCGTCCCACGTCTGAAACCATCATCTGGAACACCTACAAGAACTGGATTCACTCCTGGCGCGACCTGCCACTGATGTGCAACCAGTGGTGCAACGTCATGCGCTGGGAGATGCGCACACGACCCTTCCTGCGCACCTCGGAGTTTCTCTGGCAGGAGGGCCACACCGCCCACGCCACGCGCGAGGAGGCCGAGAAGGAGGCTCAGCTCATGCTGAAGGTCTACGCCCGGTTTGCCGAGGAGTGGATGGCCGTGCCCGTGGTGCAGGGCGTGAAGAGCGAGACCGAGCGCTTTGCCGGCGCGCTCGACACCTACACCATCGAGGCCATGATGCAGGACGGCAAGGCCCTGCAGAGCGGCACCAGCCACTTCCTGGGACAGAACTTCGCCAAGGCTTTCGACGTCACCTATCTTAATAAGGACAACAAGCCCGAATACGTATGGGCCACGTCGTGGGGTGTGTCCACCCGCCTCATCGGCGCGCTCATCATGACCCACAGCGACGACAACGGACTGGTGCTGCCGCCGCGCCTGGCCCCCATCCAGGTGGTCATCATACCCATTGCCACCAAGCCCGAGCAGATGGAACTGGTCAACCGCGAGGTGACGCCCATCATCGAACAGCTGCGGCAGAAGGGCATCAGCGTGAAGTTTGACGATGCCGACAACAAGCGCCCTGGCTTCAAGTTTGCCGACTACGAGCTGAAGGGAGTGCCCGTCCGCCTGGTGCTCGGCGCACGCGACCTGGAGAACGGCACCATCGAGCTGATGCGGCGCGACACGCTGGAGAAGGAGACACTGCCTTTAGAGGGTATAGCCGACCACGTGGAGCGGCTGCTCGACGACATTCAGCAGAACATCTTCAACAAGGCCCGCAAGTATCGCGACGAGCACATCTACGAGTGCGACAACTACGAGGAGTTCAAGAGCAGGGTCAAGGACGGCGGCTTCTTCCTCTGCCACTGGGACGGCACCGCCGAGACCGAGGCCCAGATCAAGGAGGAGACGCAGGCCACCATCCGCTGCGTGCCCTTCGGCGTAGAGCAGACGCCCGGCACGGACATGGTCAGCGGCAAGCCTGCCAAGGCCCGCGTCATCATCGCCCGCAGCTACTAAGCACAGTTTCTCCAATAGGGGCTCCCTTTCGTTAAAGGGAGCCCCTATTGCATAAAGCGGAGCTTGCTTCTGGCGTGTTCCTTTTGCCGACGATGACGGCTTTACTATTTGTCTCATCACTTTTCTATTTGTCTCATCAGCCGGTCTGTCTCCTTTATATAGGGAAACAAACACAAACACACACACCAAGCCCCCACGCTACTTTTCCGTTTGTTTCCATCGCCTGCAAAAAAATATCTGACATATTTGTTGTACATTTTTGGAAAGTAAATGAGACAAAACGCAAACAGACATAAAATAAAAGGCAGTAACTTTGCAGCGAATTTTTTGGACACTAACAAAAAGATGAAGAAACTGAAGAACATTATCACGTTGTCTGTTGTATGCTGGCTGGCAAGCCTGGGCACCGCTATGGCCCAGCAGGTAGCCCTGAAGACCAACCTGCTCTACGACGCCGCCACTACTCCCAATATCGGCATGGAGGTGGGACTCGGCAGGAAGACCACCGCTCAGGTGTTCTACGCACTCAACCCCTGGAAGTTTGGTAGAGGCGAAGACCGCAAGTACCTCAAGCACTGGGTGGTCAACCCCGAGGTGCGCTACTGGCTGTGTCAGCGGTTCAACGGTTCCTTCTTTGGTGTCCATGCCTTCGGCGGCCAGTACAACGCCTCGCACGTGAAGATGCCCCTGGGCTGGTGGAAGGAGCTGCGCGACAACCGCTTCGAGGGATGGTACGTGGGCGCAGGCGTCAGCTACGGCTACCAGTGGGTGCTGTCACGCCACTGGAACCTGGAGGCCTCGCTCGGCGTGGGCGCTGCCTACATAGACTATCAGAAGTTCGCCTGCGGCGAGTGCGGCAAGAAGATGGACGACGGCCACAAGACCTACGTCGGGCCTACTAAGCTGGCTCTTTCTATAATGTATATGTTCTAAAAACGCTTTGCTGACGATGAAACACCTCACTACCCTATTCATAGCCACGCTGCTGCTCGCCACGACGACAGCCACGGCACAGTCGTTCCGCAACTTCAGCGTCACGGGAGCCGACCATAAGACCGTCGTCACGCTCGACGTCGTGCTCGACTCGCTGCGGGTGCCCTCCAACCGCTACCGCGCCTATACACCTATTATTAAGAGCAAGGACGGACAGCACGAGCAGCGCCTGAAGTCGCTGCTCGTCACCGGGCGCACACAGGAAATCGTTTTCCAGCGCGAAGGCATCGATCCGCTCTACGCCGCCAACTACGACAAGATACGCCGACACAACGGCACCGCCCAGACCTACAGCTACACCGACGTGGTGGACAGCCAGCCCTGGCACCGCAGCGCCGAGGTCTACGTGGAGCAGGACCTCTGCGGATGCGGCGACCGCGACAACACCGAGCAGGCCTTACTGGGCGCGCTGCTGCCACCCGACCCCTACAGTCTGATACAACTGACCGACGTGGTGCCGGCCCCGGCCAAGAAGGAGCGCAACCTGCACGGCTCAGCCTACATCACCTTCGTCGTGAACCGGTGGGAGGTGAAACCCGACTACATGAACAACCAGCGCGAGCTGCGCAAGATAACCGACACGCTCGACGTGATGGTGGCCGACCGCAACGTCTCCGTCCGCCAGGTGCGCATCCACGGCTTTGCCTCGCCTGAGAGTCCCTACGACCACAACCGCATGCTGGCCACCAACCGCGCCAAGTCGCTCACCGACTACGTCAGCAGCCTCTACAACCTGCCCGCCAGCGTGTTCGCCCCCGCCGAGGCCACCCCTGAGAACTGGGAGGGACTGCGCAAGGCCGTGGCCGACATGGACCTGACGCTGCTGCCCCACCGGCAGGAGATACTCGCCATCATCGACGACCCCACCCTGCAGCCCGACCCCAAGGAGCGTATGCTCAAGTCGCGCTACCCCGCCGACTACCAATACCTGCTGAAGAATGTCTACCCCGCCCTGCGACGGTCTGACTACGACATATCGTTCAACTTCAGCGACTTCACACTGGACCAGGCCAAGGAGGTTTACACCACCCGCCCCTACCAGCTGTCGCTGCGCGAGCTGTGGGACGTGGCACAGACCATGACGCCCTACTCCGACGAGTATAACCGCGTGATGCAGACCGCCGTCAACGTTTACCCCGACGCTCCCGAGGCGCTCATCAACCTGGCCAACGTAGCCATACGCCAGAAGGACCTGCTGAAGGCCGAAACCCTGCTGGAGCGTGCCGGCGACAGCGGCGAGGCCCTCAATGCCCGCGCCGTCGTTGCCATACTGCAGCAGCGCTATGACGACGCCGAACGCCTGCTTAACCAGGCAGCCCAGCTGGGGTTGGACGTCACCAAGAACCGCGAGGCCATCAAGACTCTGACCAAATGACGGTCCTATCCCTTGGGGCCTCGTATGGCTCATAAGCCCTCTAAGCCCCATCCTCTCGTTCTTTGACTTACTGATACACCATCCAGTTAAGGAAATCTAACCAATTATTTGGCAGATTCAGAAAAAGACGCTATCTTTGCAGTCACAAAACAGTAACAATTATGGAAACGATGACAGCAAGAACATTAACGCCAGCCCAATTGCACCTCTTAAAGCTGTTTGCCTTCAATGACAGCGATGAGTTTGTACGTGAGATCCAAGATGTACTAACCCGTCACTTTCAGGAAAAACTCGATAAAGAAATTGACCGCCTTTGGGAAGAAGGTGTCTTCAGCGACGAGATTCTTGACAAGTGGATGGAAGAAGACTTTCATGCAAAAGACTGATGGCATGACTGGTACTCGATACAAACAGCCTACTACAGTGTTTGGCAAGGCGCAACAGCAATCATGAGCTGTGGTTATCGTTTCTTGATGGTCGTAATCAGCTTTGTGTCACCACAGAGATACTGAATGAATACGCTGAAATATTAGAAAGAAAAGCAAATGCAGAATTTGCAAACATGGTGTTGGAAATTATAACCAATAGTCCCTATACGTTACTGATAGCACCTGTTTATCACTTCAAGGTCATTGAGGCAGACCCAGATGACAACAAGTTCATTGACTGTGCCGTTGCAGCAAACGCACTTTGCATTGTTAGCGATGATAAGCATTTCAGCCATTTGTCGAAGTACGAGTTCCCATACGTGGAAATCCTGAAACTGGCAGATGCAATCGCAATGCTCTTTAATTCAAAAGGCTTAGCATAGATCCTTCCTCTGGATGGTGTTCACCCCCGACGGCCAAAAGCTGCCGGGGGAAATAATTTCATAAGACAATGAAATGGTATAAAAATTAAGAATAACAACAATAGTATAAACAATTCATTTATTAACTCTTAAAAATCAAAACGATTATGAAGAAATTTAGTTTTCTCGCGCTCGCAGCAGCAGGTATGTTGCTCGGTGCATGTTCCGACAAGGATGAGACTGCCCAGCAAGTAGCCACTCCCGATGAAGTTGCCGAAGGTGCTTACATCGGTATCTCTATCCAGATGCCCAGCACTACTGCCACGACACGTGCCAACGAGGATTTCAGGGATGGCACGACCGACGAGTGGGCAGTGAAGGATGCCAACCTCATGATCTTCAAGACCACCACAGCAGGAGCTTCTGAGGATGACGCCGTTTTTGTGGCTACCTATCCCATGCCTGTTCCCGCTGTGCTTGACGGCGAAGCGGACAACAATGTGGAGGCTACTATCTACAAAGCCACCAAAATTGACAACGCCGTGGCTGCTGAAATTTCTTCTTCCGATGCCAACACAAAGTATTATGCATATGTCATTGTGAACGCCAATGGACAGTCGGGTACATTAACGCCAGGTACCACTACTTTTGGCACGTTCCGCGACAAGCAGTTCAACTCAATCGGTGCTGACATAGCTGCTGAGTGCAATATTGGCGATGGCGGCCTGCTCATGACCAATGCGCCCGTTTGCAAAGTCGCCGGTGGTGATGCCACCAATGCAACTACTCTCGTAGAGCCTTCTAACTATTACACGCTGGTTGAAATTGACAAGACGAAGATCTTCAACAGCGAGGCACTGGCACAGCGTGCAGGCAACCAGGCTGCCTGTGTGTATGTGGAGCGTGCTGCCGTGAAAGTCACGTTAAGCAAAGCTGCAGATTTCTCACCTGCTACTGAGCTGGGGACAGTTAATATTCTTGGCTGGCAAATCATCAACTATGAGCCTACTTATTACAACACCCGTAAGGTGGAGGCTTCATGGGGTGACTTGGCATCCGACTATACTCCTGCCCTCGCCAGCCCCCACCTCTATCGCTTCGTGTCGCCCACCGCTTTCGCTCCTCAGGTTCCGGCTGCCCACACAGGACCTTTCCGTACCTATTTTGCAAAGGATGTACAGTATAATAAGGAGGCAACTCTTAGCAAGACTGTAGCTGGTGACACATGGATTGCCCTTGGCAAGAGCGGCTACACCACGGAGAACACATTCGACGTGGAGCACCAGACTTGGAAAAACACCACACAGGTGACCGTTAAGGTCTCTGTTAATGGCGGAACAGGATTCTTCACTGTTCCCGGCAATGACGGTTTGCTGAATGCTGCCAATGCAAAGACCCAGCTGGAAACCAACATCAAGAGCAACCTGGGTGTGCAGAGTGCATTTAACGCCCTTGTCGCCAAGCTTCCTGCCCTTACTGCTCCTGAAAAGTATTCGCTGGATGTTGCAGTTTCTATCACCGAGCCTACAGCTGGATCGGAAAACGTAACCTATACAGCCATCGTTGGCGTGAAGAAGGGAACTACAGTTTTTGACATTCCAACAGATGCTAATGATGAGAAAACCGCTCTTGAAGCTGCTGTCACTACTGCCAAGAATGCCAATGTTGCCAAGTTCTACAAAGATGGTGTGACCTACTACAACGCCCGCATACAGCACTTCGGAGAGGAGGAGACACCTTGGAGTGCCACCAAGCCTTGGACTGTTGTCGACCCCGGTACCACCGTCCAGCAGATTTACGGATTTGGACAGACCACTAACGGCACTGTTGATGAAGGCTCAGACAACTCGGCAAAGCGCTTCCTCGGCCGCTATGGTGTAGTACGCGACAACTGGTACGACCTGACCATCGATGCCATCAACGAACTCGGTTCTGCCGAACCTATCAACGTTAGCGGCAATGGCACACCCGACGACCAGGTGAAGAGCTACATGTCTGTACATGTACACCTCATTCCTTGGGTGCTCCGTACTCAGCACATCAGCTTCTAAAATCATCCGACCATAAAACCACTTTATTAAAACGCTTTGCGACAATGAACGTTCGACTCATTATACAGAAGGGCATGGCAGCCGTGGCGGTGCTGTTGGCACTGGTTAGTTGCGACATGATGACAGAGGACCTGGACGACTGTCCCTCGGGCCTGTACGTCAACTTCGTGTACGACTATAACATTCAGCGTGCAGACATGCTGAAAGACCACGTCGGCGGCCTGACGCTCTACGTGTATGATGAGTCGGACCGACTTGTAGCCCAGAAAACCATGGACGGGAGCCAGCTCTCCAAGTACGGCAGCTATCTGCACTTCACCGAGGCAGAGCTGGCCCCCGGCCATTCCTACCGCCTGATGGCCGTGGCCCTGCAGAAAGACTGGCAGCAGGCCCTGCTGACGAGCGGCGCCAAATACCGCCTGACAGGCAACACCACGGGCAGCCAGTGGCAGCAGTTCCGCATAGACCTCGACCACAACGCCACCCGCGCCCCGGCCCACTACTACCCCGTGAGCAGCGCGGCCCCGATGGACACGCTGTGGCACACGCTGACCACCGTCACCACGCCCGCCAGCGACCACCCCATGACGCTGGCCCCGGCCTCGCTGACACCCGCCCGCTGCGACTACAGCTGGCAGCGCGACGGTTCGGTGAAAACCAACGGCCAGGAGCGCGTCAGCCTCGTCAGTGGCGAGCCGGCCTACGCCACCGTGGCACTCATCCGCGACACCAAGCACCTCAACGTCACCCTGCGCTCCATAGACAACGACAACCCGCAGGACAACATGGTCCACGACGACGACTTCACCGTGGAAATCATAGACAACAACTCACAGCTCGACGGCCAGAACCACCTCTCGAACCCCGCCGACACACTCATCTACACGCCCTACCGCCAGTGGACCACCACCTTCAGCGCCACCGGCCAGGTGGCCAGCGAAAGTGCCGCCCACTACGACCTCATGTTCAACCGCGTGGTCTACAAAAACGCGTCGGTCAGCGACGACCACTACGCCATACTCAGCTACGACGACGTGGCCACCAGCCGCAACGCCGTGCTCCTGATACGCAACGCACAGACGGGCGACATCGTCTTCGGCATCAACCTGCCCTACATACTCAGCAGCGGGCGCACCTACCAGGAGCGCTACTACCACTACCAGGAATACCTGGACCGCGAATACGACTACCGCCTGCAGTTCATCATCAAGGGTGGGCGCGTAGACGAGATACAGCTCTACATCGGCGCCGAGGTTCACATCATACCGTGGGCCGTACGCCGCCAGCATGAGCACCTGGAATAGAAAGAAACCATCACACCTAACCATAAATAATAGAGACCGTTCATTATGATGTCACCACTCACAAACGCCGCACACCACCTCCTCAGGGCCGCAGTCGCCATGCTTCTGCCGCTGTTGCTGGGGTCGTGCCAGTTGGTGACCGATGACTATGATGACACCACCACCCCCGACACCGCCGCTCAGTACATCAATATCACCATCTCCGTGAGCACCGGCAGCACCCCCCTGACCCGCGCCCCCCTGGGCGGCGAGTATGGCGACGGCACGGAGAAGGGCAACGAGCGCGAGAACGCCGTGAGCAACATCACCCTCATCTTCTACCAGGACAACGCCGGCATCAACACCACATCGAACGCTGCCGAGGTGCTCTGCGTGAAGAGATATAACGTACACCCCTACGACCCCGCCACCATGCCCGACAGACACACCCACCCCGCTGACGAGCCTGCCAGCGTAAGGCTCAACGAGGTGCTCTACACCACCGGCGAGCAGCGGTTGGAAGAGACCACCCTCGTGCCTGGCGAGACCTACAAGGTGCTCGTGGTGGCAAACGCCGACATAGCCGTGAGCACCGGCGACCGCATCAGCGACGTGCGCGACAAGCTGGCTGCCACCGTCTACACAGGCACCGGCAAAGGCACCGACGACACCTTCGTCATGGCCTCAGAGAGCGATGCTGCCATCAGCCTCACCAACCCATACGTCTATACATCGGCCACCGAGGCAGAGAAGAACCGATTTGTGTACTACTTCGAGTGCATACACATGGAGCGGCTCGCTGCCCGCATAGACTACTGCACCAACGGAGCCACATACGACAACACGCACAACGGCTACAAGTACCCAGCAACAGGCGACGCCTTCTACCTCGTCACAAAGGTGACACCCTTCAACCTCTACAATGGCGACGAGTACCTTTTCAAGCGCGTATCCAGCACATGGAGCGGAACGACCCCAGCACCCCCTACCTACTTGGCCGACGAGACCACAACCAACTACGTGGTAGATCCCGCAACAGCCGGGAAAACCGCTACCGCTACGCCCGACTACTACCTCAGCCCCATTGCCGAAGACATTATCGGCAGCACCTTCACCCAGGCCATGAGCAGTGCGACACCTTTCATCGACGACGATGGCTCAAACACCATCACCATAGCCTACGCCAAGGAGAACACCCTCATGCCCACGTCGCCGCTGAAGAAATACGCCACAGGACTCGCCTTCGAGGTGAAATACTATGCCAGCGCCACGGCGACACCCGTCACCCGCGTCTACTACCACTACCTGCGACATCAGGGAGAGCAGGCCACGGGCAGCTACCAGGCCAAACAGTGGAGCGATCTTAGCGACGACGAAACGAGTTCGTCTAACGTCTCCATGAACTTCGGCGTGGTACGCAACAACATCTACCGCGTATCCATCGAGAGTTTCAGCCCTATTGAGGGCACCCTCAAGATAAGGGTTGAGGAGAAACACTGGCGGCATGTGGACAACCCCGACATCTACCTTTGAAGATTGAAAATTGAAAATATAAGGATTGTGAAGCGAATAATATACTATATCAGTCTTGTAGCCGTCGCGCTGCTGACCGGCTGCGCCGACGAAGCGGCCACTGACAGCAAGCAGCCCCTGCCCGACGGCATGGGGCGCCTGCGCGTCACTATCACCACCCCCGAAAAGGCAGTACCGGCAACCCGCGCCGTCAGGCAGCCCAACGCCTGGGAGGACCCCGACCACGAGTGGGAGCAGCTGCAGACCCTGCGCATCTTTATCTGCAAAGCCGCCAACAACGAGGTAGTGCAGATCATCAGCGGGGCGAAAGCCGATTTCACCGAGCAGGCCCACGAGGGCACCTCACCAACGACGACCGACTCAGAGAACAGCACCCACAAGTGGCACATCTACACCTCCGACCCGCTGCCCGCCGGCAGCTACCACATCTTTGCCACCGCCAACTATGCCGACGGCTACGCGGTAGGCTCAGCCATCAACCCCGAGGCTACCGCAAAGTTTACCGCCTTCAACGGCTATAGTGAGACGAACATCCCCATGACGGGCAAGCTGATGAACGCCGACGGCACGCTGAAGCCCGTCGGCGTGAGCAACGGCGTAGAGACCGATGCCGGCACCCTCGCCCTCTGGCGCGTGGTGGGCAAGCTCTCGTTCGAGTTCGCCAACGAGACCAGCGAGCAGGTGCAGATTCTCGGTATCGAGGTGGAGCCTATTAATCAGGCATCCACTACCGGCTCCGGCATCTACCTCTTCAGCAAGGATAACTTGGCGTCGGAGGCCAACCTTGCACCCCTGTTCCCCAGCGGAGCCACCAAAACCGTTGCTGCCACCTGGGCACTGAATGCCATACCGTCGCACAGCGCAGCGGCCGCCGTGACGATGGGCGGAGTGTTCGCCTCTACGTCACTGGCATGGGGCAGCAAGCTAAGTGCCACAGGAGAAGCCACGACATACGACAATGCGTATAAGCTGCAGAAGTTTAAGACCACTGAGAACATATCAAGCAAGGACAACGACGCCGTCATCACCCTCAAGGTGACCCCTGCCACGGGCATGAGCTTCACGCCGAAGAGCCTCTCGCTGAAAGCCTGCAAAGTAGGCACCGACGGCGGCAAGTTCGACGTGGAGGCTGGCGGCACGACGGTGGCGGCAGAAGTTACGCCGCCGCGATACAACGGAGCGGGCGGCAACCACGAGCCGCCGTTCTTCAAGGAGTACAGCTACGCCATCAACGGCACGGCCACCACCGCCGAATATACGGTAAAGATTTACCTTTACAACCTGAACGACGAGAAAGAATATGCCTTCCGCGACATCGTGCTTTCCGGCGAAGTCACCAACAACAGCGGCGCTGCCATGCAAGAGCATATCTCGCTGCCCACGGGAGCCCTGACCGACGTGGGGCCTGTGAGCTACGCCCCCGCTACGGCCCTGACGCTTGGCGCTAATGGCAGCAGCAACGCCACGGGCAGCCTCTTCTTCTACGTCAACGAGACCGACGCCACCTATACGGCTGTGAACAACCAGATATCGATTCGCCTCCTCATCGCGCGACAGAAGCCCGGCAACAACGGCCAATGGTACGACGACGAACTGCGCTACGGCATGACCACCCCCTACACCGAAGGAACGACGGGCGGCAACGGCTTCAACGTCATACGCCGCAACGACTGGATACACATACCCATCCACCTCACCGACTGGCAGTTCCGCGTAGAGCCGCTGGCCTTCGTACCCATAGCGGGCTACCCCGCCGCGACGCTCAGCAGCGACGCCCTGACCACCACCTTCAGCACCGGCGGGCCTATCATACTGCAACCCTTCGCCCAAAAGAGCAACGACGGCACGTGGCGCGACTTCACCGACCCCGAGGTGGTGTTCGTCTCACTGACCTGGACAAACAGCGACGGCACCAACGTCGCGGGCACCGGCAAAATCTTCGAGACCGCCCCCGCCTACGACGCCACTACGGGCCGCATCGTCGGCATACTGAACAACAACCTCGCCACCGGCACCTATAAAACCACCATCACCGTCAACGTGAAGCTCGGCACAGCCCCTGCCCAGTACGAGCACGCCTTCACGTTCAACGTGGTGCTGCAGAAGTAAAAGATAATGCTTGCAACTATGAAACGACTATTCAGACATACCACCACCCTGCTCCGTACCGCCCTGCTGCTGGCGGCTGTCCTGCTCACGTGTAGAGGCGCCAAGGCGCAGACAGCCGAACAGCGCGCCGCCATGCCCGACGCCTTCGAGACCATGGACCCCGCTGCCATCATCGGCGACGGGAAGTATTACTACATACAGTTCTATGACCATGACAGATACGCCTATTGCTATCTGACCGATTGCGGAGTGAATATGATAGCGAAGTCAAAGGACTTCCTGCCATACGCCAACAACCGCTTGTGGACGCTGGAGTCGGTGGGCGTAGCCAATCAGTTCAAGCTAAAGAATAAAGACGGTCATTATTTGAGATTTGGTCATTTTGAGAACAAAGACAGGGTAGGGTGTGTTGATAATTCAGCTGATGCCTCTGTATTGACCTTTCACAGTCTTGGGGACGGTTATGACATATCGACGGTAGACAATCAAGACTATCCCATGTATCGGCCTAGCTTTAATGAATGGGCTGACTTGGCTTATAATAATAAGAAAAATAGTGGTAATTATGCAGTCTACCGCCTCCGCGTCGCCAAGCTGAAGAGCTCGGCCGCCTTCCTTATTTATTATAGGGACGAGGGCATAGACAATGACGATCCCAACGCCTCCACCACCTACCACTACATGACCTATTCGGGCATGGACAACGGCACGTCGGATGTATCTTCTCGCCGGTCCATACTCAACAGCAAGGCAGCTTGGACGCTGCCCACCGCTGCCGCCTATCATCAGGACGGTCTGTGGGCGCTGGAGAGTGCCGGCAACAACGGCGAGTTCTACATCAAGAAGTATGGCACGGAGGAATACCTGGTGCGCAATAGCGACAAAATAAGCGTGCTGGGCGTGAAGGATGAAGTGAACGGCGTGTACCGTGTCGAGGACTTCGACGCCAACCGCTATACACCTGTTCAGACCGTCCAGTACGAAACGACGACGCTGGCCGCCAACATGTTCCACAACTGGACGGGCTACGGTGCCGATGCCACGCAGGGGTCGGAGGCTGAGGTGGCTTTCAACGTAGGCAACGACGCCACGCTTGGCGGAGGTGCAATGGTGGCCGGTACCGGTGAGGTGAACTATCAGATCTACGCTGACCTGAGAAACTACACGAAGATGATTATCAACGGCACGCCGGGCATGTCGCTGCGCGTGCTGATGAGCAGACAGGAGAGCAACAGCGGTCCGCTGGTAGAGAAGACAGTCACCATAGGCGCTGAAAGTAAGGCCGTGGTAGACTTGAGGAACCTGAAACTGAATTTTGCCAATGGCAGCGCCACCGTCAGGATGACATACGTGAACGGTACTGAAACCGATGCCAACACTTCCTACGGAGAGATAGCCGCGGGAAACCCTGCCTATTGTGGGTACAATAAAATATCGAGCAATGGCGTCGTCAATCTTGCCAATGACGACTATGGGGTGAACAACCTCACCTTCTTGCAGGTCGATGCCTCCGCCATCAGCGGAACCATCAGAAGGGTGACGCTGAAGGGCGACTTCCAGCAGATTAGTGAGCGAGGGTTGGAATATGGCGTGGGCTACAACAACTCCACGTGGACAGCCGACATGACATGGAACTCTGCCGACCGCTCCATCACCACGCTGGGTGGCACACAGACCGTGGAGAAAGCAACGACCGACAAGGAATTGTCTTTCGACATCACCGGTGCATTTACTGACACACGGGTGAGGACTATTTTGGTATACAACTTAGCGGCCGGAGCCGGCTACATCAAAAACCCGAGAGTGGAAGTGGAGTACGACCCCAACATTCCCGTGGCTTATGCCCACCTGAACGCCATCAAGACGGGGTGGGGCGGTGCTGCCGGTACCATCAGCTCCATTGAGCTGGTAAACGAGAACAACATCACCTCGACCGGCGCACTCTATTTCCACCACGACAATGGCGACGGCAAGCGTGTCCCGCAGTGGCAAAACAAATACCCCGACTTGTGGAACGCGGGCTTCCGCCCCGTCGAGGTGCCCGTGCCCAACAAGGACGAGTTCTACCAGGTGCTGGTGAAATGGGGAGCTAATATGATAAATCATGGAGGTGGAGTAACTGCACCTTGTCCAACTAATGAAGCTGATTACGATTTGTGGCAACTTGAGATGATAGACGACTATGGCCATTTCCGCCTGAAGGCTCCTGACGGCCGCTACCTCAAGCCTGGCGGTCAGGGCATGACCGAACCCAACAACCCTGAGGGGGCGGAAATTATGGACAATGCGAAGTTCTTCCAGGATGACAGCAATGACTTCTCGCTGACCTGGTACTACGTGAACCCCGCCCAGAAGGAAATACCCGTCAACCACTATGTCACCCACCGCGAGTCGTACCTCAAAGAGTATGCTCAGGAGTATGCCAGCCTGCACCTTGACAAGCAGGGCCTGACCACCGATGCCGACTCGGAGTGGAAGAACTGGAACGGCAACCTGGGCGGTTTCACGCAGAAGGTGAACCACTTCGAGATTACCCACTACGTCAAGCGCAACGACACGAAGGTGATAGAGTTTCCCACGGTGCTGAACAAGAGCAACGACCACGTCTACTTCCAGCGCTTCTACAACTACGACGAGGTGGACACCGCGATGGACCTTGACAACCTGAAGGCCCACGTCAGCCTGGATGACCGTGACGACGGCAGCGTGCAGTATTTCCTTTACAAGAACGGCATGGTGACCGGCCAGAAGCTCGACTGGCACTGGGACGACGGCACGGTCATCCCCGGCGGCGGCTACGCCCGCAACGAGCAGCGCCGCTTCAACTTCACCAACAGCGACGGCAAGCCCTTCACCGTGGCCGTCGACGTGTCGCGCTATGACGACAAGACCTACGCCAACCCCTCGGCCCATTTGGACGGCGACCTGAAGGAGCCGTCGCTCACCATGCGCTACATCTATTATATGAAGGATGCCAAGGAGATGGCCGCCAAGCTGACCGCCTGCACCGAGGGCAGCGACAAGTGGTTAGAGACGAAGGTGTTCCACTTCCCCGTGCGCCAGATATTCTACGAGAAGCAGAAGAAAGTGGGCTACCGCGGCGAGTTCATCGGTGTGCGCCACCTGTTCTCAGACTACTGGGTGTTCGACAATGCTGCCCACATGGAGGAATACAACGCCGCCGTGGCTGCCGGCCAGGAGGACCTCTCAGCGTTCAACGAGTATCTGGTGTCGGCCGTCGACAACAACCAGGGCGGCAAGATCGAGGTGGTCATCGACGACCCCAACGGCACAGGCATCCGCCTGGGCGGATGGAACCCCTCGCTGGCAGCGCTGCATGGCGGCAACCTGAAGTTCGTGGATGATGTAGACACCTACGATGCTGCCACCGAGGCCGACTTCCGCGGCTTCTACTTCTACGACAAGATGTCGGACCAGAACAAGACGCAATACGGCGACAGCCGCTTCGTGTGCTTCCGCTACCCAGGCCCTGACACCGACGGGAAGGTGCGGGCACGGGCCGCCGGACCAGAGAACCCCGCCTACGTCAACGTCTACCTGAACAACGAGGGTGTCAGATACCAGCTCGCGCGGTTCACCATCATCTTCGATGCTGGCACCGTCACCCTGCCTTACAAGTCTGTCCATGGCTCCGACTATGTGATGAAAGACCCGAACAACCCAAGCCACGAGTTTGCATGGCGCGGTCCGAAGAAGCTCATCGAGCAGGCCGGTGCACCTATCGCCAAGGTCACCTTCGACTTTCCTGCCAACAGCTCGTATCACTACCCCGCCTCGGGCGATACCAAGCATGGATGGGGAACACCCACTCCCGGCTCAGCAGTGAACGGCAGCAGCCCTCTGCCCCTGACTTTTGAGAAGACCAACTACTCTTACGATGCCTTTGAATGTAACTGGGGCTCCTACTCCATCGTGTCGAGCATGACCACCAACTATGGTAATCACCAGATTGCATTGCCCGCCAATGACAGTGAGTATGGGTACGGCAAACTGCTCGACGCTACCGATCAACAGATGGCTCCCGCCCTGCAAGCCGACGAGGGCCTGCAGAAAGGCTTCCTCTACATCGACGCCTCCGAGCAGCCGGGCGACATCTGCTCCGCTCCCTTCGTGGGTGACTTCTGCGCTGGCGATAAGCTGATGTTCTCCGGCTGGATTTCCGGCTCGAACAAAATGGGCGGCGGCGACAACCGCTGCCCCGGCGGCATCACCCTCACCGTGAAGGGCGAGCACAACCTGCACGACGCCGACGGACGCATCATCTACGACGAGCACGGCGAGCCGAAGAAGGAGACCGTGACGCTCTACCGCTTCTGCCCGGGGCAGATTTACGAGCTTGACGACGGACCTGCTACACCCGACGGTTCTGGACAGGACGGAGAACAATGGTTGAAAAATGCAAATGGACAATATGTAGATGCAAATGGAAATGTAGTAGACGAAGATCATCGCGTTGAGAATCCTAACTACGATAATTATAAATATCACGTCGTCTGGCAGCAGTTCTACTTCGAGTTCGTCGTCACCGATAAGTACGACCGTCATTGGATTGAGGTGAACAACAACTGCGTGTCGTCGCAGGGCGGCGACTTCATGCTCGACAACATCGCCGTCTATGCCATCGTGCCCGAGGTTGTGGCCGAGGTGAACACCCCGCTCTGCGTCAGCGTCGACGAAAGCGGCAACGTGGTGACCGACATGCGGCTGCTGAAACTGAGCGTCGACTACAACAAGCTATTATCGTCGGTTGAGCAGATTGACAACTTCAGCACCTCCAACACAAGTGAGATTGGATTTATGTTTCTCGACAAGCAGGTGTTCCTCAGCAATTTCAGGGAGGGGCTGAAGGCATTGACCCCACAAGAAAAGCAATATCTGCACTTAGAGGCCTTCGACTTCAGCAACATTACCCTTGAGGAACTGTCGGATGCCATTGAAGACGGTGAATTCAGCGAAGTGCATGAAGTGGAAGTGGTACAGCAGGGCGAAAATGGCTATGCCGAATACCTGGCTCACTATAAAGCTTTTGAACAGGCTTACGCCCCTGCCTTCGATGCCTCCATCCTGGGCGACAAGATTACATGGCGTTCAAAGAATCCGACGGTCAACAACGTCAACCCCTCAGTATTGTATTTCGAGTGGAACCATGACTTCAACAACCTGGAACCCTACTCCTTTGAGAAAGCCGTCAACCTGACGCATCCCGTCTACGGCGAAGTGGTGAACGGTGAACGTAAACTTGTGGTAAACGGCAACTTCCCGCAGCTGAAGTGGAAGACCAATACCGACTACTACATCATGACCGCCAATGTTGACATTACCAGCGGACGCCCCTTTGTGCTGTTCAACCTCTGCTCGGAGTGTACCAAAACCAACGTGTTCCGTATCGACCCGCCCTACACGCTGCTGGGACTGGAGAAGTCGGAGGACAGCCACGACTACGTGGTGTGCGAGGGTCAGATTCCCACGCTGGTCACCGACCTGAAAGGCTACGACCTGCACGGCAACGAGGTGGCGATGAAGGACATCAACTTCGACTGGTGGATAGGCAACAGCACCACGCTGGCCACCCTCGACAACTACCACCGTCAGCAGAAGGACGGTTTGCGGCTCGACGAGGCCCTGACCACACTGCGCATCTACTATCCCGACCTGACCTCGCTCGAGGGCATCACCGGCCACCCGGAAACAGGTGGCAACCCTGCCTTAACCCAAGGCATGGTGGCCTACCTGCAGGAGCTGGTCGACGCCGGCGAACTGGTGCTCCACCAGAAGTCGGTCAGCATACCGGCAGAGTCGGCATCGGCCAACGACCCCTACTTCTACCTTGTGGCCTGCCCCATCCACGACGGCTACTTCGACAAGGCCCTTAACCCCTCCGCCAATGAATATGTAGCCTATTTCTGCGACGAGCCGCAGGGCTTGCGGGTGAAGGTGGGCGAGAAGGCTCCGACGCTGAAGACGGGCTTCGTGCCTTACCAGAACGGCTTCGCCAGCTACGACTACTCTGCCGCGGGCGATGCCGTGCTGAGCATACGCTTGGCCAAGAAGGCACAGTTTGCGACCGTGCAGCACGGCTCGGCCGACGACTATGGCAACAATATTCACACTCCCGACAACACCAACGCCACTGACACCCACTTCCTCTGGCTGCCCATCCGCAATGCCTTCGTGCAGACCAACGAGTCAGAGATGGTCATACAGAAGACCAACGACGAGAACATCTACCTCGCCTCGACCAACGACCCCGTGTGGGACAAGCTTATCTACACGGCCATGAACCGCTACGACGCCACCACCCACGAGCACACCGGCTCGCTGCCTGTAGTGGGAAAGATTGTGCAGCTCAACGCTATCGACATAGCCAAGGCCGCCAACAGCGGCAAGCTGGAGAACGACTACAACCGCCTGTGCGTCTACTTCACCGAGAACTTCGAGGTACGCGAGGGCTACAACTACACACTGAGCCTGCCCTTCCAGGAGAGTCCGGGCGAGAACACCTGCGACGGCACCATACTCATCAACCTAAAGATAGTGCCCGACTACGAGGTGTGGACAGGCGGCGCCGACAACACCGACTGGAACAACGACGACAACTGGCGGCGCGCCGACGGCAATACTGTCATGCCTACAACAGAACCCACAGACGAATCGAAGCGCAACAACAACGAGCTGCTCGTCAGCAACACGCTCCCCGCAACGTCTGGGCTATATCAGTATGAGACCAACTACTGGAACTACCGCACACCGAAGGACCGTATCCTGCGCAAAGGTTTTGCACCGCTCTACTGCACCCACGTGCTCATCAAGAGCAATGAGTGGGGCGATGCACCCGTGCTCTACGACGCCCTCGACACTGAGAGCGGAAATACCACTCTGGCGGCATCGCCATTCCCTAACCTGCGCGACCAGGACGGATGGGACGGAAACGGCGCTACAGCGGCCACGGCCACGCCCATACTGCGCTACGACATGCAGGCTCGCCTCTACGACATCTGGGCCGACACTTATGGCAGCGCTCCCGACCGAGGACGCCCGGGCGACCTCATCGCCGAGATGTACCAGATCAACAGTTGCGACGAGATAGCCTTCCAGCCAAGTGCCGAGCTGCTGAACGCCCATCTGCTGAACTACAACAACGCCTGGGTGGAGTATCAGTTAGACAACAACCGCTGGTATCTGCTCGGCTCACCGCTGCAGGGCACCATCGCAGGAGAGTGGTACGCCCCCACCGGCACGGCTCAGCAGAAGACCACGTACTACGAGAACGTCACCTTCGGCGCTGGCTACGACCGCTACAGCCCCGCCATCTACCAGCGCAGCTGGGACAAGGCCAAGGCCGTGCTCTACGAGATTGGTGCCAACTATGCCACTGCCGACGACGACCAGACGCAGAACCTCGGCTCCTCGCTGCAAGGCGCATGGGCCACCAACGGCTGGAACGACACCGCTGCCGACCGCTATCTCGACCGTCTGGGCTATAAGCCCATGGGCGGCAAGAAGGCCAATGTGGCCATGAAGGGCATCTGGAGCAACACCTACAACGATGCCACGGTTGACTACACGCAGGGCGGATTCTCGGTCATGGTGAAGAACGACCTCAAGGGCGGTAGCAACGCCAACCCCGCCATCATCCGCCTGCCCAAGGAGGACACCATGTACGACTACTATGAGTTCTCGCAGACGGGCGCCAACGACGGCGGCACCGACACGGAGCTCAGCACCGTGCAGTCGTCGAAGAACCGTGCCAAGAACCGTGGCCGACTGAAGAGCGACCTGCTGCTGCCCATGGTCGACGGCAGCGTGGTGCAGCACACCTACCAGCAGATACAGCGCACGGAGACTACCGCCAGCCGCTACGGCGACATGCGCACCTACACCCGCGTGCCGACGCAGCCTAATGCCGACTACGGACTGCCTATTGCCAATAAGCTGAATGCTATCAGCGAGACCGTCTCGCCGGGTATCTCCAACTTAGGCTACTATCTGGTGGAGAATCCGTTCGTCGCCGGACTGGATATGACAAAGTTCTTCGAGGTGAACACCGGCTTAGTGAAGAAGTACTGGATACTGACGGCTTCAGGCCAGCAATTAGTGCAATTGGCCGACGCTGGCACCTGGATTAAGCAGGAAAACGGCACCTTCACTATTACCGACGCAAAGGTAGCTCCTGGACAGGGATTCTTTGTGCAAGCCACTACGCCAGGCGAAGCTGCCACCATCAGCTTTACCGCCGACATGCAGGCCAAGACCCGCTACGGTGTGAAGTCGGGCGAGGAGACCTTCACCATCGTCGTCGGTACGAAGCAGAGGATGACCACTAAGGAAGAGACTATCACGCTGGAGAACGGCACAACGAAGACGGTCACCGTTGAGGTGCCTGAGGTAGATGTTTCCGGCAACTATGTCGTTGAGGACATTACCGACAACGTTACGATTTCCACCTATGCCCAGGCCACTGGCGACGGCAACCAGTTCCCGCTGAAGTCGCGTGCTACCCGCTCAGCCGGCAAAGAGCCGCTGGGCATGGTCATCACTGCCCAGCGCGGCGGCCTGCGGAGCAGCGCGCTGGTCATGCTGCGGAGCGAGGCCAGCAACGACTTCATGCCCGAGGAGGACACGGAGGTGTTCCTCAACAGCGACCTGAAGCAGGTGCCCACGGTGTACACGCTCTGCGGACGGCTGGCCACAACGGTGAACAGCATCCGCGAGTTCCGCACGCTGCCGCTCGGCGTGGAGTCGGCCAGCGATGCCCCGTGCCTGCTGACGTTCAGCGACGTTGAGGAGCTGGGCGACAGCGTGGCCCTCTACGATGCCGTGGAGAAAAAGCTCACGCCATTGGAGTCGGGCATGACGGTGAGCGTCAGCGGACAGACACAAAACCGCTACTACCTCGTGCGCAGTCTGAGCATGGAGGAGGCTGCCGAGGAGACCCACCTGCAGATATTCACTGAGGGCATGACGGCCAGGGTGATAGCCTCTACGCAGGAGCCTGTGGTCAGCGTGCGCTGCTACGACATGGCAGGCCGACTGCTCCATGCCGCCAGTCCGCAGATGCCCGAATACAGCTTCACCCTGCCTCGCACCGGTGTGTACATCATAGAGGCCGGGACCGACAACGACCGCAAGACGCGCAAGGTAATGGTAAACGACTGACATGATGAAGACGACACGATTATGGACCGTGCTGATAGCGCTGACCCTGCTGGGCTGCAGCATGGCCGACGACGAGGAGAGCGAGGTGAAGGAGCGGGTCAGTGTGGGCGACCGCCTGCCGGTGTTCACGGTGGCGACGGTGGAGGCCGACGGCACGGCGGGCACCTTCTCGACCGCCAGGCTGAAGGGCGAGACGGTGGTGGTGCTGTTCAACACGTCGTGCAGCGACTGCCGGCGCGAGTTGCCCCGGCTGAACGACTACTACCTGCAGCACCGCAATGACCGCGATTTCAGCATGGTGGCCGTCAGCCGCGAGGAGGGGGCCGGGAGCGTGGCGGCGTTCTGGAAGTCGCAGGGGCTGTCGCTCCCCTACTCCGCCCAGGAGGACCGCCGGGTGTTCGAGATGTTTGCCACGGCCACCATCCCGCGCGCCTACTATGCCACCGACGGCATCGTCCGCCGCATCTTCATCGAGAGGGAGTAGCAGAAAAAGTTGAGGTTTCGTTTTGCGGTGTCAAAAGAATATATTACCTTTGCACGCTGAATTTAAACTTCAAACATATATTGTAGATATGGAAATTAAGATTACCTTCCCCGACGGCTCTGTTCGCTCGTATGAGCAGGGCGTGACGGGACTCCAGATTGCCGAGAGCATCTCGCCGGCTCTGGCACGCA